>JACRID010000031.1 GCA_016220145.1 Candidatus Peregrinibacteria bacterium
CACCGCAGCGGCAGCCCAAAAAGCGGCCGAAGAAAAGGCCAAGGCTGAAGAGGAGGCAAGAATCAAGGCTGAAGAGGAAGCAAAGATAGCCGCCGAAACAAAAGCGGCAGCCGAAGCCAAGGCCAAAAAAGACCGTGAAGAATTTGTAGCCGCATGCGGAGTGGTTCATGGCAAAGTCGAGGGCAACAATTGCAAATTTGAAGGCAATGAACAGCAAATCTCTCAACTTGCCGGCACGGTCGCAGATCTGCAAAACAAACTTGCGGCAGCCCAGGCACAGGGCAATAACAGCAGCCAGATCGATTCTTTAAACAGACTGATCGCCGCGTTGACAAGCCAAATGAGCAATATGCAATCGCAATTGGCCGCAGCGGGCGGCAATAATCAGCCAATAATTATAAACATCCCCGCGCAGAGTGTTGCGAGCAGCCGGCAGCCGGCAACGGGTTCCGGTTCGGGTGCAAGTGCGGGTTCCGCCGGAACAGGCTCATCCGGTTCCGGTTCGGGCGCGGGCTCGGGTGGCAATTCCGGCTCCGGAGGCTCTGTCCAAACGGTAGCTGTTTCAGCCGACAAAGTGACTAAAAAGATACCTGCAAAAACGCCTGAAAAAGCGCCCGCCAAAGAAGCTTCAAAATCCAAACCGAAAACTCAAAAACCGACCGGCGCGACAAGCGCTGACGGATCCGAAGAAAATGTATCCGACCTGGCGGCGCAGAGTGGCTTTACCGTCATCCCAAATGAATCGGCAAACGCCGGTTCACAGGGTTCCGCTTCCTTCAACGCAGGCGCGGCAAATTCCGGCGCTTTCAATGCGGCGGAAGTCAATAATGGCGCGGCGGTAAATGCCGGCGCATCCGCAGCCGCACTGGCCGCGGCCGCAAAGGCTGCGGACAACGCAAAAAAACTTCACGGCTCATATATCCAAGGCAAAACGGGCCCTGAAGCGCTCCTCTATCCTGTCCTGATTTCCGCGGCGAACGGACTGTATTATGTGTTTAGAAAAAGAAAAAAACATTAAATGTCACCCTGAGCCTGTCGAAGGGCGTCATCCTGAACTTGCCTGCCCTGAACTCGTTTCAGGGTTTCGCGACCTGATTCTGATCCCGCTGAGCGGGACAGAATGACAGCCGGATTCCGTATCAAGCTTGCCCTGATGTATATCAGGGTCAGGGATGACGTAAATAACGCGCAAACAATCCCCTACAATCTACTTCCATACCTCTCTACCCCCCTAACAAAAACATAAATATGGACCCGATATCGACAAATTCCGGCGCACCGAATCCATTTCTCGGCAAACCGAAAAAATCACGCCTCAAACTTTTAGGCGGAGCCGTGGCCGCAGCGTTGGTGCTCGCAGTGATATTCGGCAACACCGGCCTTTTTAAGGGCAGCATGACCGGCGATGTATTTGCGGGTCCAAAGGTGGAAGATGCATCTTCATGTGAATCAAACGGCGGGAAATGGGTGAAAGACACGGCAAGCCTTCCGGCAAAATTCGCGATGGCGGATACTACCGCCTCGACAGATGAAACACCGCAGCCGGCAGCGGCCGAACAACCTGCGGCGCAACCCGCCGCGGAAGCGGTGGTCGCCCCACCAACACCAAGCAGCCACTGCGAATATAACGGCGTTAAGGTCACCTATGTCGCCGAAATCGCGCAGGCAAAATTTAAAACCGCCTGCGACGACATTTCGATAGCAAAATGGGGCGATGATGGTAAATGTAAAATTTACAGCAAGACTTTTGACACGGTAGACACTCTTGTAAAGGGAAACGCCGATTTTACGGCCCTTCAGACCGGATGTTCAAGCAACGGTGGCGCGTTTGTCGACGGTGTCTGTTCAATAGTGATTGCCGGGAATTCAACAGTTATAAAATCGAACGATGATCTTAATTCGGCATTATTTGCGACTGAATGTAAAAAGGCCGCAGGCACATTCGCGAACAACCAATGTTCAATAGATAAGGTCGGCACAATCGATAATATTGACGACCTTAAAAATATAAAATTGCGAGTTCTTTGTTCAGACGCCACCGCCTTCAGCAGCGGCTGGACGGAAAACGGCGCTTCATGGGACAACACCGCCGGAATTTGCAACTTTTTTGGAACAACATTTTCCGGCTACGATGGCCTAATGAAGGCATACAACACATCCAATAGCATGAAAGAATTATGTCTTATCATGGGTGGTTCCGCAGCAACATTTACAAATAACAAATGCCTGTTATTCACAAATCGTGACATAATGGCCAGGTTATGTACAAATGCCGGATCTCTGTATAACGGAGTTTTATATCCATATGCTGCCGGCATAGGTACCGGCGGATGGGTAGACAGGGGAAACGCTGCCGGAACCGCCGGAGGAGCAAACTGTAATTTTTCAACTTTAACGGAAACTCCGGGCGCTCTTATACAAAACCAAAGCACAGGTAAGACTTATGTCGTTACCAACGAGTACACTAAAGAAAATTATGCACAGATCGCAGAGATGTACGGTTGGATAAAAAAACAAATTGCAAACCTTCAAGTGTTCAGCAATGCCTGTACTTCTTTTGGAGGAATACCAAATACAAACTACACATCAACGGATCTTCGTTACCTTACGAGCTGCACTTTAAATAATAAACTTTTTTCATACTTCTCCGCGCCATCGACCTTGGCAGCTTATAACTATATGGTAGTTGAAAAACAGGCTATTGATGCTGTGACTAACAAGAATGCGCAAATTCAGTCGCTTCAAGATCAGCTTAACGCTCAAGCGACGGCTGCAAAATCAGCAGCGGATCAGGCGGCAGCGGATCAGGTAAAATCAACCGCAGATAAGGCCGCAGCCGACAAGATCGCCGCCGATAAAGTCGCCGCAGATAAAGCCTGGCAAGATAAATTGAATGAAACTCAGGCTGCAAACGACAAAGCAGTCAAAGATTTGCAGGCGCAGATCGCCGCGAAAGAAAAGGCGTTTGGCGAACAGCTTTCCGCCACAAAAGCCGCGGCGGCGGAAAAAGAATTGCAGGACTTGAAGCAAAGATTGGCCGAAACAAAGGCCGACGCCAAGGCCGCCATTGAAAAAGCCGCGGCCGAAAGACCGGCTGCGCTGCCGGCCCAACAGCCGTCATCGTCGACCCAGCAATCGGATCCTACAATGGCCCTTCTAAGACAGCAGCTTGCGGACCAGAAAACCGCTACCGATAAGGCGATTGCCGAATTGCAGGAACTAAAGGCACAACTATTAAGAGCCCAAAATCAAGCAACAATAGATGCTTTAAGTAAAAAGATTGATGACCAGGTGATGGTGATACAGGGGATGAATCAACGTCAATCCGCGCTTTCGGCACAGACATCAACTGCAAAAACCTCAACCGCGAAAAAAACCACTACAGCAAAGAAAAAGGCTGCGTCAAAACTTACAAAAGCACAGAAACAGCAGATGATGCAATTGATGCTAAAGATGCTGCAGGAGCAGGAATAAGCCTGTGTCATGGCAATCCCCGCTAGGCGGGGCGGAAACAATCCATGGATACCTAAAAACGTTAAAAGCCCTCCGCATCACGGGGGGCTTTTGAATTTGTCATTCTGTCGTCCTAAGCAATGTCAGGCTGAGCTCGTCGAAGCCCTGTCGAAGGATGTCATTGCGAGCCCCGCGAAGCAATCTATTTAACCTTAATCGTCTTCTTTATTTCCTTCGCGGCGCGCTTTCCGATCAAAACGCTTTTTTTTATCTTCCTGTTTAACGTCTTTGCCTGCCTGCTCGCCGCTTTAACGGTTTTTTCTCCCTTCATAAATTGCGCATCAAACTCCCCTTTCACAAATTTGATCTTGTCGCTGACTTCTTGCTGCAAAGGCTTAATGCGGGTTCGGTGAAAATCGGCGACTTCATCAACCCAATCACCGGAAAGTTCCTTCACCTTGCCGCGGCCCTTTTCCACAATGTCGCTAACCGTTTCGGAATGATAAAAATCCTTGGCCATTGCCATTAATTCTTGCCCAAGATGCTGCATGTCGTCCTTTAGCGGAGCAATTCCAAACTTGCCCTTCTTGCGTTCGGATTTCATTTTTTCTCTGAGCTCTTTGCCCTTACGCGGCGCAAAAAGAACACCAAATACGGTGCCAAAGATGAGTCCAAATAGCCAACCTAATCTACTTCCACGTCCCATAGTGGAATTAATTGTAACAAATGAAATGCGAAATGTCATCCTGAATTCGCGCCACCGTCATCCTGAGCTTGTCGAAGGATGTCATGAGCATGCCCCTGTCATCCCCGCCTTGAGCGGGGATCCAGCCGATTAAATCGGCGATGACAAATCCACAAGCATTTTCTTAAAGTACTCAATCGGCAGCCCAACCACATTGGAAATCTCGCCTTCAACACGCTCCACAAACCCTTTCGCTCGGCCCTGAATTGCGTACGAACCAGCTTTGCCTTTGTAATGTCCGGAGTCCAAATACTTTTCCAATTCCTCCTTGCCAAGTTTCCTAAAAGTCACATAAGAAACGGCGCTCCCGGAAACTTTTTTGCCGGTTGAAGTATCTATCAAACATAGTCCGGAAATAACTTTATGCCTTTTGCCGGAAAGGGTTTGAAGCATTTTTTTCGCGTGAGCCCTGTCGGTTGGCTTCCCCAAAACAAATTTGCCGTAAACACCGATGGTATCAACGCCTATAATAATGGAATTTTTATAATGTTTTGCGACGGTTTCGGCCTTTCCACAGGCATTGTGAATTACCAGCGCACGCGGATTTCCAGTCTTCTTCTCATCAAAATTACTGATATGAATGCGCGCCAAAACGCCGTGTTTTTTCAGTAACCGCCTGCGCCACGGACTCTTGGACGCCAGAACTATCTCCTTGGGAACTACTATAACAACATTTTTATTCATACAGAGCAACTTCTTACCTTATACAATGCGCTTTTGCCTTTTGACTTTTGCCTTTTGAACTCTTATAGTATAGCCCGCTATGCCAGTAATAAAAGCTTCAATTAAGGATCTTCGCAAGTCAGCCAAACACCGCGCTGCAAATCGCATTGAAAAAGACAGGTTCAAGACTGCGTTTAAAGACATTATCAAGCTTGCGCAAGAAAAGAACTTCGCCGAGTTTAAGGTGAAATTACCTGTTGTCACAAGCCTGATCGACAAAGCTGCTAAGAACCACCTGTTGCACAAGAACAACGCCTCAAACAAGAAGGCCAGGTTGGCAAGGTTGTTGGCCGCGCACGCAGCGTAACGGAGTGCGCTTTGTCATTGCGGACACCTCTGGGCGGGGCGATTTTTTTGTCATCCTGAGCCTGTCGAAGAATGTCATGCTGAATTCGTTTCAGCATCCGTGTCCAAATAATCAACTTTATTTTCGTCCCCTGCCCAAGCAGCCCATTTTGCTAAATCACCGTTTGCTGTTATTTCGTCTATAGAACTAACAGTAAAAAACAGATTATTGTCTAGTGGGTGAACTCCTTTTTTCTTGTAGTTAAATTGAGCTTTAAAGCTTTTCATAATCCAAGGACGCAATTTAAAGGCGCAATACGCATGTTGTTTTGCCAACAAAGTCTGTTCTTCACTCAATCTAGGATATTCTTGAATTTTGGAAAGACGCTCAAGGTATTCTTCCTTTGATTTAGAATCGACCGTAAATCCCAAACCCGAGAAACGACCGGTCCCAGCCGTAAAAACTGGCACCCCAAGGCACGGCAACTCCATTCCAATTGTTCCACGCACCGTTAGCCCATAATCGGCAAACTTAAACAAAGAAAAAGTACTAATATCCGTGTCGGGAAAAAGCAATTTCACGTACGAAGGCAAAACCCCAATATGTTTTCTAATTAAGGTAATTTCAGCCAATTCGCTGACAACATTTTCTCTGGCACGCTTCCATGCATTTGCCGGATGAAGTTTTATAATCCAGTTAACATTTGGATTTGCGCACGCTGCTCTTACAGTTTGAATAAACCAATCGCCAAAATCTTCAAATAAATCCTCTCCATAAAACAGGTTTGCATCCCAAAGCACTGGAGAAAACACCACCGCGTTCTTTTTTGCCGGATCAAGTTGCAATTGTTGAATGATCTCGTCGCGCGTTTTTTCTTTTACTCCCGGTTGGTTCCTACTTTGCAAAAACCAAGCCCCGCCGTAGCGCTTCCCAAACTCCTGCCATAAATCCTTCTCTTGTTTTTCAGTCCACGGCATCTTAGCCACAAAATCAAGCGAACTTTTCGCAACAGATGCCGGATGAATTCTGCACGTTTCTTTATTAAGTTTTTTAAACATCATCGCGTCGTCACGTGCCGGCTGCACCGTCTGAGTAACAGATATTTTCCTGCTTATGGCGGTATCTACAAGCGCACCCATCAACGCATAGTTAGCCTCAATAAGACTAACTAAATTGGGCTTAACCTTATCCAACAAATGACCAGCTAAATGAACGGCTTCCAGTGTCTCCGGCAAAAGTTCACGAAGGTTTTTCTGCACAATCGGATCTTTAACATCAGGAGCGCCGATCATCAGCTTTCGAGATACGGAAGAAATCACCTGTGGCCCTATTAATGCCCCCTTATAAATCCATTTTTTTACAGATTGAAATGTCATCGGCACAGATAAAAATGCCTTTGCATCATTGTTGCAATTTTCCTTCTCCTTTGAATTCAATTTTACGTCTTCCCAATGCACAAAATCGCCTATTCCAAAGGCCTTCATGTACCGATGAGCCCAAACGTAACGACGAGATAACAAAATCACCACTTTCCAACCTTGCAACTTTAAACCGGTAGCAAGCATAGCCTGTATTTTTATCTCGTAAACCATGTCGCTTGCCAAAACTAACAACGCTATCTTGTCAGGAGAATGTTTTAATTCAAAAGTCCGCAAAAAAGCCGCATCCTGGCGAGTTTTGAAATAATCCGTCCACAAGGAGAATTGCTCAACCGGATGCGCCATTAAACTCACAACATCAGTCAAATAAAGCAAAAAAGGCACTTTATCCACTAGTTTTATAGCCACCTTCTTTAAATCCATAAATTCACTTCCTGCATTTTAGGAGAAACTCGGCAATTTTCAAATCAAATGGCGTATCTATATCTATAGAATCTTCTTCATTCATGACAAGAGGCCTTGTGTCGCCGCCATAAAAATTGCGTTTTTTAAGGAGCCAATCCGTTTTTACAGTCAAAACTGCCGGGCCGTTTCTGCCGAAAAAATCCGATTTATCCTGCCGACGAAGCAAATCCTGCGTTTTTTGAAAATTAACCAAGCGCCCATTTTCCAAAGACATAACGGAACCTGGATTAAACCGATGTGGAACCTTAACAACACTAACCATGGAATCTGCTCCAGTTTTAAGTAAAAGCTCAACTGCATCATCAATATTCTTAGAAGTGCGCAAGGGCGAAGTCGGCTGCAGAAGCACAATAACGTCCGACGAATAGTTTTCCTTATCATTTAGAATTTTAACAGCACCCAAAATAACATCAATCATCAAGGTGTCATCTTGAGCCAATTGCTTAGAACGAATGAAGGGAACCTCAACACCATATTTTCTACCAACTTCCGCGATCTCTTGATCATCCGTATCCAGAATCACACGGGTCAGGCGCGAACTCCCAATCGCAGCCTCGCATGTATAAGCAAGCAAAGGTTTACCAGCGATACTGGTTATATTCTTATGCGGAATTGATTTTGAGCCGCCACGTGCCGGAATAATTCCCAAAATCTCCATAATATCAGTAAGTTATTCGCTTTTGGACGGACACAGTCGCTTTATGAAGAATATCCGCGATTCTTTCTCCGGCATGTCCATCGCCATAGATCGGCTCTGCATTATACCTGCCGTGTGATAATTGATGCTTTATTGCATCTGCGATGTGATTTCTATCGTAATCAACATCAATAATATTTGCACCGCGCTGGCGACCCTGTTGGCGTGAACCGATATTAACAGCTGGTGTTCCAATAAAAGAACCTTCACGAATTGCTGAACTTGAATTTCCAACCAAACAAGCGGTTTTTGCCAACAATTTTATATAAACCTCCGTCGGCAAATTTTTAAAGAAATGCATATTCGAATCATCGTTGTGCTCTCTGAACTTTCTAATGCCGCGCGCAACGTGTTCCGATCCTGCATCAGCATTTGGCCAAAGTATAATCGCCGATATTCCAAGAGATTGAACGGCCATTAAAGTTTTCGTTATCTGCTTTTCGCCGTCTCCATATTCCGTAGTAACAGGATGTTGTGAGACCACGACAAAAGGCTTATTTAAATCAAAATTGCCGCCGACACCAAGCTTAAAAAGATCATTGGCGATATCGGTTCCCTGTTTTAGAACCTCTGCGACAAGATCCATTCTCGGACAACCTACCAAGTGAACATTTGCCGGCTCTTCTCCCATTTTGATAATGCGATCTTTTGCATCCTGGCATGCCGGGAAATGTATGTGAGCCAGTTTTGTAACAGCATGGCGGATACTTTCATCAATTGTTCCGGAAACTTCTCCACCCATAGTTTGGGCCAGCGGGATGTTTAAATAAGCCGCAGCAACAGCTGTAGCCATTGTTTCGAAACGATCCCCGACAGTTAAAACTACGTCCGGCTTCAATTGATCAAAAACGGTCGTAAATTCCATTAAGCCAATACCCGTGGACTTTGCCATCGTCACCAAAGTTTCACCTTCAAGTAAAACATAAACTTTGGAATTTATTGTAAATCCGTCTTTCTCTATCAAATTTGCAACGGCACCGTATCTGTCCAAAAGCGCAGACGCGGCTGCCACCACCTGCAATTCCAGTTCAGGATGGTTTTTAATTGCGCGCATCGCGGATTTTATGCTGCCGTAATTGGCGCGTGAACCTATAACAACGCAGATTTTTTTAGCCATATCGTAATTTATTGCACATCAGAATCTAGAAGCGTTTGCCCCGCTTTTATTTCGCGCTTGGCTTTGCGACCAATCAAGTCTTTGTAACGCCTTGGGGCAATACCGGAACCTGGTTTGCGAATCCCCAACATTTTGTCTGTTAAAACAGCACCGGCAGGAACATCAACCAAAGTGACCACACTTTTTTCAAAAACACGTTTCATTTCTAGAAAAGCCGATAAATCATTCTTATCCACAGGATTTTCCAGCATTTTTTCGATTTCGCGCACGCCGCGGACCAATTCCGTAAATTCTTCAGGCTCGATCGAATGCTTTGCATCACTGCCATAACATCTCTTGGTAAGAGTTATGTGCTTCTCTATCACGTTGGCACCAAGAGTAACAGCTGCGAGGCAAGCGTTATTCGTCAAAGATTGATCGGAAAGGCCAATGTGGCATTCATAACGTTTCTTCATATCAAGCATCACGTTCAAACCGACTTTCTCAGACGGCGTTGGATAAATGCTGGTGCATTGAAAAACTGTTAAATCTTTAGTTCCTGCTTTTCTTAAAGTTGCCACAGCCTCATCAAGTTCTTGCCACGAACTCATACCTGAAGAGAGCAGCACCGGTTTGCCAGTTTTAGCTGCCCTTTCCAGGAACGGCAAATTAGTAACCTCCCCGGATGGAATCTTATAGCGCTTCATTCCAACCTTCTCCAACAACTCAACCGCCTCGACAGAAAAAGGCGAAGACATAAATTCAATTCCAACTTCATCACAATATTTCTTTAACTTATCCCATTGCTCTAGCGTAAAGCCGGTGCGCTTAAAATATTCCCACCTCGGTTCTCCCTTAAAAAACGGCGGCATTGGAGCATTTGGCAAAGTTTCTGCTTCAGGAATGTGAGTCTGAAACTTAACCGCATCAGCACCACACTCTTTGGCTGTTTCCACCATCTTGCACGCGTTCCCGAAACTGCCATCGTGCAACATTCCGAATTCGGCGATAATAAAAGTCTTCATAAAACGGAAGCTGATTCTATACCATAAATGCCTACTTAGCAACTAGCGAATGTATAGCAGACCTCAAAGTTGCAAAAGCGGCAACTGAAATCTTCCCGCTAGGCTCAAATAACCTGACTACCTCTATAGTTTCAAAGCCGGCGGCATCCAATAAATAGGCCAAACTGCGTGGATTATATAGGTGACGGTGCAATGAACCCAATATATTGTCAACTGGCGGCCTATAATTAATGGTCAGCTCATCCGGAACTTCTATGTATAAAAGTCCGCTCTTGGGAGAAAGAGCTTCGGCTACCTTTTTGAGGAACTGCACCGGTTCAGGTATATGTTCAACTATTTTATTTAGCGTGCAAAGATCAAAATTATTTAAAGGACTTCCGCTGATCGGAAACTCACCTTCAATTACATCAAATAATTTCAATGATCTTAAATGATCGGACGCAATCGGATCAGACTCGACCGCGACACCGTTCCAATTGTATTTTCTCTTTTTAGCTTCTTCCAAAAAGCGCGCAAGAAAAACGCCCGTGCCGGCTCCTATATCCAAAACTTTTGACACAGCGCCTGGATTTATTTGCGGCCAAGAAGCGATAAAATTATGAATTCTAATAACACGCTGCGCATTGTCGGATTTTTCCGGCGGCAGCGACATCACTTTTTCATATTTATCTTTATATTGAAGAATTTTTAAAATCGACGGCATAGTAGGCGCTTGCCAATTTTTCAACCAATTCCAGATTCTTGGCATCATGAACATCAATTGCCACACCGCATCCGGCGCACCTGATCCATTGGCGTTTATAGCCCTCTTCTTTAATGCCGACCGCAATTTCGAATCTATCTGGCTTTGTGATTGTTAAAAGCACGTCATTAAGATTTCCGCCGCATATCGGACACTTTTCTTTTATCATACAGTAATATTTTTCAATATTATCGACATGGCGTCTTTAACAATACTTCTTGCAAAAAACAAAAGCAAAGACGTCATTACCAACAATAGAATAAGATTATAAATAAGATTTAATTTAAGACCCCATGAAATTAAAAAGGCAAGAAGTATAAATGCTATTCCGAATATAATCCATCCGTCCTGAAACGGGACTTTTTTATATTCTTTTACTTTTATTTGTATGCACACGCGGAAAATTGTCATTTGCGCGAATATGGAAATGAAAGCTCCTGAAATACCCAAAATCGGCACAAGTAAAACCAGTAATATTAAACCAATTATATAAGTAGCGATTTGAATGCGAGCATAAGCCGGACCGCGATCAAACGCCAAGAATACGCCGGTGTGGGGCTTTCCTGCATTTTGTATCAATAAATATATCATCCAAAAAACCACAAAAACATACGCATCAGCAAATTTGCCATTGGTCAAAAGCGAGATAATTTCACGACCAACTGTCACGGATAAAAGGCCTCCAAACGTAAGCACTATATACATAGCATCCCATGTTTGTTTTGTTTTGGGAAAAAGTAAATCCTCCGATCTTGCTTCTTCAAGAGTTAGTGGCTGAACGGTGCGAGCCGCAGCCTTTACCGTCATCATGGCAAGACTCCTGTATTGCTGTGAATGTGTATACAGACCAAGCTGAGCTATCCCAACATTTATAGACAAAACCGACCTCTCGACGAATGTCTGCAAATTTTCCAATAAATTGGCTGGCAACGTTGCAACAGTAAGCCTTAATATTCTTTTGACCCACTGCCAAGACATAAATCCGCCAAGGTAAGGCCACAGTGCAAATAAAGCACCAATAAATAATATAGCCGAGCCGGCTACGCTGCCTGCAAACAAAGAAAGCATTCCAATTTTAAGACCATATAGTCCGAAAACAATAGCAGCCGCATTTATAATTGATTGGCTTATTAAAACGGAGGCAAAAAGTTTTGCCTTACCGTCCATAGTGATGACATCAATGGATAACGTCCAGGTCACACTCAATACCATTGATATCAATGACAAGAAAAGCGCCAATTTTGGTATTGAACTGAATGCTGCCCATTGATTACCTATAGCCGGCCACAAAAGTATAACTATAAAAGAAAATATTATTGCGATTCCCAATCCAAACGCGAGTATTGAAGCAACCATTTTCTTTTTTTCTTCATCTTTTATTACCGGATAATGAGCCGCAACCAAATAGCCTGCTCCAACTGATGCGAATACGGTTCCAAATGCCGTTAGTGATGATAATAACGCAAAAACCCCATATTCTTCGGGGCCTAGCATCCGTGTCGCAATAGGCAAAACAGCGATTGCAATGAATGACTGAAAAACCGGAGGTAAAAGAAAAAATGAAAATTTCTTAATAAAAGACATACCAAATTTACAAAATCTCTTTGCCCATCAAAGCCTTTTTTAAGTAAATAAAGCTCGTGCCGCCAAAAGAAATCGGCAAAAAGGGCTCAAAATGCGCTTCATTTTTTACTTTTTCTTTAAATTCAGCGAAAGCTTTCTTTTCACCGCGTTCAGGGTCGCCATAATAACAATTCC
>JACRID010000032.1 GCA_016220145.1 Candidatus Peregrinibacteria bacterium
CGGTGGCGAAGCGGAAAAAATCACTCATGCTAAAACTCGCATCGGCCAATCGCTTATGGGGCTTTTCATCGCTGTATCTTCATATTTTATTTTATACACCATCAATCCGAATCTGGTGGAGTTTAAAAATTTGCGGGTGAGGTATTTGGAAAAAAAAGAATTGGATACTACCAAGGCAGATCTTGATGTATCTAATGCGGATATTACCGCCCTCGACGGAGAAACTTCCCCTCTTGGCGTGCCTCTTTTTAAACAAAAAAATTATTCTAATGTACCGTATGGGTTAAGTGCTGGTGGAAACGTCATGATCGCTGGTTGCGGCCCCACTGCTCTTGCCATGATTTTAAAATATTACAATATGGATACTGACCCTGGAAAATTGGCGGAATTAATAATGCAAAATAAAAATAAATATGTCGGATTAAACGGCACTAAACATTCCGTATTCACAGCTGAATTTTTAAATCAATTTGGCTTCAAAGCCGAACCACTTGGAAATAATATAAATAAAATTATCACTCATCTTAAGGCAAACCACCCCGTTCTGGCATCAATGGGAACCCCTTCTATTTTCACTAAACTGGGCCATTTCGTTGTCCTCACCGCGGTCAACGACAATGGAACCCTTTTTGCTGTTAATGATCCTAATAAAAATTTTTATTGCACCAAAGAAGAGATCAACTTTCCAAAATATTTTCCAACTTACTCCAAAAATCTGCCAAAACCGCCCAAAGACCAACAAAGCTTTGCCGCCGTCTGCCAACAAGACGGGGGACAATTTATTATGCCCAATGCCATTCCAACGGCAGAAATCACTAAAGCTCTCAAGTATTCTTGGTTTATCTCTAAAATATGAAAAAACTAATTAGCTTTTTCATCCTCTTGCTTTTTATATCGCCGCTAATCGGAGTCTCAACTGTTAACGCGGAGGATTTAAAAACTATTGGTTCAGAATGTTTATATAATGTTGAATGCGCGAGCGGCGATTGCGAGGAAAGCTCAAAAACCGATCCTCAAGGTAAAACACTGTCCTTTTGTGATTGCGACGATGAACAGGATTGCGTGGATGTTTATGGCGATACCAAAGAGAACTGGATCTGCAAAGACGGAGCTAACTCAACTTGGGATTTGGACTATTGTTTAAACCAAGATATTGAAAAAACTCAATTCCCAATCCAGACAAAAAAAACCGGTTCGATCTCAGAAATTGTCGCGGATTTACTGCTTGATTCATCGGCAGTAATCACGCAATCATACAGCGAGATAGATAATATCGTAAAAAAACCCCAGCCAAAAATCGCTATTCCCGGTCTGTCTTTTTCTGAAGGCAAAACGATTAAAGAACCTGACGGCAACTACCTTTACATTCCGTTTCTCGGTGAATACATCGGCGCGATTTATAAATACCTCATCATTGTCGCCGGTATTATCGCGACCGCGATGATAATAAAAAACGGATTTGACTGGGCAATATCCGGTGGCGAAGCGGAAAAAATCACTCATGCTAAAACTCGCATCGGCCAATCGCTTATGGGGCTTTTCATCGCCGTATCTTCATATTTTATTTTATACACCATCAATCCGAATCTGGTGGAGTTTAAAAATTTGCGGGTGAGGTATTTGGAAAAAATACCTATTGAATCCATGGTGTTTGAAAATCATGATCCAATTACACCAGCTACACCAACTACAGGTTCTGCCAAGGGGCTTGCAACTACGGCTTATGATGCGACCTTTCAAGCCTTTGCCAATTGCGCGGGCATAGATTGGAGAATTTACAAAGCTTTCGCCTATAAAGAATCTGGTTTAAATCCTGAGGCCAAAGGAGGCAAAACAGGTAAATTTATCGGCCTTTTCCAGGTTTTTCAACCTTACTGCAAAGATGCACTCAAGAAAATCAAATGGGATATTTATTGCGATTCACCCGGCCTTACAAACCCTTGGGTTAACAATGCCTATGCCGCGTTGCTCGCAGACAAAAATGTAGCAAAAATAGAAGGAACTTGCTCCAGTACTTCAGCTCCGGATAAATTTTTCATGCTCTATATTGGCCACAATTGCGGTCCAGGGGCTTTGAGTTCTCTTTTAAAAATCGGATGTGATATAAATAAATGGATGGCTTCACCACCCGGTAATTGCAGTCTAGGAAAAATGAATTTTGCTAAAAGTGTGACCGGTGTCATACAACAGCTCGGCGCTTCTAGCTTCAAAACAGCTCCGGAAAACTCTGATCTGACTAAATGCCCATTTAAAAGCGGCCTACCAAATATTAATTCCACAAACGCAACTGACTCAACCACAGACACAAGTAAACCAACCGCGGGAGGAACCGATTGGACGGCGTCATGCCCTTCTTCACCACACAAAATTTTGGCTGTTGGTGATTCAATAACCGCTGATGCTAATTCATATATTGACCAATTACAAAAAGGGTGCGGGGGAAAAATCAGTTTTGAAAAAATCGCCAAATCCGGCGAACAAACTTTATGGATGTATGATCAAATTAAGGACAAACAAAACCTCCAAAGCGAAGGATTTACTGATTTGTTTATTCTCGGAGGAGTAAACGACATCGCTAGTGGAGTAAACGAAAACGCAATTAAAAAAAGACTAACCAATATCTACAATTTTGGCAAAAACCAACAATTAAAAGTCACTGCCATAACCATCATACCGTGGAAAACATATCCTACCTGGACACCTCCTGATCAAGCTATTACTGAAAATGTTAATTCTTGGATCAAAAGCCAGCAGGGTAATCTGATAGACGAAATAATAGATTACTATTCATTGGCAGTTGATACAAATGATCCCGGCGCCGCAAAAAGTGGCTGGACAAAAGACGGACTTCACCCTTCAAAAACTGGCCACAAAGCTCTAGCCGAAGCTGCGGCCGCTTCCCTTTAAGTGTGTCAAAAGAAAACACAATCTTCCTCTGCTCCAACTGCGGCGCGCAATACCAAAAGTGGACGTGGAGTTGCCAACAAAAATCCATCCGCCTCATTGGCGGATGGATTTTTGTTACGCCGCCTCGCTTTAAAAAATAAACTCCAATAAATTCTCCCGATTTATCACTTCCACCTCACTGACGCCATATACCCGCATAAAATCCTCCGGCGGGCGATACTTGCCGCTGCCCCATTTAAATTCAAAAGCGCTTATTTTTCCATCCCGTTCTTCCAAATAATCCACCTCTTTGCCGGCGTGATTGCGCCAAAAATAAATATTGCAATAAATGC
>JACRID010000033.1 GCA_016220145.1 Candidatus Peregrinibacteria bacterium
AATAGGTTTTCTCCTAAAAAATTTTTTGACCCCCGTTTTTATTGTCAATGCCTTTCTGAACTTCCAGGTTGCCAGTTTCCCCTTTTGTTATGCCAAAAAAACACCCTCTACTTCACGGATTATGGTGAAGCTCCAAAACTTGGCGGAGAGGGAGGGATTCGAACCCTCGCGTCAGGAAACCCCGACCTAAGAGTTTAGCAAACTCTCCCCTTCAACCTCTTGGGTACCTCTCCAAAAACGTTCCGAGAAAGATTCAAAGATCCCCGTAATCTCCAGGAGAATAGTAACATCATAATACTTAATAGTACATGTCCCTCTGTAATCCAATCTTTTCATATTCTTTGTGGGCCTTGTTATTGTTGGCTTATTGAATTGATTTGGCGGTATATTTAACAGGTTACTCCAGAAGCGTAATAGTTTTTTATAAGAATGCGTAGTGTGAATTTGCAGACGCGCCCTGAATTTATCCTCTTGAATACCGTCGCACGAGCGCAAAAGTTCTATAAACGTTTTTGACAATTTCCAATTGCTATTGGTAAAAGAAACGCAGCTTTCCATGGGATATTTGGAACCTTCACACCAATAAAGCAGAGAAAGCAATATCTTTGCGGAAGTTTTATCAATGGGGAATTCCCGCCCGATATGTTCGATTTTTTTCTTCCATGTAATGACCCTCTCTCTGGCTCTTTTAAAAGCAAAATGGTGCCCTTCAAGGTCGCGCACCCATCGAGATATGCTGCTCTCCGATATATTATGTTTTCTGGAGAGCTTTCTGATGGATAAGCCTTTTGCCCTGTCTTTTCTGACTTCTTGCACTACATGTGCTTGATAAAATTTCATATAATGGGTTATATACCTACATAATTTAAAACGAAACGCAATATGGTAACATTAAAGCGTGGAGGGGTGCGTGAGCGGTTGAAACGGATAGTCTTGAAAACTATTAGGCCCGCAAGGGTCTCGTGGGTTCGAATCCCACCCCCTCCGCCAACAGACAACAAGCGAGGCCTAGCGCAAGCCGTTTTTGCTCCCTGTCATGGAAGAAAAAGGCTTGCGCTAGAGCGGAGCGAAGTTGTCCTTTAAAACAAGGCGGAATTGAGCTTCGTTCTTTCGTCCCCGCCAGGGTTGATATATTGAAAAACTTAAGGAATCTGACAAGCACGAGAGCAGGTGGGATTCGAATGCCGGAGCCCCGCTAAGCGGGGCGAGGCGGGGTCGCGCAAAAATGCGTAGCATTTTATGCGTGACCGAATCCCACCCCCTCCGCCGGTCAAACTCTTACCTCTGAAAAGTCCTCGTAAGCGCCTGCAAACGTTCGGTCTGCCTTTCGACGAATTGTTTTTTCACTTTCGGATCATTATCCACGAAAATGCTGTGCAGCAATTGAACCGCCATCGTGCTCTTGCCTTGATCTATCAAGAAGCTGACGCGCGTTTGGGAACTGCCATGAGACACACATTCAATATTTATCCCCCATGCCGATAAAACCCCTGAGATCATGGAAAGAATGCCAACCTGGTCGCGCAATTCCTTACCAATTATGGAAATACATGCGAGCCTGCCTTTGTTCCACGTTGGCGGTTGCGGCGCCGCGTAACGTTCTCCGTTAACTTCCACTTCTTTTAATTCCGCCTGCACGCTGCGGATTTTTTCACGATAAGCTTCCATGTCGGAAGCATCTTGCGGCATCGGTACGCTAAAAGTGATACTGGTTCCTTCCGAGAAAATTCCATCCAGACTTATGCCATGCTTATTAAAGGCTTTAGCAATGGCTTCCGCAAATCCATACTGATCGGCCATTTCCGGAATATTGACCGTAAGACTATCAATGTTTGGATTAACAACTATTGTTTTGAAGGCATGATGCGTAAGTACGTCGCCTCTCGTTATATTTGTGCCTACATCTTGATCGGCTTTATTTATATTGCGTATTTGCAAATCAAGATCATGTTCAAGCGCGCGAGAAAGAGCACGCACATTTAGTAGGCCGCTTCCCGCTGCTGCATTTTCCAGCGCTTCTTCTGCAGAAATATCCCGATGCAAAACCGGTTTGTTTTTTGTTAAATCCAATTCTTTTGGATTTGTGGTATATACACCATCGACATCTTTCCAGAAACGAGTTGCTTTCACAGCTTCCCCTTTTTCCTGAAGCGCAATAGCAGCATCCGCAGCCGTTATATCGCTATAGCCACGGCCTTCATCAATTGCAATTCCTCTGGGAGTTCCCGCCACATGTCCTCCCAAAATCCTGATTATATCCGCCTTTGTACCGTTCAATGCCGTCTTGATGCCAGACTGAACTCCCTTTTGTAATTTCCTGTTAGAAATGACTCCATTTCCCATGGCATCTTTATCGCAACGCACATCATCCACAAATTTGCTCTGCTTTCCTTCTTGTGCGCAATACAGATTTAATAATGCTCCGGCCATGCGCTCGCCAAAACCAATAACTTGGTCTCTCATCTGAAAAGATCCATCCACGGGCATTAAAATTCTTGTAACTTTTTTGTGGGTCAAAAGCGACTGTGTAAGTACATCAAAAGCCGTAGCATATGTTTGTTTTGCCTGTTCTTTAAATTCGTCGTGAAAAAATTTCTCAATAATAGCCGTGTGAATTTCATGCGTTTTTGCAAAAGCCCTTTGAATATCTTCCTGCGAATAATCTAAACCGTTTAGCGCATCCATTGCCGCAATAAGCGTATTTGTAACGCCCTTAAATGCGGAAACCACAAATACCATGTTTTCTCCGCGGCGTTCCAGCACGCTTATCAGGCCCAGAACTTGGTCAAGTTTGGCCATGTTCTCTCCGCCTATTTTGTTTACAGTTGTATTATGTCCGTTCATCGGCGTGGTAAAGTAACAGAAATATGCTAAAGCTGTCAAATCTTATCTGATTAGGAACAGGTTACGCTTACCTCAATTTAGCTGTAAAATGGACGACGGAGAGATGCGTGAGCGGTTGAAACGGGTGCTCTCGAAAAGCACTAGAGCCTGCAAAGGTTCTCGGGAGTTCGAATCTCCCTCTCTCCGCCAACAGACAACAAGCGAGGCCTAGCGCAAGCCGTTTTTGCTCCCTGTCATGAAAGAAAAAGGCTTGCGCTAGAGCAGAGCGAAGTTGTCCTTTAAAACAAGGTAGAATTGCGCTTCGTTCTTTCGTCCCCGTTAGGGCGGACATTGAAAAAAGCGAAAGGCTTATCCATAGAGACGAGTGAAGTTTTCATTTGTCCCCACGGCAATTATGTACGCGTCACCTTCATTGTCATTGTGCCATATTTAAAATCAACAAAAGTCCCCTTTAGCGTAATTTGTCCTTTGTCGGCTTTCGCAATAGTGGAAACGACGCTGCCGCTTTGCGCAAAAACCGTCGCCATTCGAACACAAGCTTTTGTGATGAACATTTTGCCTCTATTCCAAGAAATCTTCAGGATGAGTGCAGAAGAAAAACCGCAGATTGCCTGGTATATGGCTATGCACAGACCTTTGCAGCTTGTCTTAAGTCCATCCCCGCAGATCCTGCATGCAAGGCAGCGCTGCGTCCCAGAGATTCAGACCACGATACCGACGGAGACGGTCTTTCCGATCACTTTGAACTTTGGCATTCTCATACCAATCCTTGCGAACCTTGTTCCTTAGCAATAAAGATGCCCGGCAGTTTAGGGGTGGATGCATCTCATATATGCTTACCGATGGGTGCGGATAATCAGATATAACTAAAACCGGTTCATGGAGTTCCACGAACTTTGCCACGGACACACCTCCACGCCTTCCGAAACCAGTGCCCGTTTTGGAACCGGAGCCAATAGTTGCTTTATTAAAGGCTTTTTAAGTAAATCCTCCGCTTTGATGAGATTTTTCGCAGAGTGGGCTGTCAAGGTACGGGAAGTTTTTATCTCTCTGGCGTGCAAAGTGGCGCCATCTTCAATCATAATGTCAACTTCTATGCCATCTTTTGTTCTAAAATAAGTCAAACTGGGACGGTTTTCGTTCCGGCTTGCCCATTTAATGTGTTCCAGGACGACCGCCGTTTCAAAAAGCGGGCCATAAGATGGTCCGTGAAGAAGCCCGTCGGCATCGTGAATTCCCATAAGATATGTGGCCAAGGCCGTATCTCCAAAATAAAGCTTTGGAGATTTAATCAAACGCTTGGACAAATTCGCATGAAACGGAGGCAAAAGGAAGATTTGATAGCTTGCTTCCATTACGGAAAGCCAGCGGGAGGCCGTCGGCACGGATACACCCGTGTCTCGCGCCAGATCACTGATGTTTAAAATTTGCCCCGTGCGCATCGCCGTCAGATGGATAAATCGTTCAAAGTTTCGAAGGTCGCCGATCTTAAGAATGTGGCGCACGTCCCTTTCCAAATAAAGCTGAATATAGCTTGCGCACCACGTTTTTCGGTCCAAATCCGTTCTCGCCCTCGGTTCCGGATACCCGCCTCTTAAAATCCAATCCGCAACATCCTTTGGTTCCGATCGCGGTTTTGTCTTTGCGCCGTCCACTTCAGCCACGCTGCATGTATAAAGCGTCAGCAAAGCTGCCCGGCCGGCTAAAGATTGGGACACCCGCTGCATTAACAGAAAATTTTGCGAACCTGTTAAAATGTATTGTCCGTAGCGATTTCTATGCTCATCCACGATGCCCTGAATATAACTTGGTAACTGAGGAGCATATTGAATTTCATCCAAAATAACCGGAGCGGGAAAATTCTTCAAAAAAGTGCGGGGGTCTTCCACCGCTTGTCGGCGAAGATCGGGATCCTCCAGGGAAACATAGGTGTGAGTCTCTTTTAACAGGGTTTTACAAAGCGTGCTTTTCCCCGTTTGTCGAGCCCCCGTCAGTATGACAACCGGAAAAGTTTTTACCGCCTTTAGGAATTGTTCTTGAATCAGTCGTTTAAACATGATTCCAGTATACTATGTCCAAATTTAATATTCAATGTTAAATTTGGAGAGGCGGCCAGGATTGGGCGGTTGCAGTATTTGACAGATGTCAACGTTTTCCGCGCAATTTTTAAAACTGGTTCCACAGCACCCGATTCCTGACCTCGTGGTGATACCTTACTTCAAAATATTATTCTTAAACTTGGCCGCTTCCGCCAGGAAGAATTTTTGCCAAGCAGAATGAGGGAGCTTTAGTAGCATTTTGGGGAAATCCGCCACCTCCGTCGATTTAACGAATTGTGTTCCGAGCTGAAGCAGGTCTATATGATAGTCAAATTTAGGGACATGCTGAAAAACCTCTTTTCTGCTGCAAACTTTTCAGACATCCTCGCCGTATCAAACCTGATATGGCCTGCCTCGCCTTATATAATTCGGCATGCCGCCTTGGCGGCTCGTCGGTCTTCAAAGTTTTCGCTCGAAATTTGTAATTTTCGCTATGAAACATAGTTTTTCAGAGGTTCCTTAATAGCTTCATTGACAGCATAATTTTCTCGTTATATCATTCGTAGTGAGGAAAAAAGGTGTTTTTATCTTACTTAAAGCATTTTTATGATAAAAAACGTCATTCTTGAGCAAAAAAACAGAAAAGAATCCATTCTTAAAGAAACGTACATTCCCCGTTATCAAACGGTCCGGCTGGAAAAAATGATGGACAGCAGTCTCATAAAAGTGGTATTGGGCCCAAGGAGAGCCGGTAAATCTTTCTTTGCAACCCATATTTTCAAACCCAAGGAGGCGGCCTATATTAACTTTGATGATGAGAATTTAATTAAGATTACGGATTACAATGAGATAATAGGGAGTGCGTTATCGGTGTACGGCAACATAAAATATCTTTTGCTTGACGAAGTGCAGAATCTTCCAAATTGGGAATTATGGGTAAATAGGTTGCATAGAGAGGGATATAATCTTTTGGTAACCGGTTCAAATTCAAAACTCTTGTCCAAGGAGCTCGCCACACATTTGACAGGTCGTCATCTTCCATTGGAATTGTTGCCGTTCAGCTTTAAGGAATTTTTGAAATACAGAAATTTTGATGGGAATTCACCCATGGGAATGGTCACGGAGAAGAAGGCGCAATTGTTAAATTATTTGGATCTATTCATGAGACATGGAGGTTTTCCCGAGCTCGTTGTTCATGGATTAAAGCCCGAAACCTACTTGACACCCCTGATAGATTCATTACTGTTTAAGGATGTAATAAGACGATACAAATTAAGGAAACCGGATCATATTTATAATCTGGAAACCTATATTATAAATAATGTTGCTAAGGAATTTACCTATGAAAGGTTGGCTAATAATTTGGGGATTAATAGCTGGGCGACGGTGATAAAATACGTGTCTTTTCTTGAAGAGGCTTATCTCCTCGTCATTTTAAGCCGTTATTCGCATAAGACGGCGCAAAGACTCAAGTCGCCGAAAAAAGCGTACATGATTGATAACGGGTTAATAACGGCCAAGGCGGTACATTTGTCTCGGGATAATGGGAAACTCATGGAAAATCTGGTGTTCACGGAATTATTAAAACAGGGTCTAAGACCCAATATTGAATTGTTTTATTACAAGACGCGCAACGACAAAGAAATAGATTTTGTCGTCAAAAGAGGGACGGATGTAAGTGAACTTATACAAGTTACCTATGATATTTCAAGCCCGGAAGTGAGTAATCGCGAGATCAAGGCTTTACTTGAGGCAAACGAAGAACTTCATGCGGGAAAATTAACCGTACTTACATGGGACGAGAGAAGACAAGTGAATAAAAATGGCACAGTGATAAGTTTTGTGCCACTTTGGGAATGGCTTTTTTAAAGCGACCGTGTTGACCAATGGCAAATTGTTGTTA
This sequence comes from Candidatus Peregrinibacteria bacterium, assembly GCA_016220145.1. GTDB lineage: Bacteria > Patescibacteriota > Gracilibacteria > UBA1369 > UM-FILTER-53-11 > JACRID01. The sequence goes on from JACRID010000033.1 coordinate 6,787, forward strand.
TACTCAAGCCATGGAAAGAGGACTGGCAAGCCCGAAAGAAGACGCAATGGCGCAAAGTTTTGCCGGATGCTGAACTCGACGCTTCTGGTCGCAACAGAATGGAAAATGAAAGCGATAAGATAGCGGCGTTTGTAAAAAGTGCGCTTGAAGCCAATCCATCATTGGTCGTTCAAGATGCCGTTAAAAAATGTCTTTTCCAAAATCCGCGGTCATGCGATATTCTCGTGGAAGGGCCCGGTCAACAAGACCAAAGAAGCAAATGGCCGTTCAAGATGCTGGGCCGTGTGAAGGTGAAATCGGGGATGTTGCTGGGGAAAAGAATGGACGTGGAGGCCCTTATCAACACATGGCTTTAAAACCGGTTCCTAGGGAAATCCGCCACCTCCGTCGATTTAACGAATTGTGTTCCAAGCTGAAGCAGGTCTATATGATAGTCAAATTTAACTTTTGCTTTTTTAATAAGATCAGCCATTTTCAAACCGGTTTTCTTGATAAATAAGATACAGATCTATAAAATCCCTTGAACGCGGCTTCTGATAAATTGTAAAAACTTTGTTAACGGCGATGTCCAAAAGACTGTCAATCCGTATGCCGTTTATAATTTTTCCGTTTTCTATCCGGGAAAAAGGACAATAAGTGAATTCGGTCTTTATGACGTCTTTTCCAACATATAAGAAAAACAGATTTCCGTTGAAACTTTGCTGGTAATCAATTTTTGAAATTTTCATTTTCCGTTGAATGCTCTTGAAAAAAAGCAGAAATGGACAGCGCATCAAATTCGGTTTCGGTAAAGAAATCCATATCTTCGGAAAGGCGATGTTTTAAATAAAACTCCGCCAAGGCGGTACCTCCTCCAAGATAAAAAGCACCGGCTATAGCTTTATTCTTACCGATTGCATCAAGTAATGTCCGCTGATTGGGCGTCAAGATCGTTTTGATGGCCATAAAATAAGATGAAGAAATTTTCTGCGCGCGGAATCCACATGAATATGATTCCAGTATTTTTTAATGTCCATCTTGCTGATTTTCTCCTTATTTAAACCAAAATTAATCAATTGCTCAAGTTTCCATATCTTGTATTTCTCCTTGTTTTTTTTGAGCTCGGACGTGTCGGTTGACCAATTATACATAACATTATTTTATATCTCATATTATCTCATAAAATTGAGCTTTAACCAACAATTAAAACTGGTTCCACAGCACCTGGTTTCTGACCTCGTGGTGATACCAAACCTCGCCGCTTTTTACGCGTGTGCCGAGGACGGCGGGACAGCGATGAGAGGCGGACTCCTTCAATTCCACAAATTTTAACAGGTTGTTCTCGCCCATGACGCTGCGGACAAAATCGCTGTGGCGGAAATATTCAATTGCGGCATAAATTGTTCCGGGCAATTTGCGAACCGGCCCTTCAAGCACGCGGCTCATTTCGGCAAAATATGTGTCATCGGCATTTACAGCTTTAAGTCCGGCTTTCAAAATAAGATAGTAGGTCAAATATGGATTCGTATCCGGCGCAACGGTTCTAACCTCAATGCGCGCGGATTTTTCATTTCCGATCGGAATGCGAATCATGGAACCGCGATCCGACGGCGAAACCTTAATTTCATTCGGCGCTTCAAAATGCGGATCCAGCCTGCGGTAAGCATTAACGCTGGCGCTGAAAGTCAGGCACAGGTCGTTGGCATAAAAAAGAACACCCGTTAAAAAGCGATGCGCCTTCTGCGAAAGGTTATATTTGCCGGCCTCATCATAAAAAATATTCCTGCCGTTTTGGCTGATGGAAATGTTGCTGTGCATGCCGCTGCCGTTAATTCCCGGGATTGGTTTTGGCAAAAATGACGCCGTCAGGCCGAAAGTTTTGGCGATTTGGCGGGCCATAACCTTATAAAGTTGAATATAATCGGCGGCGTGCAAAACGTCGGTGTAGCGGTAATTCGTCTCAAACTGCGAAGGCGCGACTTCAGGGTGGTCCTTTTCATTTTCAAATGCCATCGCGCGGGTTGCCTCCGCCAAGCGATCAATAAACTGGCGCAATTTATCCTGAGGCAAAACATTGAAATATCCGCCTTCGGAAGCCAATTTAAACCCGATTTTTTCATCAAAATGCTGCTCGGCGTCTTCGCCTTCAAGGACAAATCCTTCAATTTCAGGTGCCACATTTACCCTCATTCCTTGCTGTGCGAGTTCGACGGTCAGCTGCTTCAAAACTACGCGATAATCGCTTGTGTAAGGAGTGTCATCCTGGTCGTGCACGTCGGCAAAAATCAAAACTTTACCGGCGCCAAAAACGTCCGCAGGAAGCCAACGGAAAGTGGTCCAATCCAATTTCAGACGCAGGTCGGAGGTGTTTTGCGCGGCAAATCCGCGAATGGACGAACCGTCAAAAGTCAGATTATTTTCCGCTTCAAGAACATATTTTTTATTGTAGTCCAGCATGTGAAATTTGCCTTCCAGATCGGAAAAACAGACCGTTAGCGCCTTAACTCCGTCGTCGTTGGAAATTGTTTGTCGCAGTTCAACCGCGAATTCTTCACTGGTTCTGCCTGCGTTGCGTTCGCGCTTCAATTTTAAATTTCGTTCTTCAAGTTCGGCGTAGCTTACTTCCAAGAATGTTGCAGAAGTTTTTAGTCGCGGTGTTGGGGTGAATACGGACGTCATATTTTTGAAAAGTTAAATTTTAAAAACAGCCCCAAGTTAAGCGTATGCAGAGGCAGGTGCAAGATGAAGTGAGTAAGCCCCAAAGGCGTGTTTAACGGTTAAACGCGCGGTTGTCTTCGCCGATTTAGTCGGCGATCTAAGAGCCGCCACCGCTTGTGGACGGCATCATGCCTTAGCCGGATCTCCGCTCAAGGCGGGGATGACAAGACTGGCCTTGCGCTGAAAAGACAAACCCCCTACAATTCTGTTGAAAAATTTTACAACACAATTGCCTTGAAAGAGAATTTAAATAATGTTCTGGTGAACTTGGGCATGGATACCAAGGAAGCGGCTGTTTACCTGGCACTTGCCGAAATTGGCGAAGGCAGCGTTCTTGAGATAGCGCGGGCTTCCGGAGTCAATCGCGCGTCGCTTTATTATATTTTGGAAGGCATGAAGAAAAGGGGACTGATTACGCATCTCAAAGGCCCCAAAGGCACGCATATCCTTATGTCGACGGACCCGCGCCTTTTGCTTGCGCGCAAAAAACAGCACGTCAAGGAGTTTGAAGGAGTGATCCCTGAGCTGAAGGCGCTGGTGAATAAAACCGGCCACCGTCCAAGCGTGCGTTATTTTGAGGATATTGAAGGCGTGAAAGCCGTTTATGAGGATACGCTTGGCGCAAAAACGGAGATTTTAAACTATGCAAACTCGCAGGAAATTCGCGATTACTGGCCGAGTTACGATGAGGATTATGTTGCCAAGCGCGCCGAGAAGAAAATTTGGCTGCGCGGCATTGCGCCAAACGACGATTATGGCCGCCGCGTCCAATCTCAAGATAAGCTTTTTTACCGCGAAATTCGCCTGATTGATTCGCAAAAACTCCCTTTCAACAACGAGATAAATATTTACGACAACAAGATAGCCATGGTCTCTTTCATCAAGCCCATCTTTGGCGTGATTATCGAAAGCAAGGCGCTTGCCGAAACCCAGCGCAGCATTTTTGAAATGGCGTGGAGTTTTGCGGGGAAGGGGAAATAGGGTTTGCGTTTTTCGGGTTTTGAGCTTGTGCCCGGGCACAAACAAGACAAGCAATTTGGAGATAGTGCAACGGGGAGAAAGCTGATTTGACAAAACCAGACATGAAAAATGGAAAAATGAAATCCGACCTGCAAAAGTTATCCCCGGGGGTAACTTTAAACCTGTAAATGCCTGCTGGCAGGCGGGGATTCTGAAATATGCCCCACAAAATCTGGCCCTTGATTTATTTTCACTTTATGTCAGATTACAGGCGTGGATAAGGAGTATTTATTGAAGGTTTTTTCCGAAAATTTGGTGGCGCGAAAATCATATATTCAAAAAAACAATCTGGAGACTTATAGGCTTTATAACCTTGAGGAATATGATTTGCCACTGGCGGTGGACATTTATTTAATAAACTTGCTCGGCTCAGAACCGGCAAAGCCGGATTCTTCGCCTCGCTGCGCCGCTCGCGCTGTGCGCTCGCCTGGCTCGTATGCGGTGGTGCATGTTTTTGAAGAGGTTCCCGCCGCGGTTTTGCGCGAAGTTGAGGTGGTGCTGAAGGAACTTTTGAAAGTTGAGGGCGTGTTTTTTAAAAACAGGGTTAAGGGTGCGCGAAAGGAAGAGGACGGCGTGAAGACGGCGGAAAGTGGAAAGAATATCGTGGTCAATGAATACGGCCACAAGTTTGCGATAAATCTCTCTGATTATTCGGATGTCGGGCTTTTTTTGGATCACCGCGAAACGCGAAAATGGATTGCGTCGCTGTCGCGTGGGAAGGTGATCTTGAACACGTTTGCGTACACGGGTTCCTTCAGCGTTTATGCGGCAAAAGCCGGTGCGGCGAAGACTTACAGTGTGGATTTGTCCAAAACTTATTGCGAGTGGCTGAAGAAAAATTTGAAACTGAACGGCCTGCCGCCGGAGAAAAATTGGGTTTACAAGATGGACACTTTTGAGTTTTTTAAATACGCGCGGAGGAAGGAATTAAAGTTCGACATTGTGATAATCGATCCGCCGACTTTTAGTCGAAACAAGGGCACTTCTTTTTCGGTTCAAAAAGATCACCCGAGGTTGATAAACGCGGCGCTGGCGCTTTTGAATCCCGGCGGTTTTGTTTTATTTTCCACAAATTTTAAGGATTTCAGGTTGAACGAAGACAGGTTGGATTCGTGTGATATACGCGAGGTTACAGACGGAATTCCGCCGGATTTTGCGGGAGGTTTTCCGCATGTGTGTTTTGAGATAAGAAGGAGAAAGTTTGACGTGGAATAGTCATCATGGGAAACGTCATCCTGTCCCGCTAAGCGGGATCAGGATCAAGATTCCGGATCAAGTCCGGAATGACAATATTTTTTCATCGATTCCTTAAATATTCCACGGCCGCATCAAGTTGAGGGTCTTTTCCGGCTGCCGCATCTTTGTCTGTAAACGGAACTTCCTGGTCCGGCGTTATTCCGGTTTCGTCAATTGTGCGGTCCAAAGGAGTGAACCACTTGGCGATTGTCATGCGGAGGCTTGCGCCGTCAGCCAAATCCGAAATCTCCTGCACAGAACCCTTCCCGAAAGTTTTTTCGCCGATCAATATGCCGCGCTTGTAATCTTGAATTGCGCCCGCCAAAATTTCGGATGCCGAAGCCGAACCTTTATCCACCAAAACCACCATCGGAATGTCGGCCAGTTTTGCGCTTCCACCGGTTTTAATGGTTTCATTTTTGGTTACATCGCGCCTCTTGATAATTACAGCCGTTTTTTGGCCGCTGATAAATTCGGAAATAATCTCAACCGAAGTTTCCAAGTATCCTCCTCCGTTGCCGCGAACATCCACAATCAGGCCTTTCGATTTATCCAGCAGAATTTTTTGAATGGCGTTTTGAAATTCGCTGTTTGTGTGGTCGTTAAACTGATGAATTGCCAGATGGTAAATGTCGCCATCAAGTTTCTTGAGAGTAATGGTGTCGATTGTAATTTCGCGTCTGGTGATTGTAAATTCCAGCGGTTTTGGAACATTCTCGCGAATAATAATCAATTTAACCTGCGTATTTTTTGCGCCGCGAATTTTACTGACGGCTTGATAAAGAGTCATTTCTTGGGATAGCGCGCCGTCAATCTTATAGATAACATCACCGGCTTTTATGCCAACTTCCTCGGCAGGGGATCCTTTTAAGGGGGTCACAACCACCAATTTCCCGTTTTTTACCTCCAACTGCGCGCCGATTCCTTCAAGCTGGCCGTTAAGGTCGTTGCCAAATTCTTTTGATTCTTCGGGTGTCATGAAAACCGTGTACGGATCGCCGATTCCACCGACAAAACCCTTCACTGCGCCATATTCAAGCTTGTCCTGCGCAAGTTTTTTCGCATCATAATAATTGCCCCGTAACCGCGCCCAAACCTCATCCAAATCGCGCACGCCGAGAGGACGCTGCAGGGGATCGGGCGAAACTTCAACTTCGGAAAGTTTTGTCGGGTCATAACTCTGAGCGGAAATCCAACCAAGAGTGAAGGTGAAAATACTTAAAGCGAGAATGCCGACGACGAGAGATTTTTTGCTGTTCATAAAATACGGGAATTGCCCGCCTATAGTAGCACAGATTTTTAAGAGAAGGAGTAGAGCATTAGAGCGGTATGGCGATGAAAACGACAGTTATGAAAATGGTTGGTGATATTGGGTTGGAGTCCTATAAGCCTACTCCCTGCGCTCCTACAACCTCTCGCGTTCATCTTTTTTTCATCACACACGAGCGAAGCGAGTGTGCTTCATTCTCTCGTCCCCGCCAGGGTAGTTTTTAGTTAATAATTTTGTCATAAGTATTTAACAAAAATTTCATGCGAGTTTGCTAGTGTTTTTTTAACGCTGCCCTTGCATTTTGCATTGGCAGATTGGGGCCTCGCAGAAAGAGGACCTCAAGGAGATCGACATGTCGGGTGCGAAAAAGTTCCGGGTTTGGCTTTTCTTCATCGTCTTGGGATGCGGAGAGCCGGAAATGATTCCGGCAAACAGTCTGTCCAAAGGAGAAGTGCGGCAGCAGGACGGAAGCGGCAAGGCGGACGGCGTGGCCGACGGTGGCACGCACGGCGTTTCCTACGGGATCGGCCTCTGCATGGACGCGTTCTCGGGTGCTTCGGATCAGCGCGTGATTTTCACGCCCAAGCCCAAGGACGGCGCGTGCGGGTACGCGCAGAACGCCATGGATTTCACGGCCGGCTACGAACGCCCCGTGGTCCTGGAACTGCACGGCATCTCGTACGTTTCGTACCGCATCGATGTGATGCGGAGCAGCGGCTACATCACGATCTCTCACCGCGCCGGCGACGTGACGCACATCGGCGACACGTTCTCGTGGTATCTCGTTCCCGGGAGCGAGCAGCCGGAAGAAGCGCGGGTCCTTTCTCTCACCGCCAACGCGAGTTTCAAGATCGTTGTGAGGTGAGGGAGGATACACAAAAGGCGCGGAGACGAGCACGAAAAATGCTCGTCTCCGCGCCGGAACTTGATTCAATTCTCTTGATTAAGATATAACGTATATGTTATACTCTGAGTATCAGGTAATATATTATTCAAGAACAGGATCTTTAAAATCTCCGACAAAAGATTATATTTATGCCTTGAGTTTTAAGGAGAAACGGAAAATTTTCAGTTACATAGATATGATTTGTGAACGTGATGGCAAGTTGCCGGTTCCGTTCGCGAAGCACATTTATGAAAAACTGTGGGAATTAAGAATTCGTTACGGAAATAGGCGGCATAGAATCCTGTATTTCATTGCCCCTGATAGAAAAATTGTGCTTTTATCTGCATTTCTTAAGAAATCACAAAAAACGCCACGATCTGAAATAGAAAAAGCTTATAGTTATTATATTGATTACATATCATATGAAAAAACCTCATTATAAAAGTTGGAATGCTGACCTTGAAAGGGAACTAAAAAATCCCGCTTTTAGAGCTGGATTCGAAAAGGAATGCGAAAAATTGAGGATTGCATGCGATATAGCCATTCTGAGGGGCAAGAAGAAACTTACTCAAAAACAATTGGCCAAAGAATTGAAAATCAGCCAAGCGGCAGTGGCGCGCATCGAAGGAGGGGATCAAAACCTGACGATTGCCACCTTGTGGAAGATCGGCAAAGTATTTGGCAAAAAGTTGAGCGTGAAGTTTGTTTGAGGTGGCGAAGCCGGCATTTGCCTGCGGGCGCTTGGAGTCGGGCCGCCTCATGCATGATTCGGAGGCCCTCTTCCTGAAATTACGCGCCCTGCGGCAAACGACCGGCTTCGCCTGAACAAGTCTGTACGTACAGACCTCAATCCGACTTTTCGGCTTAACAAAGCCATTTTGTTACCGGCGACAATTTGACATAAGATTCTCGCGCTGGTCTGGTTTGTGCGCGCGCACAACGCACGAGCATAGCCCCGCAATAGGCGGGGCGAGCGAGTGCGCATCGTCTCCTCGTAGGGTTTACAGGTTGGATTTGACGGGGGGGG
>JACRID010000034.1 GCA_016220145.1 Candidatus Peregrinibacteria bacterium
ATAAATTATTCACACTAAAAGCATGATCCCTCGGTCCAGCAGGCCAGACATGAACGAACAATGCAACATACTGCCTGCTTTTATGATCAAAGTCTTTACAAATATCATTAAATCTTTTTCAAAGGAAAAAGCGTATGATCCTATCATTAACCTTTTTTCTTGACCCCCCAATCTAAAGCATATAAAGTCTTCTCGCGTATGGCTACTATTTCAATCGAACAGATCAAATCACTTAGGGAAAAAACGGGCGTTTCCATGCAATCCTGCAAAAAAGCTTTGGAGGAGGCAAATGGTGACGAAAACAAGGCTATAGACGTTCTTCGCAAAAAGGGCGAGGCTAAGGCTGTTGAACGCGGTGAACGAGCTACCGGCAATGGCGTGGTGGTTTCTTACATTCACAGTAATAATAGGATGGGGGCTATGGTTCAGCTTGGTTGCGAAACCGATTTCGTCGCTCGAGGTGAAGGTTTTCAGGCCTTGGCGCACGATATCGCAATGCATGCAGCCGCAATGAATCCTCTATATATTTCACCTGCGGAAGTTTCTCCTGAATTGGTTGAAAAAGAGAAAGAAATTTGGAGATCTCAATTGGCAAAAGAAGGTAAGCCCGAAAAGATGTGGGACAAAATTATGGAAGGAAAAGAGAAGAAGTTCCGCGAAGAGATTTCTCTTTTGGCTCAGCCGTTTGTAAAAGATCCTGATACAACCATTGAAAAGCTGATAGCGGATGCGGTTTTGAAGCTCGGAGAAAACATTAAGATTGTGAGATTCACGCGGTACGCGATTTAATAAAATGATTGCAAAACTTGACCAAATCCTCGCCGATATTAAGCGCGGGAAGATGGTGATTCTGGTGGACAGCGAAGATCGTGAAAATGAGGGCGATCTGGTTTGCGCTGCTGAGAAAGTTACGCCGAAGGCAATAGCTTTTATGGCGCAATTTGGACGCGGGCTTATTTGCGCACCGATTTCGGCAAAACGGGCAAAAGAATTGAATCTTTCTTCTATGGCGGAGGAAAATACGACACCGCTGCAGTGCAATTTTACGGTTTCGGTTGATTTGAAAAAAGGTGTCGGGAGCGGAATTTCCGCGCATGACAGAGCGTTGACAATAAAAGCTTTGGTTAATCTGCAATTGAAAGCAAAAGATTTTAATCGTCCCGGGCATGTTTTTCCTTTGATTGGACGAAAAGGAGGCGTTCTAGTGCGCAGCGGGCACACGGAAGGTTCATTGGATTTGGTGGAAATGGCGGGGCTTAAACCGGCAGCTGTTATTTGTGAAATTATGGGAGACGACGGTCACATGCTTTCGGGCAAGAAATTGATAAATTTTGCAAAAAAGCATGGAATTAAAGTTTTTGCGATTCAAAAATTAATTGAGCACAAGCGCGCGACAGAAAAACTGGTTAAACGAGAGGTTGAGGCGGATTTGCCGACAGAATATGGCGATTTTAAGGTCTACGCATATACAACTTTGATCGATGACAAGGAACACGTGGCCCTTGTAAAAGGAAAGATGGATAAAAATAAGCCAACGCTTGTGCGAGTGCACTCTGAATGTCTGACCGGAGATGTTTTTCATTCGATTCATTGCGATTGCCAAAAACAGCTTGAGTTGTCGCTTAGAAGAATTGAAAAAGAGAGAGCCGGAGTTTTTTTATATATGAGGCAGGAAGGGCGCGGAATAGGCTTAATCAATAAGTTGAAGACATATAAGTTGCAGGATGGCGGACTTGATACCGTGCAGGCGAATAAAAAGCTTGGATTTAAGGCGGATTTGAGGGAATACGGCATTGGCGCACAGATTTTGGCTGATATTGGAGTTGGAAAAATGAGGTTGATAACAAATAATCCCAGAAAAATTGTTGGGTTGGCGGGTTATGGACTTTCTATAGTTGAACGCGTGCCTTTGGAAATTGCGCCAAGCAATAAAAGGGAGCTTAAATATCTTCAGACAAAGAAAAGAAAACTAGGACATTTGCTTCCAAATATATGAATCTAACGGGAGATGTGAAATGGAAAATGGAAAATGTAAAATGGGAGGTGAAAAAGACGAATTTTTTATGAGACAAGTGCTTGAATTGGCAAAGCAAGGTGAGTCTTTTGTTTCGCCTAATCCTATGGTGGGCGCAGTAATTGTTTGTGATGGTGGAATTGTTGCGGCGTGGCATCGGAAATTTGGAGGGCCGCATGCGGAAGTTTTGGCGATTTCGCTTGCCGAGAAGAAGAAAATGTCTGTCAAAGGAGGCACGCTTTATGTGAATTTGGAGCCTTGCGTGGATTTTGAGGGCAAGAAAACGCACGGGTGTGCAGATGCGATAATTAAGGCCGGAATTAAACGGGTTGTGGTTGGGATGTTGGATCCGAATCCGCGGGTTGCGAGGAACGGTGTTAAGGCTTTGCGAAAGGCAGGAATTAGTGTCGATGTCGGTTGTTTGGGGGCTGAAGCGCAAAAAATGAATAAAGTTTTTGTGAAATTTATTAAGACTGGCGTGCCTTTTGTGACTGTGAAAATCGGAATGAGTTTGGATGGAAAAATCGCGACAAAAACGCGGGAATCCAAATGGATTACGGGGGAAATTTCGCGCGCGAAAGTTAAAAAAATAAGGGATGCAAACGACGCTATTTTAGTTGGAATAAATACGGTTTTGCACGATAATCCGGAGCTTTGTGGAGCGGTGCGCGAGCCGTTGCGAGTCATATTGGACTCGCGGCTGCGCTGCAAACCGGATGCAAAAGTGCTGCGTGATTCCAACATTGTCATCATCGCAACGGCTCGCGCTGCCAAATCCAAAATCAAACTGCTTGAAAAATGCGGCGCAAGAGTAAAAATTCTGGGTAAAAAAATAGAAATAAATCCCCTTCTTCGTTATCTCGGGAAAATCGGTATAAGCAGTGTTTTGGTGGAAGGCGGCTCCGAAATTTTCGGCTCATTCATCGACTCAAAATGCGTGGACAAAGTTTACTGGTTCATTGCGCCCAAAATCATCGGCGGTAGGGATGCAATTCCGGCAGTCGGCGGCAGCGGAATAACCAACCTTAAAAACGCATTAAGTTTAAGAACCAAACACATCCATCGGTTCGGAGAAGATATTTTGATAGAAGGGACGCTCTAATCCTCACGCTTTCTCCAGCTTATAAATATGCAGCAGAGACATCAGCGCCGCCAGCACCATCGGCGCAAGAATCGCGCCTTTTAAGCCAAAAACCATAAGTCCTCCGATGACGACGAGAAATGTCGCGAGCGGATATATTCGCGCTTGTTTAGCTATCACCATCGGTTTGATCAAATTATCCATAAACGCAACGATCAAACCTCCCCATAAAAGCAGCCCGATACCTGCAAAGTAATGTTCGGTCGCAAATAAAAAGATGGAAGCAGGCAGCCATATAATTCCGGTTCCTCCAACGGGCAGCATTCCAAATATACCCATTAATGTTCCCCAAAATATGGGATTATCTATGCCGGCTACCGCGAGCCCGATTCCGCCTAAAATTCCCTGCACAATCGCCGTAAAGAAAATTCCATAAAGCATGGCCAACGAAACTTGTCTGAATTTTTGGAAGATTTCTTGTCCGTAATGACGCGGCAAAGGGATGAGCTCTTCAATCGTGCTAACAATGGATTCACCATCTTTAAAAAAGAAGTACATGGCAAAAACCAGTAAAAAGAAGTTTAAAATCAACGAAGCCGCTCCCTTCAGTAAATTCGTACTTTGAGTAACAAGAGTGCCCGAGAATGATTGCGCCGCCTGAGTCAGAGATGTGGTGATATCAATTGATCCAAGCCCGTTTATATATTTATTTGCCTTTAGAATTATCTCATTTAAATTCAATTTTCCGGCGCGGATCCATTCCTCAAATCCTTGATAAGTCGAAACCGCTTCTTGCGACAGTAAAACAATAAATGCAACGAACGCTATGCTGAAGATGATGCCCATTGAAAGGGACATAATTATCGCCGCAGGGCGTTTTCTGTGTTTAACTTTAATAAGCACCCAATTGTAAATTGGATATGCTCCAGTGACCAAAATGGCTGCAAGGACCAAAGTCGTAATGAACGGCGAAACAACCACTCCCAGAAAAATAAGCGATAATAATATCGTTATTGTAAGAAATGTAAGATGCGGTGATTTAATCATACCTTAACTATATCACATCAATTTCTTAAGTTCCTTACACTTGAGCAACCGGCAAATTAAGAAGTAAGCCAAGGCTCCGATTATTACGGACGCAGCAGTTTGCGCGGCTAATTTCCCGTACGATTCAACATCTGTAAATATTTTAATAAAAGCCAATTTGGAACCCCATACCGCAATGCTCATCACAATTCCGCCGATTATTGCTTTTAGAATTTCCACGCCATCCAATATGCCGGATTTAAGTTTCTTTTGAAGCATTACAACCAGTAAAGTCGCATTCGTAACATTTGAAATGGCGTTCGCAAGTGCCAATCCAAGTGTTGCAAGCGAGAACAATTTTGAAAAAATCAGACTGAAAACTATATTTAACACCACGGCGATAATGCTTATTATCACGGGAGTTTTTGTGTTTTTTAAAGCATAAAAGGCGCGTGCTAGAATAAAAATAACTCCTCCAAAGGCGAGTCCGCCCAACAGAATCCCAAGAGTATCGGCCGTTATCAAAGCGTCGCTTATTGTAAATTTCCCCCTTACCAACAATAATCTCACAGCCTCCATTTTTAGCATCCACATGCCGCAAACCAGTGGAATCAATAAGAATAAAATCTGACGGATACTGCTCCTTAGTTCATTTGTAAAATCATCGAATCTGCCTTCGGCGGCCTTTGAGGAAAGCGTTCCGAAACTGACTATCGCAACCGATGTTCCGATAAGTCCCATCGGCAAACTTCCCAAATTTATCGCAAAATTTATTATTGTGATGCTGCCGAGCGGAAGTGTGGACGCAATGATTGTGTCCACAACAAGCGCAAGCTGCGAAACCGACATTCCAAAAATGCGCGGCAAAGAAAGCGTAATCATTTCTTTTACGCGACTTGTCCACCAAATTTTTGGCATAAAATAAGCAAATCCAGCTTTGTATATCCCAGGTAAGAGCACCAGCATATTCAAAAAAGCTCCGGCGGATACGCCAATCGCAATGCCGTAAACTCCGTATTGTTTGGACAAAAATACAACGCCGCCGATAATTCCGAGATTATATAAAATCGGCGCCAAAGACATCCCAAGGAATTTATTGAATGCGTTTTGCATTCCGCCGGCGACGCTTCCGATTGTGAAGAAGAATGGCGTCAGCAGCATGATGCGCGTTATATCCGCCGTTACTTTAACATCTTGCGCCGAGAATCCGGGCACAAACAATTGCACAAATTGCGGCGCAAAAATAAATAAAATGCCGGATATCGCCAAAATTATAATTCCGACCAAATGCAGTATCTCATTCGCGAATTTGAATGCTTGAGGCTTCCCTTCTCTCTTAAGCGCTTCCACAAAAAGCGGCACAAAAGCAGCCGAAAGTATTCCATAAGACAACAGATTGAAAAGCAGATCGGGCAACCTGAAGGCGGCATAATAAGTATCCAGATTAAAAATGCCGACTCCGGTGGAAGCTCCAAACCCCGAAGCCAACAGGTTATCTCGCAGCAATCCCAGCACCTTGCTTACCAGAAATGAAAACCCAAGAAGGAAGACGTTAAACCTGGTCATATGAGCGTTTACAGTTAAGCCTTTTTAGTGTATAATTGACGGATATAAAAATACATATCAATATGGCAAATGGCAATGGGAACAATCTGATAGAAATCAATCCAAATGAGCTATATAACTTGAAGAGGGTCTCAATCTCATTTTTTAGCCGGTTATTTAACATTCTGCCGTCTCAGTGGGGCAGAGTGACGGAATGCTGGTTGATCAGTTTCTTTTTTAAGGTTGGCTCGGTTGTAGGCTGGACGGTTCTTACAGCTGCATTCATCTCCAGATTTGGAATAAAATTTTTGCCAATCCTGTTCGTTCTGAATGCCTCTCTGATAGTGCTTAGCACAATCTTCTTTGAAAAACTGATCATGCGGGTAAAAAGAGAAGTTTTGATGATTCAGATGCTGCTTTTCGGGGCAATTTGCCTTTTTATGGCGTCTTTTTTCTACGACAGATCGCCAATGGCATTTTTTACCTTGGTGATTTTTGCGGAATCCGTGTTTTTAGCCCAGTTTAATGTGTTTATCCCAATTCTGGTTGGAGACAGATTTACTCCTCTTGAAAGCCAAAAAACATTTCCGTTTGTGGAATCCGGAGAAAACATAGGAGGCGCGCTCGGAGGCATAGTCGTCGGTATATTTGGCGCCAGGTTTGCAACGCCGTGGTTTTTATACATTTGGATAGTGATGCTTGCATTGGTGATTTTCGTTTTTGTGCTCGCAAGTTACGCCAGAAGGACCTCTCTTCCGCCTATGGAATTTAGAGCAAAACCCGAATCTGAAAGATTAAAGACCACCGATCAGCTCAGATTGGTTTTTAAAAGTATTAAACAAATTCCATTCTTAAAAGGCTTAGTTATTATAGTTCTGTTGCAGTGGGTTTTTATGAATGTGCTGGAATTTCAATATACAAAAGCGATGGAACAGTCAGTAACCAACAGACAGGAAGACACGGTTGCAGTTGTGGAAAGTAAAACCATGCAAACTGCGGTTTTGGGGATTGAAGACACAAAAATCGTTGATAATGAAGCGTCGAGCGATAGATCGCTTACGGTGGGAGAAGAAGCTTTGCTTACAACGACATTGGGTACATGGAAAAGTATTTTTCACATCGCAGCGCTTATAGTTCAGGTATTGTTGGCGTCACGTTTGATCACTTCGCTTGGAATAATTGGAAGCATGTTGCTTCACCCCATTGTGATGCTGATGAGCTTGGTTGGAATGTTTTTAAAATTCGGTTTTTTGTCTTCCGTAATTGCAAAAGTGAATTTTGAAAGTACGCTGGTTATACATAAAAATGCATATTTTTCTTCCCAATATGCTTTCCCAAAAGTAGTGCGTGACCAGGCTGCAGAGTTTTTGGAAGGTATAGTTCGTCCGATGGGCACAATCGTCGGAATGGTCATCTTGATGTTTTTTCAGACTTTATTCGCAGGTCGCGATTTGAGCCTTTGGATTTACGGGATGATGTTTGTGATAATGGCGGCAATATTGGTGAATACGATGAGGCTACAAAAAAGATATACTTCCATTACAAAGAGCCAGTTGTTTTCCAATCTTCCGTATCCGGAGAAACTCAATGCGATTGAAATACTTGCGCAGCGCGGGCACGAAGATTCTCATCTTATTCTGGTTCAAAAACTTAAAGAATCCGGAGAAGAGCCGCCGGTTGTAAGGGTAAAATTACTTGCCGCTCTGGGCAGATTTCGCAATTACTCCACGTTGCCCGGCATTTTGGATGCTTTGTATGACATCAATCCCGATGTGCGACTTGAAGCTGCAAATGCGCTTATGAATTTTCACGACATAGGAGACAGGTTCTATCATCAAGCATTTTCGCGTTACAGAATGGTGGAAATTTTAAAGGAAGTCTTTGTTAATGAGAAATCCGCCTCGGTTAGAAGCGCAATCATAAGGCTTTTTTCCCTGATGAAGCAGGCGGATACGATCGCGTTTTTGCTGGATTCGCTGAAAAATCAGTCCGACGATGTGCGTGCGGATTGTATATATACGGTCGGTTTGTTTAGAGATCCGAGTGCCGCCCATTACATACTTCCGTTTTTGGATAATCCAAATCCTCGTATTGTCGCGAATGCTATAATCGCGCTCTGGCAGTTCCCCATTTACAGAGCCGGACTTGAGAAACGACTTGATTCAATGTTAAAAAACCCGGATATGGAATGCATAAAAGCAGGAGTCTTCGCGGCCGGTGAGATAAATTTTTCACGCAAACGCATACTTAACGATTTGCTTAATTCAAAGGATCCGGATGTCCAAATAGAAGCGGCTTTTGCCCTAACAAAGGCCGGACATGCCGGTGCGTTTGAGGTTTTGCTCGATCACTTTCTTTCGGCATCCGCAGAGCGTTTTGAAAGCCTGCGCAGATTCTTCAACAGATTGAGCCTCAAGGCGCGCCACATGGTCAATCAGATTTTAATCCATTATGTTTCGCAGCATTTGGATGTGATGATGAATAAATGCGGCGACAAACTTTTACATGAAATGGATCGGCGCATGCTGGAAAACTTGCGTCGTCTTTACACGTTGCTGGACCAGCATGAAGAGCTTTATGAAGTTGAAGAAGCCATGAAGCGTCACTCCGCAGAAGCATAAAATAATTATTTCTTTATTTTAAATCATATGGCAATGCTAACACTTAAATTTGTAACTGACGTTCGCGACATGGAATATGAAATCGTGAAGTTTCACGGAGAACTTGATCAATCGACGCTTAAAACGGCGGAAACGCAAATTGATCAGCTGGTTGAAACGACAAAGAGTCAGTATCTCATTTTTGATCTTTCCGACATGAAATTTACAAACAGTGAAGGCGTTGGTTTTATAATCTCGACTCATGTTAAATTGGTAAAAAGAAAAAGACAGCTTTATATCGCCGCTCCGAAGTCGAATGTCCAGGAAGTATTTGATTTGATAGGACTGCCAAAAATTATTTCGGTTTTCAGTTCGATTAATGAGGCAATTTCCTTCATAAAGAAAAAATAAACTATGGATTTCTTCAAACAAAGCATAATAGGGAAAATCACGGCATTGTTATTTATGGCCCTTGTTTTACTCGTGCCGGCGGACTTTTTTGCACTGCCGAGGCTTATAAAATATGCCCCGAATAAGATGGTTGAATCGCTTATTAAGCTTTCTCCGTTGTTTGTATTCTTTCTGTTTATTATTTTGGTTCTATGGGTGGTTTTTCATCATCCCATGCGGAAGATTTTCAATGAAATGAAGGCTTTTATAGCCGGTAGAACATATAAGAAAATTTTCACAAAAAGAGTTGATGAGATGGGGGTTTTGGCGCACTTTTTTAATGATATTACGAGAAGTTTGGAAAAGGTTTCAGGTACGATCGCCGAGGGAAAACGCATGTCGCAGGAATATTCCGTCGGAAACGAAATCCAAAGGAAGATTCTGCCGGCTTCAATGCCGCAAATAGCCGGACTTTCAATTTATGGGAATATGCGTCCGGCAACGGAGATTGGAGGCGACAGTTTTGATATTATTCAAACAGGCAACAATAATTTGATTTACGTCGGTGATGTTACGGGGCATGGGCTTCCGGCCGCCCTGATTATGGTAATGGTAAATACGATAATGCACACTTACAGCGAAGTTTATCAAAGCGGATACGACATTTTGGTAAACACAAATCGCATATTGAAGCAGCGCATTGAACCGCGCAGATTTATGACGTGCGTACTTTTGCGTTGGAATGTGCAAGAGCAGAAAATGTATTACACAGGGGCTGGACATGAACACGTTTTGATTTATAGGAAAAGGGATGGCGTTTGCGAAGTCAGACAAACCGGAGGAGTTGCTCTGGGCATGGTTCCGGATATCTCAAAAATCATAAAAGAAGACCAAATTCCGATGGAGAAAGGAGATTTTATAGTCCTCTACTCCGATGGCATCATAGAAGCCAAAAATCTGCAGGGAGAAATGTTTGGGGTTAATCGTTTAAAGGAGGCTGTGGAAAAATACGCGGGAGTTTCCGCTCCGGATGAATTGTTTTCCCGCATATCAAAGGATTTCGCGTTTTTTGTCGGGGAACAGGTGCAGGAGGACGATATAACCTTAATTGCGATGAGACGCGAATAGAATGGTAAGTTGTCAAGGTGTAACTATTACAGTATAATTCAGGTAGAAGTATGGCAGATAATCTGAAAGAAAAACCGGGATCCCGTACGGAATCCGATGAATCCAAGGAGAACCGTGCGCCAAGCAGGGATAAGCCCGTTCAAGCGCGTGAAACCAAGGAAAAAGCATCCAAAGTGCTTCGTTCGGAGTCTGTGGAAGCCAATGAAGGACAAGAGGATGTTGAGAATGGAGATGGTCGTGTTTCCGAATCCGTTTCCGAAGATAAGAATCGGGCGTCGGTCGCCGGTGGTAAAAAAGCCTATACCGCCGACGAAATTGAGGCTATTAGAGCCAAATTGTTGGCTGCGCTTCCTCCTCAGGAGGTGATGATTAAACAGATTAGAAGAAAGCTTTATAAGGAGGAGAAGGTTTTGACGAAAAGAATGCATAAAATGCAAAAGTCGTCGCACACGAATGCATTTCACCTGACAATTGTGGTTTCGCAACTTAGAAAGGTGCGCGAGTATTTTTATGTGCTCGCCAGCGCTACTTACGAGATGGTTAAACATTTGTGGCTCAAGATTGTGCATGGCGTGTAAGAATGGCAAAGGTTAAATGGAGAATGTAAAAGATAAGGTGTTTTTTAATGTGAAATTCTGGCTTTGGTATGCTATTTTAGCTATGCCTTGAATTTAACCGCAATCCAAAAAAGTCTTATAAAAAGCATTAAACGCCTGAAAGAAGAGAAGCGGGCTGTTGTTTTGTGTCACAATTATCAAAGGCCTGAAATTCATGAAATCGCGGATTTTGTGGGTGATTCCCTGGAGCTTTGCAAGAAGGCCAAAGAGACTGATGTAGAATTGATAGTTTTTTGCGGAGTTTATTTTATGGCGGAAAGTGCGGCAATTTTAAATCCTGGTCGCAAAGTTGTAATCCCTTCAAAAGATGCCGGGTGCGCGCTTTCGGATATGATAACCGCTGAGGCGCTGCGCAAGGAAAAGGCCAAGCACAAGGGTGCCGCAGTGGTTTGCTATGTCAATTCTTCAGCCGAGGTAAAGGCGGAGTCCGATGTGTGCTGCACGTCTTCAAACGCAGTGGAGATTGTTCGCGCGCTTCCAAATAAGGAAATTTTGTTTGTGCCGGATAAAAATCTGGCCAAATTTGTGGCCAAACAGGTTCCGGGGAAAAAAATAATAGAATGGGATGGTTATTGCCCCATTCATCAGCGATTGAGTGTGGAATATTTACTGAAGGCCAAGGCCGAGCACCCGAATGCGAAGATCATCGCGCATCCGGAATGTACGCAAGAGGTTTTGGCGATTGCGGACTTTGTGGTTTCTACAAGCGGAATGCTAAAGGTTGCAAAAGAAAGCGATGCGCAGGAATTTATTTGCACGACGGAATGCGGAATGCTTTCGCGTTTGCAGCGCGATTTGCCTCAAAAGAAATTTTTCACGGTTTGCAGCGTGTGTTTTGATATGAAAAAAATAACTTTGGAAGCGGTGGAAAAATCGCTACGGGATGAGCAATATGAAGTCATAATTTCGCCAAAAGTGCGTGAAAAAGCTTTGGCGGCTTTTGAAAAAATGTTTTATATAACGGATAAAATGCGCGCGTCGGTGGCAACAACATGTTAAATATGGCTTCTGTAAGGTCAAAAATTTGCGATTTTTCAGATGAACTTACGGTAAAGAATCTTTTATATCGTGATTTTTTTGAATCTTTCACGGGGATGCAATTTCAAAGCGACGTTGGTGACGGAGATTTAACCTCTGAGCTGATTTTTAAGGATGCGCAAAATGCCAAGACTGAAATTGTGGCGAGAGAAAGCGGAATTGTGGCAGGAATGGAAGAAGTTGAATGCGGATGCAGCGGGCGTTTGAAATGCGAGATTTTAAAGAAAGATGGGGTGACGGTTAAAAAAAATGATGTGATTTGCCGGCTTTCCGGCGAGTTAAAGCTTATTCTGAGGATGGAAAGGACGCTTTTGAATTTTATTGGAAGGATGAGCGGGGTCGCAACCCACACGGCCAGAATCGTTGATAAAGTGAAACGTATTGCGCCGGGAGTTGAAGTCGCTTGTACCAGAAAAACGCTATGGGGACTTTTGGATAAAAAAGCCTGTGCGGTTGGAGGTGGATGCACGCATCGTTTGAGCTTAAGCGATGCGATTTTGATAAAAGACAATCATTTGGATGCGTTAAATCGCAATGTAACGCTTGCGATATCAAGTTGTTTGACTGTTTCTGAATCAAAGGTGCGTTTTATTGAAATAGAGGTTGAAAATTTTAAAGAAGCAATGGCGGCGGTGCGAGTTTTTAAAAAGTATCAGGACGAGAAGAAAATCACTGTTCCCTGCCTTGTTATGCTGGATAATTTGTCACCCGATGCCGCAAAACTAATAAATGAAGAGCTGAAAAAGCGCGATTTGAGAAAGTGCATTTACCTAGAGGTTTCCGGTGGAATTAATGAGAAGAACATGGTTGCATATGCCAAAACCGGCGCAGACATAGTTTCCATGGGGTGTTTAACCAAAGATGAGAGGAGTTTAGATGTAAGTTTGGAGGTGAAGTTTCAGTAGAATTTGTGGCCAGGAAATTTTTTATGATCTGCCCTGCGGTGCGACCGAAAGGGCGAAAACCGGCTAAAAGCTCGCAGCGCCCGACCTTTGGTCGGGACAAGCTGCTCGCTTTTTTGACGCCGCTTTTCGCCTCTTTCGGGGCCCGCATCCTCGGGACGACGCACAAAAAATTTCCTGGCCACAAACCCTACTTTCCTATCAAATGCAAATGCACGTGAAAAACCTCCTGTCCGCCTTCTTTGCCTACGAAAAACGTCAATCTATAACCCGGGCAACCGTTCTTTTTCGCCAATTCCTTCGCAATTTTTATCAAATGCCCCATCAATTTTTCGTCACCGTCTTCCAGATAGGCAATCGTCGGAATATGTTTCTTAGGAATAACCAGAATATGAATCCGATCTTTAGGGTGTATATCATTAAAGGCCATGCAAAGTTCATCTTCGTATTGAATCTTTGCCGGCAATTTTTTATTTGTTATTTTGCAAAAAATACAGTCATTCATGGCTGCATTTTAGCATACAGGCCGAGCTCGCAGCATGTCCTTAGTTAGCACTTAAGCAGTGGTCACTTTCTTGCTTTCGTCCAAAGTGTAAACGGCGCGTCCAACACGTACGAATTGCTCGTTTTTCTGAAGATTCAGAGAAATTGTGCCTTTTTTAACATGCCTTTGCTTCAAGACTCCGGCAATAATCTCCTGCTTTGTAAGCGGACTCTTTTTGCGCAGCAAATCCTCAATAACTTCGGCCACAGTTCCCTTTTTGTAGCCCCATTCTTTCAAGCCGTAAAGACCGCGGCCAACCAACACAAAGTGCTCATCGCGGATAAGTTCATTGTGAACCGCCTGCGTCGTCACCATCTTTTTGTCGAAAGCCGACTCGGTGATCTTGTTGGCGATTTCCACGAAGTGCAACGGTTTACCTTCTCTCTTAAGTACAATGTAAGCCTTGTCGCGGATTGATTTCGGATTGATATGCCTCCAGCTCATAAGGCCGATTCCTTCTTTCACTTTCTTAAAGCGAACATCTATGGAGAATAGAGAAATGATTGTTTCGCGAACCATTTTTTTACCTTTTTCTTGCAAGCTGGCTTCTACCTCAGGGGCGATTTCTGTAACCGGAGAAACGTCCTTCTTTTTTGATAACAAGTGATAAATAACGTCGCAAACGCTCATCAATTCATCTTCACTAAAATCTTTCGTCATCCAGAACGAATAAAGAGCACCGTTGCGTTCAACGCGAATGAAATCCGGACATATGGCCAAAGCCAGTTTTACGATGTGGCTGTCGATGTCGGAATCGGATGCCAATTTTTGTAAAATCTCGCTAACCAATTCGTCCTCAACGCAAAGACCACCGCGTGTTCCAAGAGCTTCCTTTGCTATGCGGGTAACTTCGGCAAGTTTGGTGTTTTCAATCGTTCTGCGTAGTTTGCTCAAAGCGATTTTCTCAATCTGCCTGATGCGCTCGCGAGTAACGGAAAATTGCTGGCCGATTTTTTCCAGCGTCTGGCGAGGCTCATTGTTCAAGCTAAAGCGCTTAATAATGACTTCCTTTTCCTTTGGAGTCAGAACCAAGAAAATATCTTCCAGAATTTTTGTTAAATTTAGTTTTGGCGCGGAAGTTTGTGCGGTGTTCATATAGTGGATGGGAATTAAATAATTGATTTAATGTGTTTCTAAAGCGGCAACATCCAAGTTATTCATTTTTACCTATCGCGTCAAGCCAGAAAATTGAAAATCATGCAAACTTATAGTTTCTTCTATAAAGGTGCTTATTGTAGTAGTTATTCATTAGATTGTCAATATCTGGTTTTCTCCTTATATTTAGGGGAAAATGCACTGTAATGTAGTAAGTAAGATGGAAAATGTAAGATGTAGGGTGTTTTGCAGGAAATATGAAATATCCAACTTTTAAGATTGAAAAAGAATTGAAATCACGGGGGCATTTTGTTATTGGAGTGGATGAGGTCGGTTGTGGTGCGTTGGCCGGGCCTGTTATTGCCGCGGCGATTCATTTGCCGCTCAATTTTAGACTTGCTGCAATAAATGACTCAAAATTGCTTAAACCGCATCAACGTGAGGAAATCTTTGCGTTGTTTGTACGGCGCGGACTACAATTTACAATAGGAATGGCGACGCACAAGGAGGTGGATAAATTGAATGTGAGACAAGCCAGTTTGCTGGCGATGAAACGGGCTGTTTCTGCTTTTCGTGGAGCGACTTTTGCGCTTGTGGATGCTTGGAAAATTCCTGGAATAAAAATGCAACAGCGAGGAATAATTCATGGTGACAGGCTTGTTAAATCAATCGCGGCGGCTTCAATAGTCGCAAAAGTTGTGCGCGATCGTTTAATGTCGGAATTTGATGCGGATTTCCCCGGATATTTTCTAAAAAAGCACAAAGGATATGGGACGCGATTGCACTATGATTCAATCAAAAAAATGGGTCCGAGCCCCCTGCACAGGCGAACTTTTTTGAAAAAAACCGGTTTTGCCTCATAATGGGCTCACGCCCGGGTGGTGGAACTGGCAGACACGTTAGCCTTAGGAGCTAATGCTGAAAGGCGTGGAGGTTCGAGTCCTCTCCCGGGCACCAGACACGAGCGAAGCGAGTGTCCATCGTTCTCTCGTCCCCGAAGGGCGAAAGAAAACGGAAAGAGAATGGCTTGCTACAGAGTCGAGTAAAGTTTTCCTCCAAATATCCAATGCGCCTTTTTATCACCGCAAAACCGCGCGCGAAACAGGAAGAAGTCGTCCAAATAGACGCGACTCATTTTAAGGTTTCGGTAAAAGAACCGCCGGTTGACGGTCGCGCAAATGAAGGAGTTGAGCGCGCAATGGCGGCGTTTTTAAATATTCCGCCGTCAGACGTGAGGGTGGTTTCCGGTCATACCTCCAAGAAAAAAGTAATTGAAATCTTATGACAAAGCCAACGGTGATTCTGGTGCACGGTTTTCGCGGAACGCCTCAAATACCAAAGTGGTATACATGGCTTAGAAAAGAGCTAACGGCTCTTGGCTGCACCGTCATGGCCCCTCAATTCCCAAATCCGGAAAAACCGCGCGTTAAAGATTGGAACAAAACCTTTGAGAAAAAACTCGGCGGCGATTTTGAAGATGTGATTTTTGTTTGCCATAGTCTTGGCGGGCTTGCCGCGCTGCATGCAATTCAGTCACATGATAAAGAGCAAATGGCCAAATCCGTGATTTTTGTAGGAGTGCCTTCTCAAGATGTTGGAATTAGCGCAATAAAGGAGTTTCTTCCTCCTTTGGATTGGCCAAAAATTCGCCAGCGAGTGCACGATTTTACATTTTTATACTCGCATGATGATCCATATGTGCCATTTCCGCACGGCGAAGAATTGCAGGACAAACTTGGCGGTCGCATGGTCGCCTTTCAGGAATTCGGTCATTTTCAGCATCAGAAAGCCTTTCCTGAGGTTTTGGAGATCATTAGGGACCTATGAAAAAATATCTTTGAGCTGCAAATTGCAAATTCCGGCTGCAAACTTTTCAAGCCTCCTCGCCGTATCATATCTGATACGGCTTCGTCGGCCTTTAAAGTTTTCGCTCGAAATTTGCAATTTTCGCTTTAAAACATATTTTTTCATAGGTCCCATAAAGAAAATGATTGAATGATCACCCTCGGATTGGTAAAGTTGCATGGTCTATGAGTGACCAAAATATAATCAAGAAGGCGGAGGCTGAAGTTAAGAAAATGGATAAAATTTTGGAGAAGCTGAAACGCGTGGAGCTTCAGGAATTTACCAATTACCTGCATTCGCCATGGCGGGTGCTTTGGGCAAATTTTTTGGCAGGCACGGCGCGCGGACTTGGATTTTTATTGGGAGTAACTCTTGTTCTTACGATAGTCGGTTTTGTGCTGACAAAAGTGTTGAGCCATATGCCATTTGTAGGTGATTTTTTTCAAGCCGTTAATGTTTGGATACAAGAAGCTTTAAATAGACCGCGTGCAAATTTATAATGTCACCCTGAACTTGTTTCGGGGGTTTGCAACAGAGATCCTGAAATAAATTCAGGATGACCAGTGCATTATCTATGTCATTTGTACATCTCCACAATCACACGCATTATTCCCTGCTGGATGGCCTTTCCAGACCGAAAGATTGCATTAAACATGCCAAGAAACAGGGCAGCCCGGCGATCGCGATAACCGATCACGGTGTGATGTATGGTGCGATTGAATTTTACAAAGCCGGCAAAGAAGAAGGAATAAATCCTATTATAGGATGTGAAATTTATGTTGCGCCCGACGGGCGTTTTAAAAAAGAGCCTGGAACTTCCATCAATCACCTGACATTGTTGGCAGAAACCACCGAAGGATACCACAATTTGATGCAGTTGGTTACAAAAGCGCATTTGGAAGGCTTTTATTACAAGCCGCGCGTCGATCATGGCTTGCTGAAGGCATATGGAAAGGGTTTGATTGCGCTTTCCGGATGTTTGAACAGCGAAACTTCAAAGGCGATTTTGAACGGGCAGGAAGAACGCGCGATTGAGATTATAAAAAAATATCAGGATATTTTTGGCAGCGAAAACTATTTTCTTGAAGTTCAGGATCACGTGGAAATGGCGAATCAGATATTGGTGAATCAGGCGATTTATGGCATTGCGAACCGCACCGGCATTAATTTGGTCGCGACGAACGATAACCATTATCTTTGTGGCGACGATCACGATGCGCATGACATTTTGATTTGTATTCAGACGGGAAAAACGGTGGCGGATCCGGATCGCATGCATTACACGGGCAACTTTTCCGTGCGTTCGCCGGAAGAAATGGCGCAGGCGTTTAAAGATCATCCGCAAGCCATTTTCAACACTTTGGAAATTGCAAAGCGCTGCAAGGTTGAAATTAATTTTGGAAAAAATCTAATCCCGCACTTCAACACGCCGCAAAACAAAGATCCGCAGGAATATTTGCGCGAACTTTGCGAGGAAGGGGTTAAAGAAAGGTATTCGGAGATAACTGAAGCGATCAAAAGAAGGCTGGATTATGAGCTTACGACAATTCACAATTCCGGCTTTGACACTTACTTTTTGATAGTTCACGATTTCGTTAAGTATGCAAAAGAGCATGGAGTGATCGTCGGTCCGGGTCGCGGTTCCGCCGCCGGTTCGCTCGTTTCTTATTCGCTGCAAATAACCGACGTTGATCCGTTGGAATACGGCTTGCTGTTCGAAAGATTCTTGAATCCCTCGCGCGTCTCGATGCCCGATATCGATATTGATTTTGATGATGCGCACCGAAATGAGGTTTTGGCGTATGTCGTGAATAAATATGGCCGCGATAATGTTGCTCAAATTATTACTTTCGGAACGATGGCATCGCGCTCGGTTGTTCGCGATGTCGGCCGTGCTATGGGATATCCGTATGATGAAGTGGATAAATTGGCAAAGTTGGTGCCGCAGCCCATACAGGGCAGGCATGTGCCGCTGGCCATGTCCATCCATGAGGATCCGGAACTAAAAAGAGCGTATGAAACCGACAAGCGCGCGAAAGCACTGTTGGATAAGGCCTTGAAGCTCGAAGGCACGGTGCGTCATGCAGGCACGCATGCTTGCGCGGTCGTGATTTCGCAAAAACCGCTGAGCGAATATTCCCCTCTTCAAAAAACGACCGGCGAAGAAGGCGTCATTACGCAATATTCAATGAAACCGTTGGAGGAGCTCGGCCTTCTTAAAATGGATTTCCTTGGTCTCAAAAATCTAACGATAATAAAGGATGCGCTGGAAACGATCGAACGCGTGCACGGTGATAAGATTGATCTTACTCACCTGCCGCTGGATGACAAAAAGACATTTGAACTTCTGGCCAAGGGAAACACGACCGGTGTATTTCAGCTGGAATCCGCCGGAATGCGCCGCTATCTGAAGGAGTTAAAACCGACGGCGATAAATGACATAATTGCGATGGTTTCGCTTTACCGTCCGGGTCCGATGCCGTGGATTCCGGTTTATATAAAAGGAAAACACGATCCGAAGTCGGTGACGTACATTGACCCTTCTTTTGAGAAAATTTTGAAGGAAACTTACGGAGTTGCGGTTTATCAGGAGCAGATTTTGGAAATTGCGCGCGATTTTGCCGGTTTTAGCCTCGGCGAAGCTGATATTCTGCGTAAGGCGGTGGGTAAAAAGGACCCGAAACTCTTGGCCGGCGAACGCGAAAAATTTGTGAGCGGCGCGGTTAAGAAGAATCATTCCAAGAAATTCGCCGAAAACGTTTTCGAAAAGGTCATCGAGCCTTTCGCGGCTTATGGTTTCAATAAATCTCATGCGACTTGCTATGCGTTTATCGCTTACAGAACGGCTTATTTGAAGGCGCATTATCCCGCGGCGTTCATGGCCGCGCTGCTGACCGCCGATTCAAGCAACGAAGAAAAAATCGCACTGGAGGTTGATGAGGCTGAATCCATGGGAATTTCCGTTTTGCCGCCTTCTATAAATGAATCGCTTGCGAATTTCACGGTTGTTGATACCGCGAAAATTCGTTTTGGGTTAAAGGCAATTAAAGGAATTGGCGATTTGCCGATTGAAGAAATAATTAAAGCCCGTGAGAAAGGTGGAAAATTCGCAAATCTTGAAGATTGTTTTAAGAGAATCCCATGTTCGGTTTTGAACAAAAAATTGATAGAAGCGTTGGCTTACAGCGGCGCATTGGACGATTTGGGCGAAAGAAAGGCAATTGCGGCGAGTGTGGAAGAAATTGTGCGATTTGCAAAATCTATTCAAGCCACGGCGGTTGACGGTCAAACCGACATTTTCGGAATGATGGATCCGGGCGAACACACGGCGGTTTCTTTTAAATTAAAGGCGGTTTCGCCTTCCACAAAACTTGAAGAATTGCAGTGGGAAAAGGAATATCTGGGGCTTTTTGTTTCCGGCCATCCCCTGCTTGGCATGAAAAAATATCTGGCGAAAAAAGCGCATCCGATTGATAAAATAGACGATAAACTAAAGGGAAAAACCGTGCAGATTTTGGGAATAATTTCGAAAGCCAAAAGAGTTTTAACAAAGGGCGGCGCGTATATGGCGTATGTGACTTTGGAAGATTTGACCGGGCGAATGGAAACCGTGGTTTTCCCCAGAACTTTTCAGCAATTTGGAGCGGTTATAAAAGAAGGTGCCATTGTGATGATGGAAGGGCGCGCCGAAAGCCGCAGAGACGCGATGCAGTTTATTGCGCAGTTGGTTAAAGATGTTTCGCTTGATTCCATGACCGCAAGCGCAAAAGAAGCCGGACTTTTTGATGAAAATGAAAAATACGTGCGAGCGATTTTAAATACAAAAGAAGAAAAACCGGAAGCCGACCCGAATGAGCCATACACAATAAAATTGACCGAAAAAATGGATGCGGCCGGAATGGAATATTTAAAGGCTTTGTTAAAGGCAAATCACGGAGACAGGGCGATTTTGATAGACATCACGACGACAAAGGGCAAAAAACAAATAAAAGTCCCGTTTGGGGTGGATTTAAATCCCGAGTTGCGCCAGCAAATCGCGGAGGTGGCGAAGTAAGAGGAAATGGCCAATGTGTAATGTAAAAAGGAAGATGTGCATGTTAAATGGTAAAAGTGAAAGCCATTTGCCATCTTACATTTAACTTTTTGCTTTTTAACTGTGTTTCGGGTAACTTTTTATCCGATGTACAGAACACACCTTTGCAATGAATTAAACAAAAAACACCTTGGCAAGGAGGTTGAGCTTTCAGGTTGGGTAAAAAGTCGCCGTGACCATGGAGGTTTGATTTTTGTGGATTTGCGCGATCGCTATGGCCTGACGCAAATTGTCACCGATCCCACCCACAATAAACAGGCACACCAAATTATGGACACTGTGCGTCCTGAATATGTTGTTCATATTAAAGGAAAGGTTCGCGCTCGTCCGGAAGGCCAGAATAATCTGAGATTGAAAACAGGCGAAATTGAAGTGATTTGCCACGAAGTTGAGATTTTGAATGAGGCAAAAACGCCGCCTTTTGAAATCGACAGCGAAGTTGAAGTAAACGAAGAATTGCGCTTGAAATACAGATATTTGGATCTGCGCCGCGACCGAATGAAGAGAAATATTGAGGCTCGCCACAAGACCATCAAGTTCGTTCGCGATTTTATGGATAAACAAGGCTTTCTTGAAATAGAAACGCCGATGTTGATCAAGGGAACGCCGGAGGGAAGTCGCGAATATATTGTTCCGTCTCGCATGCACACGGGAAAATTTTATGTATTGCCGCAATCTCCGCAGCAATTAAAGCAACTTTGCATGGTTGCCGGTTTGGATAAATATTTCCAAATTGCGCGCTGTTTCCGCGATGAAGACTTGCGCGGCGATCGCCAGCCGGAATTTACGCAGCTGGATATTGAAATGTCGTTTGTGGATGAAAAAGACGTGATGGATTTGAATGAAGAAATGATGATCGCGCTTTGCGGTGAAATGGTTCCGGGCAAAAAAATGCTCCAAAAGCCGTTTCCGCGCATAACTTGGCACGACGCGATGAATTGCTACGGCTCCGACAAGCCGGATATGCGTTTTGGGCTTGAAATAAAGGACGCGACGGAGATTTTTAAAGCCAGCGGTTTTAAGGCGTTTTCAGAAACAATTAAAAAAGGCGGCGTTGTGAAAATGCTGCATGTTCCCGGCGCGGCAAAATTCCCGCGCAGCAAATTTGATTCGCTGGAAGAATTGGTAAAAGTTTATGGCGCAAAAGGTTTGGCATATATGATTGCGGATAAAGGCGAGCTTAAATCCCCTATTTTGAAGTTTTTAAATGAAAAAGAAATTGCGGCGGTTAAAAAAGAATCCGGACTTCAGGATGGCGATTCGGTTTTCTTTGTCGCTGATGAGTTTGTGACGGCTTGTACAAGCCTTGGACACGTTAGATTGGCATGCGGCGACGAATTCAAACTCCGCGACCCGAATGTTTTTGCGTTTTTGTGGGTTACCGACTTCCCGATGTTCGAATGGAACAAGGAAGAAAATTGCATTACCGCAGCGCATCATCCATTTTGCAGCGTGAAAATAGAAGACGTGCATCTTTTGGAAAAAGAACCAATGAAGGTTCGCGCAAAGGCTTATGACCTTGTTTTAAATGGCGTTGAAGTTGGCGGCGGTTCAATCCGTATACACAAATCCGAAATTCAATCCAAGATTTTTGATGTTCTTGGCATCACGCAAGAAGACGCAAAACACAGATTTGGCCATATGCTGGAGGCATTTACTTACGGCGCTCCGCCACACGGCGGAATCGCGTGGGGTCTGGATAGATTGATAATGATTTTCTGTGACGAACCAAATATCCGCGAGGTGATCGTTTTCCCGAAAGATCAAAAGGCGCGCGATCTTATGCTGGACGCACCATCAACGCTGCCGGAAAAACAAGTGGCCGAGATGCATGTGAAATTAAATGTGAAAAATATTTCTTAACAAAACACTATGAAAAATTTTATTACTTTGTTGAGCGTGTTTTTGGTCGGTTCATTAATTTCATTGGGCATTGCATATGCGATTTATACTCCGCTAAAAGTATTTCCGGACGTGAATTACAATGCTTACTATGGAGATTCGCTGAAGATAATGCAAGAAAGAGGCGTCATTAGCGGTTATTCAAACGGGAAGTTTGGCCCGAACGATGCGGTGACAAGAGCTCAAATAGTAACCATTTTGAATAAATACGAAGACAGTCTTTTTAATCAAGCTTATCCGAACAAAACCACTGAACTTTTGAACCTCATCTGCATCGGTATTGATGAATCAAAATTTTCAGTAAATCAGAATTTGCAAGAATTATATAAGCAATTCTGCGAACAGCAGGTTCTTTTATAATTTTCCGAGATAATTAACAGGTTAAATTTGACATGGGGGGGTGATGGTGTAGGATATTAGTGTGAGGATAAAATAATAAGCTTGATACTTATGGTCGATTATCAGGCAAATCCTAACAAACGGGAAAAAATTTTAATTTCTAATAAAACAAAAATATGAAAAATAAATTTATTTGGTTGCCGGTTGCATTGATCGCGGTTGTCGTCGTTGGCGCAGCCGTGTGGTTTGGCAATACACAGACGCAAAAAGGAGCGTTAGTTCCTTCTTTGGTTCAGCCAACCAGCATGCCCGATTTGGCAGTGAAAATGTCCAAGACATCTTACACCGTAACAAATATTGGAAATGCACCGGTCAAATCATTCTCCATTCACACAATAACGATTGCTGCCGTCCAAGGTAATAATTGCAATAATGGCTTATGCACCGCGTATTCTCATGATATTACATCGGGACCGATTATGTCGGGACAAAGTATGGCGTTTTCCAATGCCAATGACTCGTCTATCAGCGCCCTTGTAGTCGCTGTAGATCCGCTAAATGAGGTTGCTGAAAGCAACGAAGCTAATAACATAGTTATATGGTTGAACAACAACGCTACGCCGACACCGTCTGTTTCTCAACCAGTTGTTCCACTATTATAAACCTGCCTTGATTCAAAAGCCCCTCTACTCGAGGGGCTTTTTTGCATTGCATTTGCCGCTATAATCCACTATATGCAGTATGGCGTTAATAAATTTGACCATAGGATAAGCAATCCCGATCCCCGCATCGTGGCTCTTTTGGCCGAGATTGATGGCATTCGTGGCGAATTTAAATCGGGTTTGCGGATGACTCCGAAGGCAATCACCAACCTCCGCAAGTCAACGCTAATTACTTCAGCCGGTGCATCGACGCGTATCGAAGGTGCGAAACTAACCGATGAGGAAGTAGAGAAGGTTATGCGCGGTCTCGCAATCTCTAAATTTGCAGATCGCGATTTTCAAGAAGTGCAAGGATATCTTGAAACTCTCCAGAATGTATTCGATGGTTACCAGATCTTGCCTCTTCGCAAGAGTACTATCATGTCGCTGCATAATGAGCTGTTGAAGTACTCAACCAAGGACGATACTCATCGCGGTGAATACAAGAAGAAAGAGAATACCGTTGGGGTACTTGGAGCTGACGGCAAGGTGGCAAAAATCATATTTGAAACCACGCCGGCATATCTTGCCGAAAAAGAAATGCAGGAACTTTTGGATTGGACCGCCGACGCTCTCGATAAAAAACGCTTTCATCAGCTCCTTATTATTGCCAATTTCATCGTGGAATTCTTGAAAATTCACCTATTTGAAGACGGGAATGGACGTCTTTCTCGAGTGATTACAAACCTTTTGCTTCTGCGCTCCGGTTATCAATTTGTGCAGTATGTTTCGCATGAACAGATTGTGGAACACCGAAAGGATGAATACTACATTGCTCTTCGCAAATCGCAGGAAACGTTTTTATCCAATGGCGATACCATATCTCCTTGGCTCAATTTCTTTTTATCTGTCGTCAAAGAGCAGGCTGCAAAAGCCCTATCTTATCTGGAAGAAGAAAAAGTTGAGGATACGCTTTCGCCAAAACAGTATGAGATATGGAAACATCTCTCAACTGTCAGTGAAGCGGCTCCGAATGAAATCGTAAAAGCGACAAGTATTGCTCTCGGGACGGTGCGTCAAGCTTTGAATCGGCTTGTTGAGCTTGGCAAGGTGAAACGGATTGGACTTGGCCGAGCTACGCGATATGTAAAATTACTATAAATTGGTATACTATTCACCAAGGTATGGATTTTGAAGTGAATCTATTTGAGCTGATAGTTGCAGGAGCGGCTGGCGCCGTGGTCTTGCTTCTCCTCATTTGGAGGTTTTTGCGAAAAAGAGCGAACATTGAGCGTTCATTGCAGATGGTATTTTTAAAGATTCTTATTCCTAAAAAAGAGTCCAAAGACGATCGTGAGAAAGAAGGCAGCATGTATGGCGGCGAAAAAGATTTTAAAGAGACGATTGGCGTAATGGGCCATTTTTTTGAGGCGCTTCATTCAATTTATGACAGCGATTTTAAGCATAAAATAATAGGACAGGATTTTTTCTCTTTGGAATATGCGGTTTTTAATAACCAGATTTATTTGTACATTGTGGTTCCTCGAAGATTGGTGGCTCTTGTTGAGAAGCAAATCACAGGCTTTTACCCGGGCGCTTATGTTGAAGAAGTTGAGGATTACAACATATTTAAGCCGAATTCCAGAATTGCCGGTTGCTACATGAAACTTACAAAGGCGCCATATTTCCCTCTGCGCACTTATCAAAGAATGGGGTCGGATCCTTTGAATACGCTGACTAACGTACTTTCCAGGCTTGGACCGGAAGAAGGCGCTGCAATCCAATTTGTAGTCAGGCCATTACCGGATGGTTGGCAAGAAGAAGGCCGCAAGCAGGCAAAAGATATATTTGGGCAAAAGAAGCATTTTATCTGGTGGAATCCGGTTTCGTGGATTGGCACTTTGTTTGGAATAGGTGTGCGCGGAGCTGAAGAACTAAAGGAAAACGTCGATGCCAGTAAAGGTATGACCCGTACTACGCCGATGACGGATGATCAAGTTAAAGCTATTGAGGAGAAAAATACTCACACCGGTTACACGACAGTCATTCGCGTAATTGTTGCCGCACCTACTTATCAAAAAGCCAAAGAGCAGATTGCGAACGTGCGCAGCGGATTTGCGCAGTTCTGCACAACCGACAACAACGCTTTTACCAAAACCAAATATCATTCGCTCAGTAAACTGGTAAACCATTTCATACTGAGAACCATGACGCGTCCGTGGAATATGTTGTTAACCAGCAAGGCAATGATTCTTTCTTCGGAAGAATTGGCAAGCCTGTTCCATTTCCCAAATATTCGCTACAACCGGGGTTCTTCCATTGCGTGGCAGAACTTTAAAATTGCGTCGGCTCCGCCAAATATTCCCACCGAAGGCTTGTTGCTCGGCTATAATCAATATCGTGGCGATACAAAGGAAATTCGCCTCAAACGCGAGGACAGATTTAGGCACTTCTACGTCATCGGTCAAACCGGTACCGGTAAATCTTCAACTTTACAGGTGATGATCAGGCAGGATTTGAAGAATGGCGACGGTTTATGCGTAATTGACCCTCACGGCTCTCTTATTGAGGACATTTTGCCGTTTATACCGCGTGAACGCGCCGACGATGTGGTTTACTTTAATCCGGCCGATCTTGAGCGTCCAATGGGGCTCAATCTGCTCGAAGCTGAAACTGAAGAAGAAAAGGACATGGTCGCGCTGGATGCCATGAACATCATGATTAAGCTGTTTGATGAGGAAATTTTCGGTCCCCGTATTCAGGATTATTTCAGAAACGGCTGTTTGACTCTTATGGATGATCCGGAAGGCGGCGCACTGACGGACATCGTTCGCCTGTTTACCGACGACGATTTTCAAAAATATAAGGTTAGTAAAGTGAAGAATCCGATTGTGAAATCATTCTGGATGCACCAGATGGCAAAAACCGGTGCCCGTGAAAAACAGGAAATGATTCCGTACTTTGCCGCAAAATTCGGCGCGTTCGTCACCAATGGCATGATGCGCAACATCATCGGCCAGGCAAAATCCGCGTTTGATCTTTTCAAGATCATGCAGGAGGGAAAAATCTTGCTTATGAACCTTGCAAAAGGTGAAACCGGTGAAATCAACAGCAAATTGCTCGGTCTTATGATGGTGAGCAAAATCCAAATGGCTGCGCTCAAACGCCAGAAAATTGAAAAGAAAGACCGAAAAGATTTCTTCCTTTACATCGACGAATTTCAAAACTACGTTACGGACAGCATTGAAGTCATTCTTTCGGAAGCCAGAAAATATCGCGTTGGTTTGAATATCGCTCACCAGTATTTGGCGCAGTTGGAAGGAGCCGAAGCCAAAAAAGGCGGCAAGAAAGTGAGTTTGAAGGATGCGATTTTCGGTAACGTCGGTTCCATTATGTGTTACAAGATCGGCGCGCAGGATTCCGAATACATGGGAAAAGAAATGGCGCCGGTGTTTTCCGATCAGGATTTGGTCAATCTCGACAAATACAAGGCATGCATAAAACTTTCCATAGATACCCAGCCGAGCCGACCGTTTTCCATTACCCCTTTGAATCCGTACACCGAAAGCGGAGATAAGAACCTCGGAGAGGCTCTAAAACAGCTTTCCAGGTTGAAATATGGTCGTCCGAGAGAATATGTCAGTCGTGAGATACTAAGGAGAATAGGAGCAGATGTTTAGGATATGACAATATGAGGTGCCTGTTAACCGGGCGTTTTTGTGGTAGAATTAAAAGAAATGTTTTTATGTCATTGCGAGGGCCAAAGCCCGAAGCAATCTGGATTGCTTCGCTAATGCTCGCAACGACAATACCAATATGAAAAATACAAAATCCATGGCTTTTATATTCAGGTTTAAGTTTAAAGCGGTTTTCTGGCTGACGCTGGCAATTTTGCTTTTGTTTGCGGTGACGCCGAGGGGTTATGCGCAATCCGTTGATAGTGGCAGCAGCACGAATGCAAACGGCACGACCACCGACATAGTTGGCACTTCGACGGATAGTGGGACTACTACGCCTCCTCAGGCAGTTGAACCTGCACCTGTGACACAACCGGTTCCGGCGCCTGTACCGGCTGTGACAACTCCGGTCGTCGGGCCGCAAGATCCGGCCCCGGTTTCCTTTCCATATAAAAAAAAATTTACCGTTTCAAGTTATTACAGCCCCCTTCCGGGCCAAAGTTATTACTTTACGGGCAGTTATGAAAGCGATGTGCGTTTGAATGGCGAAGGAGTTCACATGGCGGACGGTTCGGTGGTTTTTCCGGGTGCCGCCGCGGCGCCAAAAACCTATCCGTTTGGCACAAAAATGTTTATTCCCGGATTTGGAATTGTCGCCATTCACGATCGCGGCGGAGCAATTAAAAACAACAGATTGGATATTTGGGTCGGCAGCGGAGAGGAAGGTTTGCGCCGCGCTTTAGGCTGGGGAATGCGCACACTTGAAGTCACGGTTTATGGCATTGACCCAAGCATACAAGAATCTGTGAATTTTACTGACGTACCGATGGCAAATTTGGTTTCTATTCTGCCCAGAACTAAATATTTCAAAAGCGATCTTGGTGACGGCGATAACGGCCCGGCGGTCGCGGAATTGCAGAGATTTTTAAAAAGACTTGGTTATTTTAGCGGCGATGTGACCGGATTCTTCGGAGATGAAACAAAACAGGCGGTTCAAAAATTTCAACTGGAGAAAAAAGTGATTGCGGACACATTCGATACGGGTGCCGGCAATTTTGGCCCCAAGACGCGCGTTGCCTTGGAAGATTTATTGGACGGCGAAAAAAATACCGCTTTAGCTAAAATCCCCGAAGGCGTTTTAGCAAAAGGAAGCGGTGGCGAGGCCGTTAAAAATCTTCAGGAATTTTTGGTGGAATATGGAACTCTCAATTCCGTAACCGGCAGTTTTGATGCGGATACCGTCGACGCCCTTGCCAGATTCCAGCTTGATTATGGAGTTATAGATAATGCAAATGATAAGGCCGCCGGATATTACGGCCCAAAAACAAAAACAGCTGTAGAAAAAGTGATTTCGGAAAGATACGAGCCTCAAATCATAAATTCACCGGCTGCAATACACGATAATACATCTCAAGATGCCGCATCCGAGGCCCAAATAAGCGCAGTTTTTACAAAATCACTGGCGTTGAACGACAAAGGTCCGGAAGTTAAAATGCTTCAGGAGGAATTGGCCCGATTACAATTTATCGGGGTTGAGCCGACCGGTTTTTATGGAAAAGTCACCGAGCACGCGATTTTTAAATTTCAGCAGGCGTTTGGCATTTCGCAAACCGAAAAAGACTTTGGCGCCGGCGTTTTAGGACCCAAAACACTTGATAAATTGAATGAAATCGCCATAGCCAGGCTGAAACAGCAAAAAGTGATTGCGGACACGGTTGAAAACAATGGAATCGTTGCCCAACGGCTGGAAAGTGAAAGAGTGCTGGTTGCAAGCGTTATAGAAGCGGAAAAGTTTGCGAGTGACATCGGTTACGGCACGCGCGGCAAAGATGTTGAGAATTTGCAGAAAGTTTTAAAGAGGCTTGGCTTTTTTCAAGGCAGACTTACGACCGAATATTACGGCGACATCACAAAAGGAGCCATTATTGCATTTCAAAAGAGCCATAGCATTGATGCAACCGGCGCATTGGACACCCAAACGCGAAGAATTTTGAATAAGATTATTTTGCCGTCTTGATTGCGTCGAAAATCTCTTTTTCGAGTTCGAAGTTTTTTCGGTCCAGTCTTTTCTCATGCTCGCCATCGCGTCCTTCCGGCACATTGCGGATTTTTCCATCTCTTAGCCGTTCTTCCAGCGTAACAACCTTGTCATGCTTAACGCGTTTATCGGCGTAATAAAGGATTTTCTCTTCCCAAGTGTCGAATCCTTCGTCAACTTGTATAAATTTGTGTCTGCGCACAACCTGCGCCATATCGCCGTAACCGCGTTTTTCTAAAATTTCAGCAGTTGCATCGCCATGATGCATCCCTTTATATTTTTCGCGAAGGCGTTCCCAGCATTTTATATCCTCATCCGAAACTTTATATTCCCATTTTCGAGGCTCAAAATGCCGGAAATCAACCACTCGCAAAAGATCGTGCACAAGCGCGGCGTTACGCAGCATTTTTAAATCAATCCTTTGGCCCGCTGCGATAAATTTCTTGCCAAGATCAACCGCAAAATCGGCGACGGCCTTGCAATGCGCTCGCACGTGCGGCGGCGTGTGGAATTCCCTGTAAAGCTTTTCTACATCTTTTTCATTCATATTTATTGCAGGGACGTAGGAAGTAGGTATTTAGGGCTCCAAAGCCTATAAACCTACAACCTACTCCCTACTTGCCTAATTATTATTTCGCGGCAATCCCCTTCCAAATGTTTAAAACGAATATCGGTCCGCTTTTCCGGCAAAAAATCCCAAATCTTCTCCGCCCATTCTACCGCAATAACGCCGTCTTGTTTCCCAATCGCATCAAAAAGCTCATTGATCATCATTTGGTCCGGTTTATCCAATCTGTAAAAATCAAAATGATAAAGTTTGGTTTTGCCCGCGTGAACTCTCTGATAAGTAAAAGTCGGACTTTGGATTCTCGAAGAGATTCCAATCCCGTCGGCCAATCCGCGAATAAAAGTCGTTTTTCCGGCCCCAAGATCCCCAAAAAGACAGATAAGACCGTTTTTCAGGCTTTCTCCAAGCCTTTTTCCAGCCTCCATGGTTTCTTTATCTGATTGCGTTCTGATTAGCATTGAAAAGTGCCGTTAATATGGTATAATTATCTAATACCTTAAAACCCAAACA
This sequence comes from Candidatus Peregrinibacteria bacterium, assembly GCA_016220145.1. Taxonomy (GTDB): domain Bacteria; phylum Patescibacteriota; class Gracilibacteria; order UBA1369; family UM-FILTER-53-11; genus JACRID01. The sequence goes on from JACRID010000034.1 coordinate 29,594, forward strand.
CATGACAAATAAAAATTATCAGAAGAAAGACAAAAAGAAAAATTCTCTTTACAGCGATGAACTCCCGCCTCGGGGAGACGCATGGAAGAAGCATGAGTTTTTTCTGCCGGAGCCAAAGACGCTGGCGATTGTAATAATGGTTTCTGTCTTAACCCTATTGGTGGCGTTTTTTGGCGAAAGAGGGGCAAAATACCTGACTAGCGTGCTTTCTCCGATTCCGCAGCACGCGCCTTTTAACGGTACGACTTATCCTGTGAAGCAGGCTCCAAATTGGGTAAAGCTGACGGAATCTGAAAGGAAGGCTAATTTCAGTGCATTGCCGGCGGACAAGCTGATCTCTGTCCCGGCATACAATCCGACGCGTTTGGTTATTCCAAACACAACCCTTAAGTGGAATGATGCAAATGACGATGCTATACGCAATGAGAAAATAACTTATCCCGTTCCATATCTAGGTACTTATAAGTTGGATGGAGTTGAAGGCGCAGGCAGCCACCCTGCAGTTGACATAAAAGTTCCTGAAGGAACGCCGGTTTATGCGATTGCGAACGGAACCGTTATTAAAGCCGAAAACTCAAGCGGAGGTTTTGGAAATCATATAGTTTTGCAGCACAATGACTTTCCTTCTTTGGATGATGAAAATGTAAAAACAACGCTGTTTTCTTCATACAATCACCTGAGCTCGATCTCCGTGAAGATAAATGACGTTGTCACAAAGGGCCAATTGATCGGGTTTTCCGGCAGCACCGGAACGGCAACAACTCCTCACTTGCATTTTCAAATAGATAATTCAAATTCCGCATGGCATCCATATTGGCCGTTTACGGGTGCGGAACAGCGTGCGGCAGGTTATTCCTTCTTTGATGCCATAAATAATGGACTTGGGCGCGGAAATGCCGTTGCGAATACTGTAAACCCGATGAAGTATGTTCAGAAATATTTTAGTGATCAAATGATCGTTGCATCCGCAAATCCGGAGTTGACGGTTGCGCTTGCGAACGTGGTTGATGAATATGAAAGATTGACGTTTGTAGTGCAAGTGGCCGGCGGTGAAAAGTTCACCGAAGGCGATGAGGTTAAATTTGTGATTCAGGCGTTTGATGAAAAGGGAAACCTTGTTAGCAAGCCGGTTTTTACGGATGAGGTTAAACTGTCGCTTTTGAATGGGAATGGGAATTTAAACAACAGTGTTCTTTCCGCTGCAAATTTTAAGGCTGGAATCTCAAGTACGGTTGCAGTGAGCGGCGCAAAAGTAGGTAAAGAAAAGCTTTTGGTGCGCTTCCGCGATCGCGAATTTTCTTCCCCGGAGTTTGAAATGGTGGCGAAGCGTCCGGTCCCTGCCGGATTCTTTGTTTTGCCGGCGCAGGTTTCTCTTGAGACCGGCAAGGCAACTGACGTCGTTATTCGCGCGGTTGATTTGAATGGAAATAAGATTACGGATTTTGATTTGCTGGAATCGCCGGCCTTAAGCGCAACGAATGGCGTTGGAGATTTGAGCGCGAGTGCGCTTACTTTTGGGAATTTTTCAAATGGTGAAGCGAGCGTTAATTTTACCGCAAAAACTGCCGGGACTTCAGAGATTATAGTCAATTATCACGGACAGGAATTCAAGTCGCCGGCTATCACGGTGACGGAAACGGTTCCTACTGTTCCAACGGATGCGCAAGTTCAGGATTCCGGCAGTTCTATGATTGTGGCGCCGGAAAATCAGCAGTCGGCAGCGCCGGAAATCGTGGTTCCATCTCAAATTGTTGTTCCTGAGACGCTGGCCGTAACGTCGGAGACGCCAACGCCTGCAGCGCCGGATACATCAGTTCAACCGGCGGTTACGCTTCCATTCACAGACGTTTTGGCGAACAATCCTCACTTCGCGGCTTTAACCGCATTGAAATCAAAAAGATTGGTTGCCGGTTACCCTGACGGTACGTTTAAGCCCGATAATCCGGTGACGCGCGCGGAGGCAATCGCATTTATTTTGAGAGGTATTAATCAATCGGTGCGCGAAAAACTTAATTTGATTTTCCCCGACGTTTCCGCGCAGGCTTGGTATGCCAAATATGTCAGTACCGCGTTTGAACTTGGTTTCGTTAAGGGTTATCCGGATGGCAAATTCAGGCCGGATGCAACCGTGAATCTTGCTGAATTTTTTACGATGCTTTTTGTGGGCGCAAAGGTTGATATTGATCCGCAAATTACGGTGGCTTTGCCTGAGGGAATCACGGCGACCGATTGGTTTGCGCCATACTTTCAAGAGGCGATCAAAAAGAACATTTTGGAAGTTAAGGACAACAAAGTGGAGCCCGGCAAACCGCTAACCCGCGGAGACATTGCCGACATTCTCTACAAGGTGATGCAGGTTGAGGGCGTGAAGTGAAGTTTGCCGTGTGCACCACCTTTGTTTACCAAAGATGACCAGGTTTACAGGGAGCTACTTTTTTAGTTATTTAATGACATCGTTACAAAAATGTCCGATTTGGATTACATCATGCAAAAAATGTTCATGAACTTTATTGTAGAAGGCCGGAATGTCCTTGAAATAAAGCTAAAGCCCCTCTTCGAGGAGCTCTTTGAAGTACCGAATTCCGTAATGGTCTCCCCGGGAGGAATCGAACCTCCATTACCTGCTTAGAAGGCGGGTGTTCTATCCATTGAACTACGGGGAGGAGAGACCAAAATATTTCAAAAGTCCTTGTCGCCAGCCCATTATTCTTCTGAAAAGCTCTTTACTGTAAATTCTTATTGCGCAGGTGCCATTGTACAACACCTTTTTTCTTTGTCCTAAGGAAGTTTGTTTAACATATGTTTTATGAAATTGATTCTCCTTAATGCCGGTAATTTTTGACCAGTACTTTTTAACATCTTTATTAATGTGCAAACTGTGAATGTGAAGGCCAATTCTGCTCTATGTTCCACTATACCTGTAAATACCCGCTCCACACCAATAATTCTACCGCAAACGCCACGGCGTTGTTAAACATATGAAAGACAATGCCGGGCCAAATGGAGCGGGTTCTCATAAACATCCAGTTTAAAATCAGCGCCAAAAATATGATCATTCCTGCGGACTCCAATTCAAGATGTACCAGCGCAAAGAAAGTTGCGGTGAGCAGACTGGCAATCCAAGGTTTGAATTTCGCCAAAAAAGTTTGAAGCAAAAATCCCCTGAACAAAAGCTCTTCCACGACTGGCGCAATAAACACCAAAACCACGACCGCAAGCGCAATGTCCAACTGTGTTCCGCCAAAAAGCGGCACATGCGATTCCTGCGGCTCAAATCCCGGAATTACAAAAGGAATGCGCGAAGAAATTAATACTAATAAAAAATTGAAGGCAAAAAGCATCGCAAACCCGGCGAAAACGCATTTCGCAATCTCCGTCCAGCCGACTCTTTTAAATCCCAATTCACGTGCCTTTACTTCGTATTTTCTAACCACAAAAAAATAAAGCGGCAGAACAAACAGCAATTCCTGCACGATAAAAAGCCCGGAGGTCACCAAACTTTTATTCGTCATTTTTTCAAAAATCCGTGCGAAATTCAGCATCAAAAGCGCGTAATTCAATCCGACTATAAGCAAAATCATCGATATAGTCACAATCGCGGCATCTTTTAGCTTCCATTTTGTTGCTGGCGTATCCATATTTCTCTACAATTAGTGGGCTTAGACAAGATATCATGCATTTAAGACAGGGAGAAATCATATACAAAACTTTCAAAAGGCATCCGACGCCATATGTTTTCAGGCTGATTGGCATTGCGATTCTGGCGGTGCCTCTATATTTCGCCCTGTATATAGTTTGGGCTCAAACGGATTCGGCGGAGTGGGGTTTGATCGGTTTCGCGGTAATATCTTTTTTCGTCGGGTTGATAATTGCAATATTTTCGCTGGATTATTTGATGGACAAGTTAATGATCACCAACAAGCGCGTTGTAATGATCGATTGGAAGTCCATTTTTAACAGAATGGAACACGATGCCGAACTTTTGGATATTCAGGATATAGATATAAAAGAAAAAGGCATTTTGGCAAAGTTCAGAATGTTTAATTACGGCTACCTTGAAATAGAAACAGCCGCTTCCAAAGTTTGTCTTCAGTATAGCGATTGCCCGAATCCCGAATATGTAAAGCATTTTATAATTACGCAAATCGAAAAGTTGCAGAGCAAAATGCACGAGAAACGGGAGCACCAAGCAGGCGATGAGGAGTGGTCGGTGAATTGAGGACATGCACGGCTGGCTATGTGAATGTTTCCCGAAAACATTTTTTAAAGGAAGCAGAGCGAGCCGCATGCGACGAGCGTCCCCTGTAAGCTCCGCCGATGCGGGGCTGGAAGGGGGCTGCGCTCCTCTGTTTTGAGGAAAATATTCCATAGCCAGCCTAAACAGTCCTTGAATCGTATGCTCCAAGCCGTGATATAATGCGCGCACATGATTCAGAGAGACGAAACTTTGAAAACCAGAGTCGTTGCGCCGGCCGCCGAGAGCGCGGAGTTTTCGCAATTTGAACAGACACTGCGGCCGAAAAGTATTACCGATTACATAGGACAAAAAGAGATAAAGCGGAATTTGACCGTTTTTATTGAGGCCGCAAAAAAAAGAAAGGAGCCGCTCGAGCACGTTTTATTGCATGGTCCGGCCGGACTTGGCAAAACGACGCTGGCTTACATTATCGCGAACGAAATGGGGGCGGCGGTGAAGATAACTTCCGGTCCGGCGATGGAGCGCCAGGGGGATTTGGCTTCCATACTGACGAATTTGGCGCAAGGCGATGTTCTTTTTATAGATGAAATTCACAGACTGCGGCCGGTCGTGGAAGAAGTTTTATATTCCGCCATGGAAGATTTCGCGATCGATATTATGCTTGGAAAAGGGCCTTCCGCACGCGCGGTTCGCCTTAATCTGCCGCGGTTTACGTTGATTGGCGCGACTACGAAAGTCAGCATGCTTTCTTCCCCTCTTCGCGACCGCTTCGGCAATGTTTTTAAATTCAATTTCTACGATATCGATGACATAAAAAAAATTGCCCTGCGTTCGGCAAAAATTTTGGATTGCGAAATTGAAGAAGCTGCAGCGCAGCGCCTTGCCGAGTGCAGCAGGCAAACGCCCCGCATTGCAAACAGATTGCTTAGGCGTGTGCGCGATTTTGCGCAATATCACAACGCCAAGGTTGTGGGCGAAAAAGTCGTTGATCAAACGATGGAATCGCTTGGGATTGACGCTCTTGGTCTGGACGGCATGGATCGCGACATTTTGCGCACCATGATCGAAAAATTCCGCGGCGGACCTGTCGGTTTAAACACAATTTCCTCAGCACTTTCCGAAGAAGAAGAAACGCTTGAAGACGTTTACGAACCTTATCTTATTCAGCTTGGCTTTTTGGAGCGTACTCCGCGCGGACGCATGGTCACCGGACACGGCTACAATCACCTCGGTATTGAAGATTCAAGAAACCAGCAGAGAAATCTTATAAATTAATTTATAACTCTTAAAATTATGAACTCCAAAACACGCCCTAACGGGGACGAGAGAACGAAGCGCATTCGCTTGCGCTCATGCGTGATGAAAAAAATACTCATATTCACATCTTTGTCTTTGTTGCTTCTGAGCGGCTGTTCGCTTTTTTCCAAACAAGCGGAACCGGAAATGACGCAGGCCGAAAGCCAACTTGAGAAAAAAATAGGAATTGTTAATACGGCTGAAGATGCAATATTCGCGGACGGAACCGCAAACAATTTTATTTTGCTTCTCGAATCGGGCAGCAGCATTTCAATAGACTCCGTAAGCGTGAATCTTAATCGCTACAAAAAGCGCCGTGTTGAAATCGAAGGCAAATGGAACGGCGATAAATCTATCTTTACGGTTGATAATGTGACTTCTCTGGGTCAAGAAACGCAGGTAAAAACCGCTTATCAAAACGCGCAGTTCGGCATCAAATTCCAATATCCGTCGGTTTGGATTCTAAAAGAGGAACAAAATGCGCTTGGTTTACAGTCTGTCAATATTACTCCTTATGAATCGGACTTTGGAGCCGTTGATTCAATTACGGTTGAGCGTTCCGAAAACAACAAAAGGCTTTCTCCTCGAGAGTGGCTTGGTTTGGACCAACAATACAGGCCGTCGGAAGAAATAAAAAAGGCTTCTGCAACGAGTGGTGATCTTACCGGTACAACGACTTCTTTTGTGGAACCGGTTTATCAACAAAGCACGATTGGCGTTGCTCAATCGGATGCGGTTAAAAAGACTTATGGCAATACGTCGGTTGAATTTTATGTATCGCGCGACACTTTTATTTATAAATTTTCACACATGACGGTGAATGATTCCGACAAAGATTTATATAGAAACGCCTTTTATGATTTGGTTCAAAGTTTTGAGTTTATTCCTTTTGCGGAAAATGTCGGTACAAGCACTTCGGTAAAAGTTACGACTCCAGCCGCTCAAAAACCGGCAAAAACTGAAGCTAAAAAAACTCCAAAAACGGCTACAGTTGCGGAGCCCTCGGCAACCGATCTTGAAAAAGCGCTGAAGCAAAAAAAAGAAGAAGAGGCTGCCGCAAAGCAAAAAAACCTTGCCGAAACTCGCCGGCTTTTTATTGATTACATCAAGACAAATATAAAAGATTTGGCGCCGGAAGCCGCTTCGGTTGGCGGGACTTGGTTTGTAACAAAAGTTGAATTCGCCTTTCCGGAGGGTGCGCCGGAGAATTTTAGTGCCATTTACGTGCAATACGAAGACGGACACGATATGAGAAAAATTCTACTTTCGGTCGGCGATAAATCAAAGCCCGGTTCCATGACGCGCGTGGCATATTTTAAGCCGGGCGAAAAACAAACTTGGGATATTGCATCCGGAAGCGACACAGCAAAATCTTTGGAAAAATCACTACAAAATGTAGCAGACGGAGAACAAAAAGAAGTTGTTATAAAGTCCGGCATGCAGCTTGTTTCAGCAACTTCTTTTAAGATAAAAATTCAAATCCCGGCCAGTTGGTATTGGTCGTTTGTGGATGGCGGTTATAATTTTAGTACAAAGCCCGTTACATCGGAAAATACCATTGTAAGCCTTACTAAAGAAAATTCTCTGGCTTCTGTAAAAAGTACTCCGGGAACAATGTCTTTTGTAGAAACAGAGATTGCTGGTAAAAAAGGAATAGAATCTTCCGGTGGCGGAACCGGTATGGTGTGCATCGAAGGCGATAAGGGTACATATTGTTTGGCCGGAGATAAAACTTATATTGATGTAATGAGTAAAATATTAGAGACTTTACAAGAGTAATTGACGTTTGCGTCATCCTTAACCCTGATCTACATCATGGCAGGCTTGTTTCAGGATCTAGATTCTGATCCCGCTAAGCGGGACAGAATGACAAAAAATCTTGACTTGCAATTATTAGCACTCTAAAATACTGAGTGCTAGTTTAAATCGCGAAAATCAGACAATAGATGAGCGAGGCGTAAAGAGTAACGGGGTGCATTTTACAGATATATATGATAAACTTACCAGAACTGTATCTCCTAAATATCTTATAGATTTATGACCTCCCCTTCTTCAGATCCACGATTCGAAAAGTTCACAAAAGAGGCTAAACAAGCCCTCGTAGTTGCCCAGGAAAAATCCCGGGAATCGGGGCTTAACTATGTAGGCACTGAGCATCTCTTAATAGGGATTCTTTCCCAAGGGCATTCTTTGGGAGCTTCCATATTAACCAATTTCGGTGTTTCGCTGGATAATGTCTATCTGGTGCTAAAAACCGTTGGAAGGTCAACCGGTGGCGCGGCGGGCACGGCTCCTTCAAAGCAGCCCGGCGGACTTTCCGGTTTTGCAAAACAGGTTATTGAAGAGGCGTTAAAGTGCGCGCAGGAATTCAATAATAATTTTGTAGGAACGGAGCATCTTTTGTTCGCTCTTTGTTCCCAGGAAAACACGGCGGCAACGGTGATTTTGGAAAACATGAAAATCAATCCTCAAAGCATAAAAGAACAAATTGTTCAGATTTTCAGGCGCAATCAGGAAATATCCGGCGCAGGTCAAAAAGGCCAGCAAATGCCTGGTGTCCAAGGAATGATGAATCCTCTGGAATTCTTTTTAAGCGGATTGCACGGCGTTTTGGTCGGGCAGGAAAAAGACTATCAGGATGCGTATAAGCACAAGCAGGGAGCGGAGCGGAAATCAAAAACTCCGGCTTTGGATTATTTCACGACGGATTTGGTGCAGGAATGCAGACGCGGGAAAGTTGATCCTGTTATTGGAAGGCAAAAAGAGATTGAGCGAGTGGTTTCAATTTTAAATAGAAAGACAAAAAACAATCCGGTTTTGATCGGCGAACCGGGCGTTGGTAAAACGGCGATTGTCGAAGGGCTTGCGCAGGCCATCGTGCTTGAGCAGGTGCCGGATAACCTTTTGGATAAGCGTATTTTATCGCTTTCCATGGGAACGCTTGTCGCAGGCACGAAATATCGCGGCGAGTTTGAGGAAAGAGTTAAAAAAATAATTGATGAAGCTATAAGCCAGACGAATGTAATACTTTTTATCGACGAACTTCACACTGTGATTGGCGCGGGCAGCGCGGAGGGCAGTTTGGATGCCGCAAATATCTTAAAGCCGGCATTGGCCCGCGGAAAGCTTCAAATGGTTGGAGCCACCACAACCGCCGATTATAGAAAACACATTGAAACCGACGCCGCTCTTGAACGCAGATTTCAACCGGTGATGGTAAACGAACCCAGCGAAGAAGAAACAGTCGCGATTTTGCGCGGCATTAGAAAGGCATACGAAGAGCATCATAATCTGGTGATTGAGGACAGTGCGCTTGAGGCTTCCGTAACGCTTTCAAAGCGTTATATAAATGACAGATTTTTGCCGGATAAAGCAATTGATTTGATTGATGAAGCGGCGGCGCTGAAACGGGTGAAGAGCAAGGGTCCGACGGAAAACAGCAAAAAGGCGCAGCAGGAACTTTCGGAAGTCATTAAGAAGAAAGAGCAGGCTGTGGCCGAGCAAAATTATGAATTGGCGGCCGAATTGCGCTGCAAGGAATTGGAGTTTTCAAGAAAAATGGAAGAGTTCAAGAAAGTTTCCGTCCCGCGTGAGAAGCGCGGCAAGGTGGATTCCGAAGACATCGCGAGGGTTGTTTCCAACATTACCGGTGTTCCAACTACTCGTTTGGTAAAAACGGACATCGACAGGCTTATGAATTTGGAAAAGCTGCTTAAGAGCAGAATTATCGGCCAAGATCCCGCGGTTTCCGAAGTCGCAAAAGCAATAAGACGTTCACGCGCCGGAATCTCCGACGAGCGCCGACCGATTGCGTCTTTTGTATTTATGGGACCTACCGGAGTTGGTAAAACGGAGCTTGTGAAAGCCATTGCGCAGGAAGTTTATAACGACGAAAAAGCGCTTATAAAAATAGATATGAGCGAATTCATGGAACGCCATAACACCAGCAGATTGGTTGGTACAACCGCCGGTTATGTCGGTTACGAAGAAGGCGGAGGTTTGACGGAATCCGTCCGCACAAAGCCATATTCCGTAATTCTTTTCGATGAAATTGAAAAAGCTCATCCGGACGTGTTCAATCTTCTGCTCCAAATTTTGGAAGATGGCGTTTTGACAGATGGAAAAGGTAGAAAAGTCGATTTTAAGAATACGATTATAGTGATGACTTCCAACATTGGTGCCGAAAAATTGACCGAAAAGGCAGGGGTGATCGGCTTCGATATAAAGGAAAACGAGTTGAAGCGCGCCGAAGACGCGTTTGCAGAGGCAAAATCTGCAATCTTGGAAGATTTAAAACAGCATTTCAGACCTGAATTTTTAAACAGAATCGACAAAGTTATTGTATTCAACGCTTTGACCCACGAAAACGTTAAGGAAATCGTAAAACTTAACATTGCAAAACTTCAAAAGCGCTTGGATGTAAAAAATATCAAACTTGAGCTTACTGAGGCCGGCTTGGATAAACTCGCAAAAGAAAGCTTTGATCCCAAGTACGGCGCCCGTCCGATTCGCAGAAAACTTCAGGATTTGGTGGAAGATCCGCTGACTCAAAAGTTGCTGGATGGCACCTTTAAGGAAGGCGATACCATCAAGATTGACGCCAAAAAAGGCGTGGTTGAGCTGGCCAAGGCAAAAAAGATTGCAGGCGTGCACAAAGAGCCGAAAATGGCGGTTGCGGCGTAAGTTGGGGCGCATTTTATTCATGGATAATATAGCTGGCAGCTGCGGCATACTTTTTCAAATAAGGAGCGCAGCCCTCCTTCGGCCTCCTCGTCCCGCCCTGCGGGACTGCGGTGGCCTCCGGAGGACGCTCGCCGCATGCGGCTCGCTCTGCTTCCTAAAAAAACTATTTGAAAAAGTATGCCGCAGCTACCAGCTTGCTCTCCTATTGACCAGAAGCATCTCCCGACTTCATACAGGCAAGTCGAGAAAATGGCTTATGAATGGGATTTGTGGCATAAGGGAAGTTTTTGGGGGCTAAATTAGGTATTTTCGAGAAAGAAATGAAGCATTTTTCTTTTTCGATTTGGGGAAAGCCCACGGTGAATTTTCAGTTTATTTTTCCAGTGAGCAAAGGAGCCGTCGCAAGAATTC
>JACRID010000035.1 GCA_016220145.1 Candidatus Peregrinibacteria bacterium
TGATAAATGACAAAAAAACAAACACATGTCGTAACGCCTTAAACCGAAAAGCGAGTTGGCTGTCACCCATTCTTTGCCGGATGAACTTCGCCAATGATCAATCAGTTTCTTTTGGTTTCGCATTTTTAACATCATATCATTGCGGAATTAATTATACCAAAAAATAGCCACTCTGTCAAATTGAAAATGCGGACGACTGGAGAATCTTTGCCCGCCCGCAGCGCCTTGCTGGCTTGCATGGCGGGCAGGTGGGTTTTGTTGGGTTGGTTGCCGAATTTGGGACCGACATCAACGCAATCCGGATGAGAAGTGGGACATTCTGTTTGGTTTTGGCAAGTGATGCCGCTACCAGAGGCAATCTGATTATTGCTTTTCTTCACACACTCTTTCGCTTTTCCGCTATCATCCCCGCAATATGGTTTGTAGTTTGTGTAATAACCCTGCGAAGTGCCGGAGATTGTATTATCAGACCCCGTCGTTCCTTTTTCCCGCCAGTCAACCATAATCCGGCGCAAAGGCATTTGGTTGTGGTCGGCCCAGGCGAAGAATTGCACTTGCGCCATTTTGGTTTTAACGCCGAATAGTTTGTCGTCAACTTTGTCGCCTTTTAGACCATTCTAGAAATTAGAATATAATAGGTTTCCGGTCTATTCCCACAGATTCAATCAATCTTATTTCATTTTCCTTATCATCAGAAAAATATTTAATCACCAATCTTTCGTCTACATAGAAAAAAAGTTCTTGCCAATTGTTTGCCTGTTTTCTCCCGAGTACTTTTTTGCCTTTGATCCTGTTTTCAATTTCTGAAAAAATTTTATCGCTCAATCTTTGCGCGGCCTGACGGTAGTGATGTAAAATGGTGTCTTCCGCCCAAATACCGCTGTCTTTGTATAAAACAAAAAATCCCTCCTAGTACATTTGAATAAATTTTTTTATTTCCGAAACGGCCAACTCGCTAAAACGAATCTCAAACATAAGATCGTTTTTTGGACATGGCGTGTTGTTTTTTCCACGCCATCCTAAATTTTTTCTGAAGCCGTTCAGCGGATTCATCAATATATTTGTCAATGATGGTCTTTGTTTCACTGATTGAATATCCGTTTTTTACCAACTTTTTTTGCTTCTTTGCGGTCATATAATTTATGATTAATTACAACAATATTATATATAATTGAAAACTAAAAATCAACACACGACTGATTGCCAAATTTGGGACCGAGGGCGCGAGCAAAACACAAAACTCAATTAACAAAACGCGGCGGGTTGGCGATTGGGTTCGTTGTGTTATGTTAATTATGTTTTGTGTTCTGGTCATCGGACTTATACACACCCTACCATTGACAAAACAGCGAAAGTTAGCCGAAAAACTGCTAAACTTACGTTTAGTATCTTCAAACCACCAAACACAGAGAGGAGTCTGCAATGATACCCAACCTTAGCGTCGCCCACGTGAAGTCGTCGTTCACGCAGGTTGTCCGGGACGGCGACTCTGCGGTGATCTGGCATTCGTTGTTCGGCTACCCTAAAATCGTTCCCGCCGAGACGCTCGAGTTTCTCGAATCTTTCTCGGCACCGAGGACGATATATTCGCAACTTGGCGATGAACTAACCAAGGAAGATCGGGAAGCGATTGAGGAACTGCTGCAGTGCTACTTCCTCGTCTCTGAGGATTTTGACGACCGAGTGCTCCTCAAAAAACAAATGGCAGAGCGAGAAAAAGAAATCGTCAACGGTTCGCTGATTGATTATCTTGAGCTCATCATGAGTGAGGCGTGCAACTTCCGTTGCACTTACTGCATCCACTTCAACAACTTGGGAACCTCAGACCGTATCAACAACCCCAAGAAGTTCATGCTATTCGAGGTAGCCAAGGAAGCGATAGAACAGTATCTCAAAATTCTCAGCGAACACGGGAAGCGTGTCGCCGAAATCAACTTTGGCGGAGGCGAACCGCTGCTGGCATGGCCGGTTATCAAGCAAGTGCTAGAGTACTGCCGTGCTACCTACAGCTCGGAATTCAAGTTCCGCTTCTCGATCAACACGAACGCGTCACTCATCACGCCGGAGATCGCCGCGACTCTCAAAGAACATCGCGTCGAGATCGCTTCTAGTCTTGACGGCTTGCGTGATGGCAATGATCGCGTCCGATTGACGAAGTCAGGCGGTGGCACATTCTCTCAGATCGTACGCGGATTCGATACGTTAACTCAGACTGGGTATCCGCTCGATGGTATTGCAGTAACAATTACCGAAAAGAATTTCCACGAACTTGACGAGTCGATTGTCGACTGGGCGGTGGCCAGAGACATGAAGAATATCAGAATCGACATCGATGTCGTTGGTATGGTGGAGATTCGAATTGAGGAGGTTGTCGCAAAACTGATGCGGATTCGGCGCTACGCGACGGCACGAAGCATTGATGTTCCCGGCTTCTGGTCACGACCAGCCGAGAATCTTAATGAATCAACGCTCGAAAGCCGTGTCGCGTTCTGCGGCGCAGTCCGCGGCAACAGCATGTGCGTAGGCCCGTCCGGAAACATCTATGGATGCGGCTATAGCACGACCCAACTCGGGAATCTCTCGGAAATCCAATCGTTTCATGCGCCCGGCACTGCCTATCATCGCTTTGTGAGGGATCATCTCGCCGGAGTGATGGAGATGTGCAAGGATTGTATGATTGAGGGACAGTGTGGTGGTGGCTGTAACATCACACAGGAATTCGTCAGAACAGCACAGACAGCCAAGATCGGACGAATGTGCACCTTTTATCGCCGCATGACCGAAGAAATTCTTCGGGAACAACTACAAGCGGCGATTCACCAAGCCGGGCCTCCGGCACAACACGAGTAGAAAGGAGGTGAGAAGAATGAAGAAGGCGCAGTCGAAAAAGCAACGACCGACCGTCATGGTCAAGCCGTTGCCGAAACTGAAGGTGCTCAACACCTGTCAGAACCCCAGCAACTGCCACTAGGAGGACGGAAACCTCGGGGATCAGGAAAACGCGAAGTTTTCCTGATCCCCATCCACAACATTTATTACTATGCCAAAAATCACTTTGAAAAAAATCAAGCCTGTGGATAAAAATTATTTTGCCAAATGGTGGCGGGACAAAACGCTGCTCAAACTGACCAGCGGTATTTTAAAACCAATCTCTGATAAAAAAATAACAAAATATTTTTTAGCAATCTTGCAGAGTAAAAATGATTACCATTTCCTAATCTGCGCAGACAAAAAAATTATCGGCCATATTTCATTAGTCAAAAGAAAAGATAATTGGCATGAAACCCAAATCATTATCGGCGAAAAAAAATACTGGAACAATGGCTATGGCGCGAAAGCTATTAAAATACTCATAAATAAAGCGAAACGGCTTAATATTTCAAAAATTTTCCTTGAAGTCCGTCCAACTAATCTGCGGGCAATCAAGGCCTACGAAAAATGCGGTTTTATTAAATCCGGCGTTAAAAAATATCCAAAAAATAAATTCCTGCCGGAAGTTTTGAGAATGAAACTAAACAACACTTTGCTAAAAACAAAATAATCCTTCTCACGTTAAACACCAGCGGCTGGTTGCCAAATTTGGGACCGAGGGCGCGAGCAAAACACAAAACTCAATTAACAAAACACAGCGAGTGGTATTTGAAAAACAAAAAATCCACATGGATATGGATGCGGATTTTTTGTTAAAAAAATTCTCTATTTAATTTACACCATGCGGATACCTGTTTTTCTTACCTCTTCAGAAAGCGGCGACAAGCCGCTAAATTCTTCATTTGTCATTCCGATTGGTTCTATTCGTGAGTCTATTTCTCGGCGCAAACGCCACAATCTTCTTTCATACGAATCCCAATTTTTACCGGCAAACTTGTTTGAAACCACACAGACATCAATGTCGCTCCATTTTTTGTTAAGTCCCTTGGCGTAAGAACCAAACAGATAGACGCGTTCAAAAGGAAAACCGTCTTGTTTCATCTTCAAAACAAATGATTTAACTATTTTACGGGCGTCAGATTTTGACATAATTTTTGATGCAGTTGTTTAATCGCGTCAAAATATTTTTTGGTATAACTCGCGGTGCACTGTTTATAAAATTTTAATTTAACATCCGGATAACGAGCGCGAATATTAAAACGGCTGACATCGTCCAGCAAATCGATATCTTTTTCATTAAAAAGCTCTTTGGGCAAAAGCCGCGTAAGTGCTATTAAATCATGAGTAAAAGGCGCAGATTTTTTGGTTTCCGACACGACTAACGCTTTTAAAATCTTTTCCAAAACAATATGACCGAAAAATAAGCACGCTGAAAAACGTTTTGAGCGGTGCAAACTTAACATCGTCTCATAGTCATGCTCCGCTGATTTTAACCAATAATTTTTTATTTCTAAAATTTTGTCAGTCATATTTTTCAAGTACCATCATATCTATTTTAACAAAACAAATCTCAAAAGTCAAGACTCCGGTTGGTTGCCGAATTTGGGACCGACGGCGCGAGCAGAACACAGAACACAATAAACAAAACTCAGTGAGTGGTATTGGAAAAACAAAAAATCCTCGTTATAATTGCGAAGATTTTTTGTCTTAAAGAATTTCGTCTTAACA
>JACRID010000037.1 GCA_016220145.1 Candidatus Peregrinibacteria bacterium
TCTCGGCTTTCTCCCGTGTCATGAGAAGATTTATACAACCATATTCTCATCGTCGTCAAACATTTTTGCATTAATTTTCAAAGACAACATCTCAAACCGACGGTTATTTGTCATACTTCTAAAGTGATACGAATATTTTAAGAAGACGACCAGCATCACCGCGGAACCCCCTGTAAAGCCCGCAAAAACTATCCGCGAAATCGTTCAAGCGATTGCCGACAACCAAAGCAGAGCATACAACATTAAAGTTTTATCGAAGCGGCTTCAACGTATTTCAAAGAACATCACGCAGGAAAGCAGGAACGAATTCAATTATACCCTCGGAGAGGACATCGCTGATTTCGTGATGACTCTTGAAGATAAGCTCTCCAAGAATTGGGCCGGGATGATCAAGATTCTTCAAGGCGAAGCTTTTCTGCACATGTGCGAGAATTATCAAAGGCCCAAGCGCGAGTTTATCATTGCAGAATCCGCTGAAGACCTTGTGGCATCCGAGGTTATTTTCAGGGCGGCTGACGGCAAAGAGCTTAAGCCGGCGGATTATTTAAAACTATTTGAAGAGTTTATCAGGAAGAATCCTGAGCATATTGACGCAATAGATATTCTTCTTAATAAGCCGAAGGATTTTCACACTGATGAACTTAAGGCATTGCGTGAAAAACTCGCAACCAATCCAGACACGTTGCTAGATAAGTTTAACGAGCGAAATCTTCGCAGGGCCTACAACAAGGAACTCGCCGACATCGTTTCTATGATCAGACATGCGGCAAAGAACGACGAGCTCCTAACGGTAGAAACCCGCGTTGACCGGGCCTTGGCTAAAGTCAAAGCAAAACATCATTTCACCGAAGCGCAGGGAAAATGGCTTGAGCATATTCGACATCACTTGGTCGCCAATTTATTGATCGAGAAAAATGATATTGATACTTTGCCTATTTTTACGAGGCAAGGGATAAGTTACGCGAAATTAAATCGGGTCTTTGACGGCAAACTCGACGAACTCTTAAAAGAAATAAATGAGGCGGTGCTGACATGAAGTGGAAGGGATTTTTTTTCGCGAGTGATGAGAAACTCTCACCATTGGTGAGACAAATTGGAGCTGTATAAAAATGAGAAAACTCCTTGAGGAGAGAAATAATGAGTGATGTGGTTCAAAAATTATGGGGTTTTTGCCATACCCTGCGGCATGACGGGGTGGATTACGGCGATTATATTGAACAGCTTACGTATTTGCTGTTCTTGAAGATGGCCGACGAGAAGGGTGCTGACATACCTAAGGAATATTCGTGGTCAGTACTGCGCGAGAAGTCCGGCACAGAATTAACTGACTTCTATGTAGATGCCTTGCGCGGCCTTGGCAAGCAAAAGGGTACGCTTGGCGATATCTACGCCGGAGCTATCTCGAAATTTGCCAATCCGGTAAATCTCAAAAAGCTTATTAACCTTATCGATGAGATCGAATGGACAAGCCTTAATGTGGATGTGAAAGCGGCCGCTTATGAGGGCTTGCTTGAGAAGTCGGCTTCCGAAGGCAAGAAAGGCGCCGGGCAGTACTTCACGCCACGTGTTCTTATCCAATCAATTGTCAAATGCATGAAGCCGGATCCCCGTAAAACAAAAGATTTTGTTATCCATGATCCCGCGGCCGGGACAGGCGGCTTCCTGGTTTGCGCTTATGAATGGCTGATGGAACAGACTAAGGGCAGCCTTGAGCGTGATGATGCCAGGCGGATCACCAATAAGGTTTATACCGGCACCGAACTTGTGGCCCGGCCCCGGCGCCTTGCGCTGATGAATTTATATCTGCACGGAATCCACGCGGACATCTATCTCGGCGATTCCATTTATGAGCCGATGAAAAGCACACGATATGATTGCATTCTTACCAATCCGCCGTTCGGCACCAAAGGCGCGAATCAGGCGCCGGAAAGAGATGATTTCACGATTTCAACCAGCAATAAACAGCTTAACTTTATTCAGCATGTCGTGAATGTGTTACGTCCCGGTGGCCGTGCGGCCATGGTTTTGCCGGACAATTGTTTATTCGAAGATAAGGCCGGAGAGGTTATCGAAATCCTCACGCAGGATTGCAATCTGCACACAATTTTACGCTTACCGCGTGGGACATTCACGCCTTACAGCCAGGGAGTTAAGGCAAACGTGATTTTCTTTCAGAAGGGCCCACCCACAGAAAACGTTTGGATTTTTGACGGCCGTTCAAACGTGCCCGGCATAACCCAAAAAGACCGGCCGCTTTCAGCGGAGCATTTTAAGGAATTTGAGAAATGCTATGGCGCGGATCCCAATGGCCTAGGCAAGCGGACGGATTTGGGTGTTGCAGGCCGTTTCCGTCGGTTTAATGTTCAAGAGATCAAGGATCGCGGATATAAACTCGACATAACATGGCTTAAGGATGAATCGCTGGACGACCCAGAGGATTTGCCCGAGCCGCAGGTTTTGGCATCCGAAGCCATTACCGAGCTGGAAACGGTTGTTGACAGCCTCAAAGAAATCGTAGCGGAGTTGGAGAATAATGGAGAATAATTTACCCGAAGGATGGACATTGTGTCCTTTAAAAGACGTTGTTTCTTCTCGTAAAGGGAAGAAACCTTCGAGCGTAATTAATCATGAGAAAAAAGGATACGACCCGTATCTTTTAATTGACGAATTAGAGGGCAAGCCTGGGCGAGCATTTACAAATGATCTCAAGGTTCCTAGAGCAAATAAGAAAGATGTTTTGTTGGTTTGGGACGGAAGCATAGGTAAATGCGCCAGTGGGATTTCTGGTGCTGTTGGATCAACCATAGCTGTCTTATCGCCAAAGAATGGTTTGAATACCAAGTTTCTGGAATATTTTATAAGACGAAGCAAAAACTATATCCTTGAAACAAGCACCGGCACAGGCCTTCAGCATATAAATAAAAACTTTCTGAAGACATTAGAGGTTCCGTTGCCCCCGGATGAAAAAGAGCAAAAGCGCATTGCCGACAAGCTCGACGTCTTGCTGGCAAAGGTCAAAGACGCCCAATCCCGCCTCGATAAAATCTCCATGATCTTAGGACGTTTTAGGCAGTCCGTTCTCTTTGCCGCTTTTTCTGGCGAGCTTACAAAAGAATGGCGAGTAAAAAATGGAGATTTTAACGCAGATGACGATATTGCGTTTATTAAAGATTTTATCCTGAAGTCAGAAATAACTAACCGTGAAAAAAATATGTTTGAAGAAATTAACAAGATTTCTTTAGATTCTTATGAAGAGCAATTTGTTGTTCCTCTTTCTTGGAAGGCTTGTTGCATAGGGATAATCGGGCTCGTTAACAATGGAAGCACACCATCGCGCAAGATATCTGGTTATTGGAATGGGGCTATTCCATGGTTAAGCTCAGGAGAAGTCCGCAATAATATAATTAGCGAATCGAGAGAAAAGATAACACAAAAGGGATTAGCTAATTGTTCGAGTAAATTATTCCCTTCCGGAACAGTTTTAATTGCCATGATTGGAGAAGGAAAAACGAGAGGGCAGTCCGCTATTCTTAATATCGATGCCGCAATAAATCAAAATATCGCAGCTATTCAGATAAGCCATGGCAGGGTTAATCCCGAGTATCTTTGGTTTTGGTTTCAATTTCAATATGAAAATAATAGGAATTATGGCAGTGGCTCGGGGCCTCAAGCCCTAAATTGTCAGCGTGTAAGAGAATTGCCTTTTGTTCTCGCCCCTAAAGCGGAGCAAGATGAAATAGTTAAAAAGATAAAATTAAGTTTTGACGGAATCGATGGTTTTATCGACAGATATCGCAAGGCGAGTGATTATACCAATAAGCTCGAGCAGTCTATTTTAGCCAAAGCCTTCCGCGGGGAGTTTGCAGGATAGAAATATGCACATAAAAAAAATTGTAAGACTTTAGTTCTTTGACAATTAAACTGCCAGTTTGAAATGTTCCTCTAAAGCGACCCGGGTCTTGATTGAGGTTTTCGCCATGGTTAAGAGGGCCTCAACGGGGTTTTGCTTTTGCAATTGCAGGGAGCGGAA
>JACRID010000036.1 GCA_016220145.1 Candidatus Peregrinibacteria bacterium
CACTAATCGATTTCTACGATGAAACATACGCAAACCTGGAACGCGATTTTCTTCTCTTTAAAAGGCGTTTTTGGCCTTCCCCACATACTTCCCAGCTTCCCCTATCCATTAACTTAAATCAAATATGGTGAAAGATCAGCTATAATCCGGGGCGATGAATATTCAGGTAGAAGATTTTATAAAAGATTTTCTGGCGAAAGATCGAGAACTTCCGCCCCTTTTGGTGATTTTGGGCCCGACGGCTTCCGGCAAAACCGCGCTCTCCTTGGAGGTGGCAAAAAAGTTCACCGGCGAGATAATTTCCGCCGACAGCAGACAGATTTATAGACACATGGATATCGGAACCGACAAGATTCCGGTAGACAAACGGGGTGGAATTCCGCATCACCTGATTGACGTTGCGGAACCGACGGAACGCTTTACCGTAGCCGATTTTAAGCGATTGGCCGAGAAGACAATCGACGACATTTTGAGTCGAGGCAAGTTGCCGATGCTGGTTGGAGGCACCGGACTTTATATTCGCGCGATCGTGAAGAATTTTGCAATTCCGCCGGAGAATCCTGAGATTAAAAAGAGAATTCTGGAAGAGCTTGCGCGCACCGGAAAAGAAAATTTACATAAGAAATTGAAGGAATTGGATCCGGAAGGCGCCGCGAAACTTCACCCGAATAATGTGCCGTATGTCGTGCGCGCGCTGGAGATCCTTTTGGCTACGGGAAAGCCAAAACGCGATGCCAAAAAGCAGCCTCGTTATGACTGCCTGCAGATTGGTTTAAATCCGCCGCGTGAAATTTTGTTTCAAAGAATTGACGAAAGAGTGGATTCTCAAATTACGCGCGGACTTATTGAAGAGGTAAAAAGCCTGATGAAGTATAGAGATTGCGCCTCAATGCTCACACTTGGATACCGCGAGGTGATCCAATACCTAGATGGCAAGATTTCTCTTGATACGGCAACAGAACTTATAAAAAAAAATACACGGTCTTTCGCGAAACGACAGATGACGTGGTTCAAAAGCGATACTAATGTCTTTTGGGTCAATCCGAGTTAATATAAATCTCATAAAACTGTGGTACACAGTTAGTACATATTGTTTTTCATATGTCTCTTGTAGGAAAAACCTGGAAAATTAAAAACACCGACAAAAATAAGCCACTGATGGCTCGGCTTCTTGAAAATCGCGGACTCACCGACGAAACGGAGATCCAACATTTCTTTTATCCTGACGAGAAGAGGGATTTCCACGATCCATTTCTGATGAAAGATATGAAGCGCGCAGTTGAGAGGATTGGCTTAGCGATCGAGAAATCCGAGCGCGTGATGGTTTTTGGCGACTATGATGTGGATGGGATCACCGGCTCCGCGATTTTAATGAGGACTTTGGCGAAACTGGGCGCGAACGTTTCATACAGGCTCCCCCATCGCATTGAAGATGGATACGGTTTGCGCGAAAAATTCATACGGGAATTTGCGAAACTGGACGTTAAGTTGATTATCACGACCGACAATGGAATTTCATGCTTTAACGAGGTGGAATTGGCCAACAAAAACGGCATGGACGTCATAATAACCGATCATCATACCATTCCGGAAAAATTGCCGAACGCGTACGCGATTTTGCATCCGAAGCTGCCGGACAGCGGTTATCCTTTTGCGGATTTGACCGGCGCGGGCGTGGCGCTGAAGCTGGCGCAAGCGCTTTTCACAACTCGATTAAAAACCGATCCGAAAATAGAAATCAAGAAGCTTCTGGATTTGGCGTGCATGGGAACGATTGGCGATTTGGGCGCATTGCGCGGTGAAAATCGATATATCGTAAAGGAAGGTTTGAAAGTTTTGGACGAGACGCGTTGGCCGGGGCTTTCGCGTTTGAAGGAATATGCGGGTATTAGAGGCAAAATCGACACTCACGAAATTGGGTTTTTGCTTGGACCGCGCATAAACGCGGCCGGCAGAATTTCGCATCCTTCTCACGCTTTAAAGCTTTTGCTTTGCGACGTTGAACACACTCACGTGCTGGCGGAAACTCTTGAGCAATTGAATCACAAGCGCCAGCGCATGATGGAAGAAATAATGGGAAGAGCTGAATTCCTAGCGGCGAAACAGGCCTCCGAATCAATAATCATTATTGCCGACAAAGAATTTCACGGCGGAATTATCGGGCTTATTGCCTCAAAAATAGTGGACAAATACTCCAGACCGGCGATTGTGATGGAAAAGCGCGGCGATATTTTAGTCGGTTCATGCCGCTCGGTTGCCAGCGTAAATATTGTGGAGGCTATCGGCTCGGCAAAGGAATTTCTGACCCATTTTGGAGGACATGCGGCGGCGGCCGGGTTCGATCTTCCAAAAGGCAATTTAAAACCGTTCACGGAGCGCGTGCGCGAACACATTGGCAAAACCGTCAAAAACGGCGTACACAAGCCAATTTTGAGCGTTGACTGTGAACTTCCTCATAGCGACGTTTCCATGCGAACCGTGAACATGATAAAAACTTTCGCACCATTTGGAATGGAAAATGAAGTGCCGCGTTTTGTTTGCAATAATATTGAGGTTCACGAATATGGAACCGTCGGCAGTGGTGACAGACACTTAAAATTAAAGGCTAAACTAAACGGAACCCTGATTGATTGCATCGGATTTAACCTTGGAAAATTTGCCGAAAAATTTAAGGGCCTGAAAAAATTCGATGCCGTTTGCAAAATTGAAGAAAACGAATGGCGCGGGAATAAGAAGGTGCAGTTGAAGCTGGTGGATTTGAAAATATAGAAAGGCAAAAGGCAAGAACAGAGATGGGGGAAACAGATGTATTTTTTGAACTTTTTTGGACTATTGGGGCGCGGCCGGTCTTTTGCCGCAGAGCGCGTAATTCCAGGAAGAGGGCCTCCGAATCATGCATGAGGACAATTGGCGGGAGCGCAGCGAAGCCAATTGTCCTTAAGGAGGCCCGACTTCAAGCGCTCGTAGGCAAATGCGAGCCCTAAGGGGCGAATGCCGTCATGAAGCGCATGCGGCCGGTCGCGCCCCCAAAACCAAACATTGACTCTCCTCGCCGTACCTGATAAATTTCCACCTTAAGTAATTTCATCATGCCAGTATTGACTAATTCGAGATTTTATTTTATAATTAAGAGAAACACCGAAGAACCATATGCCATTATCGCAAGCACAACTCGACACAATTTCCGTCATCAAAAAGGCGACAAATGTCCTAATACTGCCGTCGTCTCCAATTGACGGTGACAGTATCGGATCGGCCCTCTCCTTTTACTTGGCGCTGAAAAAGCTTGGGAAAAAAGTCACCGTTGTCGCCGAGGAAGCGGTTCCGCAGAACTATAATTTCCTTCCTGAAATTTCGGCTATATCCCGCGAAATGAATTTTGTGCGCGACTTGGTTGTGACTCTGGATTGCCGAGGAAGCGAACTTCCAAATGTTCGCCACGAAATTCAGGGCGACAAAATAAACATTATCGTGACGCCAAAAAAAGGCGGTTTCAGCCGAGAGCAAGTTTCGTTTTCGCAGAGCGGTTCAGAGTACGACTGCGTGATAGTGGTGGATGCCGCCGATCCTTCCCAGCTCGGCAAACTTTACGACGATTTCACGGAATTATTCAATTTGGCGCCGGTAATCAATATAGATCATCACACCAGCAACCTTTCTTTTGGAAAAATAAATTTGGTGGATATTATGGCGTCTTCCACGACGACGATTATTTTGCCTTTGATTGAAGAACTCGGCCAAGGGCTTATGGATGCCAATATCGCCACACTGCTTTTGGCGGGTTTAATAACCGATACCGGCAGTTTTCAAAATCCGAATACGACTCCGAATGCTTTTTCCATCGCCGCGAAGCTGATTTCATACGGCGCAAGGCAGCAGGAAATCATTCGAAATATCTATAAAACGAAGAAGCTTTCCACGCTGCGACTTTGGGGACGCACGCTCTCCAAAATTCAATATGACGAAAAACACAAAATGGTTTGGTCCGTTTTGACCGCGCGCGATTTTGATGAAATCGGAGGTTTGCCGGACGAAACCGAAGGAGTTATCGACGAATTGATGAGCAACGCGCCGGGCGCCGAGATCGTGTTTTTGCTTAAAGAAAGAGGAAGTGGCGAGATCGGAGGAAGCATCAGAACTTTGAGTGGATCGATCGATGCCAGCAAATTGGCGGGAATGTTTGGAGGAGGAGGACACCTGCAAGCAGCCGGATTTCGAGTGAAAGGCAAGCAAATTCCGGATGTTGAAAAAGAAGTCGTGGAAGCATTTAGAAAATTTCAGAAGGAAAGATTGCGATTGCCGGAGGAAAACGAAGACCCGACGACGAAAGAATATCCGAAACCAACACCTCAGCCAAAACCTATTCCTGTGGTTTTACCAACGGTGAAGCCGGTTGCAGAGCAGGCATCCATTGCGCCAAAACCGCAACCTCAACAAATCGCCAAGCCGTTAATCGCAACAGACACCGTCATTGCGAATGCGACAAAGCAATCTGACACCAAAGCGCCATCGCAAGCCGAATCCGGATTGCTTCGTCGCGACGCCGCTCCTCGCAATGACGTGCAAACCTCGCCAGCGACTCCTTCAATTTCACCCGCAGCGCTTTCTTATTTCGTGGCCAACCCAACGCCAATTGCAACTTCAACGCCTCAACCGGTTCAAACTCCAGCAATTCCGCCCGCATCAAAATCAATTCCTCAATCGGTACAACCGGAAACGCTGCCTCCCCCACCTCCGCAACCGCCGATGAACTTTCCGTTTCCGCCGCAGCCGGGACTATTGCACTAAGAAGGCATTACTTTTTTCAACCACTTGCCGGTCAGCGAGTTTTTAGCTTGCGCAACCTCTTCCGGCGTGCCCTTCGCAATAATTTCACCGCCTTTGTCCCCTCCCTCGGGACCAAGATCAACAATGTGATCCGCGGATTTAATGACGTCCAAATTGTGCTCTATGGTTAAAACCGTGTTCCCGCGCTCAACGAGCTCCTGCAAAACGTGCAGCAGCTTTTTCACGTCGTCAAAATGCAAACCGGTTGTCGGCTCATCCAACACGTAAAGCGTGCGTCCGGTCGCGCGTTTTGAAAGCTCCGTCGCCAATTTTATACGTTGCGCCTCGCCTCCGGAAAGCGTCGTCGCCGACTGCCCGAGGTGAATGTAATCCAATCCGACCTGCACCAAGGTGACCAATTTTTGCTTTATTGAAGGGATATTCTCGAAAAACTCCATCGCTTCCGAAACCATCATATCCAAAACATCGGCGATATTTTTGCCGCGATAAGTCACCTCCAGCGCCTCCGTGTTATAGCGCCTGCCCTTGCAGGATTCGCACGCCACATAAACGTCCGGCAAAAAGTGCATTTCTATCTTTTTCAAACCGTCGCCGGCGCATTCTTCGCAGCGTCCGCCCTTAACATTAAAACTGAAACGGCCGGATTTGTAACCGCGCAATTTCGCTTCGGGTGTGGACGAAAAAAGCTCTCTGATATCGGTAAAAACGCCCGTGTAAGTCGCTGCATTGGAACGCGGAGTTCGCCCGATCGGCGACTGATCAATGTTAATGATTTTATCCAAATGCCCAAGGCCCTCTATTTTTTCATGTTTGCCCGGACGCCCCTGCGAACCATAAAGTTCCTGCGCCACTTTTCTAACCAAAATGTCGTTTATAAGCGTCGACTTGCCCGAACCGGAAACTCCGGTAATCGCCACAAAAGTCCCGAGTGGAATTTCAACCGTTAAATTTTTGAGGTTGTGCTCGTTGGCGCCAATTATATTCAGTGTTTTTCCATTCCCCTTTCTTCTCCTTTTCGGGATTTCTATCTTTTTTATTCCCGCCAAATACTGCCCCGTCACCGAGTTTTTATTCTTCATTATTTCCGCCGGCGTGCCTCGTGCAACCACCTCGCCGCCATTTTTACCCGCCCCCGGACCAATATCCAAAATGTAATCGGCGGCGAGCATTGTATCCACATCATGCTCGACCACAATCACCGTGTTTCCAAGATCGCGGAGGCCAAAAAGCGTGTTGATAAGTTTTTGATTATCATTTTGATGAAGACCGATTGACGGCTCATCCAACACATAAATCACGCCCGAAAGCTTGGAACCGATTTGCGTCGCGAGCCTGATTCTTTGCGCCTCGCCGCCGGAAAGCGTGTTTGCCGAACGGTCCAAAGTCAAATAACTCAAACCTACGTCCTGCAAAAATTGAAGCCTGTTTTTAATCTCATGAAGTATCATCTTGGCGATCTCACCTTCCATCTGCGAAAGCTCAAGCTTGTCAAAAAAATCGCGCGTTTTGGTTACCGAAAACCTTGTCACTTCTATAATCGACATGCCCGACAACTTCACCGCCAAAACTTCCTTCTTCAAACGCTGCCCGTGGCACTCCGGACACTCCAAAATGCGCATGTACTGCTCAATCTTCTTCCTTATGTAATCGGATTCCGTTTCGAGATAGCGGCGCTCCAAATTCGGGATTACGCCTTCAAAAGCGGTCGTGTAACTGCCCTGAAAAGCGGAATCTTCGTCACCAAAAGGCACTTCATATTTGCCTTCGCTATCGCCATACAAAATCGTTTTAATGGCACTTTCGGGCAAATCTTCAACGGCCGTATGCATGGAAAAGCTGTGCGCCCTCGCAACTTTTTCCAAAATTTTGTTGTACCAAGACAGGTGCGAAGTCGTGGCGGACCACGGCATAATCGCGCCTTCGGCAAGCGTCAAATTCTTGTTGGGCATCACCAGCTCGGAATCTATTTCAAGTTTGGTTCCAAGGCCATGACATGTCGGACAAGCCCCGTGCGGACTGTTGAAAGAAAAACTTCGAGGAGAAATTTCCGGAATGCTGATGTTGCAATCCGGACAGGAGAATTTTTCGGAAAAAATTTGGAGTGCGGCACCCGATTTAGATCCCCGCCGTTGCGGGGATGACAGGCCTTGCGAGGATGACAAATCAAAATCAAGCACCATCATCAATCCCTCGCCGTAGCGCAAACCGGTCTCCACCGAATCAGCCAAACGCGTCCTCGCGGGATTCGGCAACTCAATTTCTTGACCTGAAGAGAGCTTTTTCGTCTGCCTCTTAAAATCCTTAACAACAAGCCTGTCCACCACGATTTCAATCGAGTGTTTTTTGTTTTCATCAAGCGGCGGAACATCAATTATCGAATAAATTTCGCCATCCACGCGCGCGCGCACAAACCCCGCTTTTTTAACCTTTTCAAAAACCTTCTGCTGGCCGCCTTTGCGGTCGCGCACAAGAGGCGAAAGCAAAATTATTTTTTTGCCCTCGGGCATGTTGGCGATGGACTCAACGATCTGGCTGGCAGTTTGGCGAGCAATCGGCTTGCCGCACCTGTGGCAATGCGGATGCCCGACTTTTGCGAACAGCAAGCGCAAATAATCATAAATTTCGGTAACGGTACCGACCGTTGAACGCGGATTTCGCGGAGCCGTTTTTTGATCAATCGAAATCGCCGGCGACAAACCCTCAATCGCGTCAACTTCCGGTTTTTCCATCAGCTGCAAAAACTGGCGCGCGTAGGTGGACAAACTTTCCACATAGCGGCGCTGCCCTTCGGCGTAAATCGTATCAAAAGCCAGCGATGATTTTCCGCTGCCCGACAAACCCGTCATCACCGTCATTTTGTTGCGCGGAATCTCAACTGTTATGTTTTTAAGGTTGTGGAGCCGCGCTCCCTTGACAATTATGGCATCTTTCATGACGCATGAGCGCAAGCGAATGCGCTATTTATTTAGGAACCTCTGAAAAACTCTCTTCCGGCTGCAAACTTTTCAAAGGTTCCTTTAATTGGATTATTATACTGACGCCCTTTTTATGTTTTAAATAAGATCAAGACAGCGTACTCGTAACGCTAGCATATATTAAAAAGATTTTCAAGGGTGACCTATCGGCGCCCAAACAATCTGCCAACATGGCGAGCTATCCCTTTGGGCGGGTAATTGTGCGTGTGCTCCCCAACCGCCAACAAATCCAAGCGCTTGTGATTTTCCTTCATCTTGAAAAGATGCGACACAAACGCATAACCGAAAACCAAATAAGGCACCATGATGAAGGTCCAATTCATTTCCAGAAAGATGTTGTAAATGGCGTGAAGAATGACAGCCAGCGTCAGACCTTCCAGCATCTTTTGCTCATGAAAAAGCTCGGCCGTCTTCCATTTAAAAGCCTTGTGATACCAATCCCAAAACGTGTGGCGTTTATTGCGCAATTCCTCTTGCAAAAGCGGCTTTGCAAAATGCGCGATGCCGTAATAATAGCCGAATATCGCGGAAAAAAGGATGTGCGCGAAGGAAGAAAACACCGCGCGGAAAACAAATGGAACCAGCAAATGTTCGGGCCCTTGCTTCGCCCAAATGGTGTAAAAATAAAGAATATTTTCCGTGAACGCAAAACCGAGCGCAGCCAGAATCGAAAACATTATCGCATCGTCAATGTGGCGGATGCGGTTGTCATCCACCGCATGTACAACGGACATTTTCATTATCTCCTCGATCACGCCAATGAATGCGAACGCAATAATCACCGAAAGCGGAATCATTGCGAAACCGGCAATGCCGATTAGGTCGTGTTCAAAATTCTTTGCGTACGCCAAAATGTTAATGCTTGGAAAAAAATTCCACAGCCACTTATAAAGCAAAATCGGGAACACAGCCATGCCACCTATGACAAACGTGGCAATAGTGTGAAGGCGATCTTCGTGCTGCTTTTTATAGAAAATGTAACCCCAAGCGCCCGCCGGAAATGCGGCAAGCACGGCGCAACCGGCGATGATCTGTAGAATTGCGGAGAGGGACATATTGTTTTATTTGTAATATTATACCATAGATAGTTATCTATGTAAACGGATATACTTTTTTACATTTTATACTTTGCACTATCATAAGTCGGCAACTATGAATCAGTTAGACAAGTCCTCAAAACTCTATAAATTGCGCCATTCCTGTTCCCATGCGCTTGCGCAAGCGGTTTTGGAAATGTTTCCTGAAGCGAAATTGGGCGTCGGCCCGCCAATTGATACCGGTTTTTATTATGATTTTGATTTGCCGCGAACGCTGATTCCGGAAGATTTGGCGCTTTTGGAGAAAAAGATGAAGGAATACATCAAGGAGAAACAGAAATTCGTCGGTCGCGAAGAACCGATCGACAAGGGAATTGAATTTTTAAAGAAGACCGGGCAAGTTTATAAGATTGATTTGGCAAATGAATGGAAGGCGCAGGGGCAAAAAACGGTTAGTTTTTATGAAAACGTGGACCGGAAGGGCAACGCGAAATTTGTGGATTTGTGCGAGGGAAATCACGTGGAACATTTGGGTGAAATAAAGGCGTTTAAGTTGCTGCATGTTGCCGGCGCTTACTGGCGCGGCAGCGAAAAAAATAAAATGCTGCAGCGCATTTATGGAACTTGTTTTGAGACGAGGGAAGAGCTGGATGCTCATCTAAAACAGCTTGAAGAAGCCAAAAAGCGCGACCACAGAAAGTTGGGTAAGGAGCTGAAATTATTTACTTTCAGCGATTTTGTCGGGCCGGGCTTGCCGCTTTGGCTGCCGAAAGGAACGATAATTGTTGAGGAATTGGAGCGCCTGGCGAAGGAGACGGAATTGGAAGCCGGCTATCAACGGGTCAGGACTCCTCATCTCGCCAAGGAGATCATGTACAAAACGTCCGGGCATTTGCCTTATTACGCCGAAACGATGTTCCCGCCGATGGTTATGAAGGAAGAAGACGGCCGCGAGGAAATTTATCACCTTAAGGCGATGAACTGCCCTCACCATCACCAGATTTTTGCCGCGGAACCGCGCAGTTATCGCGACTTGCCGCTGCGTTTGGCGGAATATGGAACTTGCTACAGATATGAGAAATCCGGCGAACTTTTTGGACTCATGCGAGTTCGCATGTTAAGCATGAACGACGCGCATATTTATTGCACCGAAGAGCAGTTTGAATCTGAATTCAAGGCCGTAAACGACATGTACGTTAAATATTTCAAACTGTTTGGATTGGAGAAATATGTGATGCGATTTTCGACGCACGACCCGAAGGAACTTGGCAAGAAATATGTGGATGATTCCAAATTGTGGCTAAAAACGGAAGACATGGTTCGTCGAGTTTTGATAAACAGCAAGATAAACTATGTGGAAATCCCGAATGAAGCGGCTTTTTATGGGCCTAAGATTGATGTGCAGGTTTGGAGTTCGATCGGTCGCGAGTTTACGATTGCGACAAACCAGGTGGATTTTGCGGTCCCTAGGCGTTTTGGGCTTGTATATAACGACAAAGACGGCCGGCAAAAAACTCCGCTTTGCATTCACCGAGCGCCACTTGGCACGCACGAAAGGTTTATCGGATTTTTGATTGAGCATTACGCAGGCGCTTTCCCTCTTTGGCTGGCTCCTGTTCAGGTGAAGATTTTGCCGATTTCGGACACTTTTTTGCCCTATGCGCACGACATTGAAGAGATTTTGAAGAAGGAAAATTATCGCGTTGAAGTTGACGATGCCACCGAAGGTTTGGGCAAAAAGATCAGGAATGCGGAGCTTCAAAAAGTTCCTTACATGGTTGTGGTTGGCGAAAAGGAAGTCGCCGCCAAGACTCTTGCAGTGCGCGACTACGCGACAAAAAAACAGGAAGTGTTGAACGTTAAGGATTTCCTTCACCAATTGAGCAAGCAGCAGCACGCCTAAGGATATTTGCAATACGCAAAGCAAATACGACAAGGGTGTGTAACTTCAAAATTTAAAGAATTTCCTGGCAAGCTCACTCATACCCAACGTGCTCACTGCGGCGGAAACCCGTGCGGCAATTTCAAATGGTCTCAGATCAATATTCTCAAAGGCGGTATGTTCGTCCTTTACCACTCTGCGACCAAGTCTCGCTTCTACAAGCAACTCCTCCAGAGCTCTTTCAAGTTCACGATCTCGTGACATAATGAAAATAAGCGACCTTGTCAATAGGGACTTCCTGGGAAGGCCAAGTTTTGAGGTACACAACCCACCTTGGCCGAGACAAAAGGGCTTATTTGAGCCACTTTCCGGCCCTAAAAGTCTGCCCGGGCATTCGAATCCACAATAAAATCGGGAATCTGCAACCGGCTGCTCGTCGCCATTTGCCAAATTGGTATCCTCATGCTATGGTTAAGGCATATCATTTAACAAAGCTTATATGGCACAAACTGAAAGGGAAGAAGTTCCTCAAGGTGCAGACCAGCCTGTAGCCTCTCCGAATGCGCAAGCGCCGGCAGTAAGTGATTTACTGGCGACCATTAGAGCTAGAGCGGTGGAACCATCAACCGGACGAGACTTTTTGGAAGCCTGCAAAGATCCAGCATGCAACAGAGAACTTGAACTGACACCGGGCGATTACATAGATATGCCGGCGGAAACATTTCGAAGTTGGCCATCAAGTGAAATGATCGGCGATGAAAAAGCCTTATCCGGTGGCGTACGGGTTAAACTTTCACAAGTGGTATACGACGGCGTAACAGTCAAATGTTTAAGAATAGTTGTCGAAGCCGGTGGCGTTAAAAAGAGGATTGAGGATCCAAGTCTGTTTTACAATTACTACCGCCGTGCAGGTGAGCATATGAGTTGATTTACTCCAATACCGCGGGGTGTGCAAGTACTTTTGTGTAAATGGGATAGACATGGTGGGAAAAAAGGTTAAAGTTTAATTCTGTCCGGGAAGATAATGGATAGCTGGCCGATGACCTCGCCCCAGTTCCGAATTGGCATGTTCCATTTTTTTGTGA
>JACRID010000038.1 GCA_016220145.1 Candidatus Peregrinibacteria bacterium
TTCTCAGGGCATATTTTGCCAACCCCGATCCCTTCTATTCTTACAGGTTCTATTCGGGCCGATTCCGGAAAAACCTCTGCCGCTCAACAAAAAATCAACTTCAAATTTTTAACCCAAGAAAAATATGGTGAAGCTCCAAGAAATTAAGGTTGACCTAACCTGTTATTTTTGGTAAAATATACGGAAAATATAAAACAAATATAAAGATATGGCCGACAATACAAATGGAGTAGGTATCGGAGATGCGGGGATTAAGCTTAAACAGCTCCTTGAGTTGCAGGAAAAAGAGGCGAGTTTCGGCGATATCAAGGAAAGTGCGGTTGTTCAGATCGTCGACCTTTTGCTGGCCGAAGCTTATCATAGCCGCGCATCTGATATTCACATTGATCCGGACAGAAAAAATACGATTGTGCGTTTCAGGCTGGATGGAGTCATGCGCGACATCTTCACGCTTCCCAAAAGGGTCCATGAACTGGTGGTCACTCGTTTGAAAATTTTGGCCAGACTGCGAACGGACGAGCACCTCGCACCGCAAGATGGAAAATTGCAGTACGAACTTGGTGAAAAACTCGTCGATATTCGCGTTTCCACCGTCCCGACGGTGAAGGGCGAAAACGTCGTTATGAGAATTCTTTCGGATGACAGCCATTTGGGACTGGAAGATCTTGGATATTCGAAAGCAAATTATGAAAAACTGATGAAGTACGTTACAAAGCCGTGGGGAATGATTCTGGCGACGGGGCCTGTAGGCTCAGGGAAAACCACGAGTCTTTATGCCATTTTAAAAATTCTAAACAGGCGCGAAGTAAACATAATCACCATTGAAGATCCGGTGGAATATTACATCGAGGGCATAACGCAAATTCAGGTGAATCCGAGGGCCGGACTGACATTTGCCGAAGGTTTGCGTTCCATAGTCAGACAAGACCCTAACATGATAATGGTCGGAGAAATCCGCGACGATGAAACCGCCGATATCGCCGTTAACGCGGCCATGACGGGCCACCTTGTTCTTTCAACCGTGCACACGAATAATGCCGCGACAACATTGCCGAGATTTTTGGAAATGGGTCTTAAGTCTTTTCTTATCGCGTCGACCGTAAACGTTGTTATAGGCCAGCGTCTTGTGCGTACAATTTGCGAAAAATGCAAAATGGAATATGAGGAATCGGTGGAAGAATTGCGCAAACATATTCCGGCGCCGGTTGTGGAGAGAGGCGCAAAAGGTCAGCCCAAGGTTCGTCTTTTCAAGGGCAGGGGATGTGAGGCATGCAAAGGAATGGGTTATCAAGGCCGTGTCGGCATTCACGAGGTCATGGAAATGACAAAAGATATGCGCGAGCTGATCATGCAGGGCGCAAATGCCGACATGCTGCAAGCCAAGGCGATTTCGGAAGGTATGACAACCATGCTTGACGATGCTTTTGAGAAAGCGCTTGCCGGCACCACGACAATTGAAGAAATTCTCCGCGTTATTAAGTAATTCCTATGGAAGAAAAGGCGAAAGAAAAAAAGTGGTGGCAAGGAGAAATTTCGTTTGGCGGCGTTAGCGGTACGGATATTTTGCTTTTTACAAAACATCTTTCGGTTGGATTAAAGGCAGGACTCACAATAGTCGATGCTCTTGATATGTTGTGCGAGCAGGCGACGGGAGCAATGAGGAAAATGCTCGGTCAAATCAAGGACACGGTGAGTTCCGGCAAGCCTTTTTATGAGGCATTGGCCGCTCATGAAAAATATTTTTCTCCGCTCTACATCAGCATGATAAAAACGGGAGAAATAACCGGTAATCTTGAGGATAATTTGATGCATCTCGCCGATAATCTTTGGAAGAACCATGAGCTCAAGCAAAAGATAAAATCCGCCATGATGTATCCGATCATCGTTTTTGTCGCCATCGTCGGTTTGGGCTTTGCCATAAGCATATTTGTTCTTCCGAAAATTCTTCCGCTTTTTAAAAGCATGAACGCCGAGTTGCCGTTGGCGACGAAAGTAATGCTTGTTATAGCAAATTTGTTCGCAAATCACGGTTTAGCCATTTCAGCCGGATTCATTATCTTTGTTATTTTTACGGGATGGCTGCTCAGGCAGAATTTTGTTAAACCCGTTACCCATCGGATTTTGCTTGTTCTACCGATTGTCAGCACTATTATAAAAAATTTGAATATAGCAAGATTCACCAGCACTTTGGCAACGCTTCTTTCCAGTGGAATGACAGTTGATACCAGTTTGCAAATAATCGTTGATTCCACGCAAAACGTGATGTATAAGGGCGCGATTCGGTCTCTTATTGCGGAAGTGCAAAAGGGCAAGCGCATGGCCTCGGTGCTTTCGTTTTATCCTTCACTGTTTCCGTCGCTGACTTCACGCATGATCGCCATGGGTGAACAAACCGGCAGTTTGGAAAAAACACTTAAATATTTAAGCCAATATTACGAGGAAGAAATTGATTCCACGATGAAAAATCTGGGCAATATTTTGGAGCCGATTTTGCTTATGGTTATAGGGGTGATTGTCGGAACGGTGGCTATTGCGATTTTGGGGCCGATTTATCAAATAACCGGCAGCTTGAGAAAATAATATATGGAAAATACGTCTCAAAAAGCGGGGATTACAATGCTCGAGATTATCGTGGTAGTGACGGTGATCGTAATAATCGCCGCCGGGACATTTTCGATTTTCTCTTCTTTCATGGCAAATACGTATGTTGATGATACCGCCCAGGAAATCGTTTATACCTTAAGGAAGGCAAACACCAATACGATTGCGCGGTACTATGACTTGCGCTGGGGCGTTTATTTTGACGATACCGCCAAGTCGTTTACCCTTTTTGCCGGCGAAAGTTACGCGGCGAGAAATGCGCAACACGACGTTGCAACTAATTTGCCCGCGTCCGTTACATTATCTCAAATTTCCTTTAACGGCGGAGGGAAAGAAGTGGTTTTTAGAAAAATCGCAGGGGATACAACACGGTACGGTTCGCTCAAGGTGCAAAGTACCGGCGGGAGGGAACGCACAATAACCATTAACCAGCTTGGACAAATTGAAATTAATTAAGAGGTTCCTTAAAAGAAATATTACGGGCGGAGTCCTTCTTGAAGCCATTCTTGCGATTGGAATAATTGTGATAGTGTTCGCCGGAATTATTGGCGTCAGTCTTGGCGGGCTCACCGGCACATTGAGAGGAGAAGAAAAGCTTGCGGCAACCGCGCTTGCACAGGAATCGTTGGAAGCGACTCGTTCGGTGAGGGATTTTGGATGGAATAATCTCACCGCGGGCGTGCATGGATTGAGCGACGCGGATGGATATTGGACGCTGACGGATGCGGTAAATACGGTTGGGAGCTATACGCGGCTGATAACAATAACGGATGTGGATGCGGCTGCGAAAGATGTGGTTGTGCACATTGAGTGGAAATCGCTTTCCGGCATGAATAATTTTATTGAGATGACGAATCGTTTTACCAATTGGTTGAATAAATCATGGGCGCAGAGCCTTGCAGCCGATTTTCAGACGGGGACGCGAAATTCCACGCTTATAACGAATACCGATGGGGGAGAAATAACGCTGGAGAAACGCGCTGATTTTATTGACACCGGAGTATATGCCACGCACGATTTCACGGGTGGCGGCGACATAAACGATATTTTTATAGACGGTAATGTTCTCTATGTGGTTACTACAAACGCAGGAGACGGAAAGGAGTTTGCAAGCGTTGATATTTCAAACGTTTCCAACGGAATTATGACCGATATTAATTCGCTTGAGCTGGGCACGCAGGCGAATAAAGTGCTCGTTAAGAATGGATATGCCTATATTGCGACGAACAACAGTGCGGAAGAAGTGATGATAGTGAGGCTTTCCGACTTTAATAAAGTGAATTCAATCAACATGCCCGGCAGCGAAAATGCGCGCAGTCTTGCAATTGTGAATAACACGCTCTATGTGACGAAGAAAAAATCATCATCCAGGGAATTATATGCATATGGCATAGCAAATCCCGAAGGTTCCATCGGCTCCGTCATCGGTTCAACCGAGCTTGGCGCGGACGGGAATGACATTGTGGTAAGCGGCGGTTATGCGTACATTGCCACAAATGAGGATTCCAAGGAATTGATGGTTGTAAGATTGAGTGACTACGCTTTGGTGAAGAGCGTTAATCTTCAAGGCGACCATAAAGCCACCAGTGTGATTGTTTCCGGCACAACCGCTTATGTTGGAAAAGACAGGGAAGGCGGCGGACCCGAATTCTATTCTTTGAATGTGGCATCACCGGAAGGAACCATAACAATAAACGGATCGGTGGATTTTGGAGATAACGAAAACGTGATAGATTTGGCGATATCCGGAAACACTGTCTATGCCGGCACGGAACGCGAGAGCGGCGCCCAAGATAAAAAAGTCGCCATCATAAATACTTTAAACAATACGCTTACCGGATGGGTTGACTTTCAAGATGCGGAAAATTCCAAATCACAGGCCATTGCGATGCAAGGCTCGTATATTTACGTCGGATCAACCAATTCAACGGAAACTTTGCAGGTTGTAAGGGGGAATGAAAGCGGTTCATATTCCGATACCGGAACATTCACTTCCGCGGCCTTTGATACCGGGTCCGCAAATACGACTTATTATTCGCTTTCGTGGGCTGCTGCAGGCACCGGAACCGTAAAATTCAGGATTAGAACTGCGGATTCTCAGGCCAATCTTGCGAATGCTGTTTGGGTTGGATCGGACGGCACAAACGCAACATATTACACAACTTCGGGAGCAAGCATTGTTACCGCACCCGGTGCTTCAAAACGTTGGATTCAATATCAAGCCGAATTTTCCGGCGGCGATTCGGCGACGCCGATAATAAATGATGTCAGCATCACCTATGAGAACTAAGGCTTTTACATTTATTGAGATTATTATTTACATCGCCGTTATTGCGATTGTTTTGGTATCCGCAATGAGAATCTTGTGGGATGTTATTGGCGGAAGTGTGCGCGTGAGCGCCTCGACGGAAATCGCATATAGCGCACGCCTTGTGCTGGATAACATTACTCGTGCCGGCAGAGGCGCGAACGACGTTCTCACAGCAAGCAGCACATTCGGAACTCATCCTGGTGTTTTGGTTTTTTCAAACACCGGAGGAGATATTACTTTTGATACAGCCGCAAAAAACATTATTATTGGCGGACAAAGTGTGACTATTCGCAAATTGCGCATGAAGACGGGTGCCGGTTTACCGATTGATCTGACGAGCGATAAGGTTGACGTAACAAATTTTGTTGTGAAAAACAGAACCAGGGGAACGGAACCGAAAAATGTGAAAGTGGAAGTAACTTTGGCTTATGTAAATCCAGGGCAAGATATTGCTAGGAGCAGGACGCTTTCTTTCGAGACCGCTGTTTCCATACGAAAACATTGATTTTATGAAAAATATTGCGTTAAAAAATCGTCCCGGTATGACCCTTCTGATTGTTGTACTTATTATTGCCGCAGTTGCGGTTTTGCTTGCCACCACAGCGGGTTTAACGGGTATTGATGCGCTTCAAATCGGCATGCGCCAGGATGCGGCGCTGGAAGCTTTTGCCGGAGCCGACGGCTGCATGGAAGTTGCACTCAAGAAATTACATGATGACCATAATTACGCCGGAGAAACGGTAACCCTTGGCGGCACGGCGTGTGTCATTACGGTGACCGGTTCCGGTACTTCGCGCACGGTTAAAGCCCGTGCGTCATATTCTTCAGCCGCGTACATAAGAGAAATACAGTCAAATGTTGACTGGACGACAAAATTTCAAATTATGTCGTGGCAAGAAAATACGAATTGAAGTTTGCAAAGAAACATCTCTTTGATATGATTGCGTAAAGCGTTTTCCAAAATAATATTTTTTTAACTTCTCTCTCTATGTTGTCTCACCTGCGTAAAGGGTTCACGATGGTTGAACTCATTATCGTTATCGCCATCATCGCCGTGCTTGCGGCGGGAGTTTTCGTGGCCATTGATCCGGCAAGACGCTTGCACGAAGCAAGAAATTCGCGAAGATCGACAGACGTTGCCAGCATTTTGGACGCACTTGTGAAAATTCAAGCCGATAATAAGGGGACACATTACAGCACGGTTGCATCCGCAACGGCGGGGAATTTTTATGTAATTGGGACGAGTGTTAACGGTTGCGATGTAACATGCACGGCCAAGACGACTCAAGCCGGTTGTTTGGATCTTTCAGCCGTACCGGCCAATTATATCGCTTCCATTCCTTTGGATCCTTCCACGGGCACGGCGGCAAATACGGATTATTATCTTTCAAAATCGGCAACGGGGAACCTTACGGTGGGCGCATGTGATGCGGAAGGCGAAGGCGCGGGAGGCAGCGGAACAGCTCCAACCATAGCGGTAAGCCGATAATTCCTTTCTTACAACTGCAAAAAGGCTGCATGGTCGTCGTACTGTGTGGCCTTTTTTGATGAATCTAAGGGCTCCCCTAATGCACAGTATTGTTTCCTTCAACCACATTCCTTATTTGATCTCCGCCCTGACTTTGCATGCGTGCAACGTGATCGGTTGTATAAATCCAGCCTGCGCCGATCGGTGAATTCTGACCTCAAATGCAACTTTTGATGTTAGGGTCGGAAGTAATAATACCATGAGCCATGGCGACCTCCAAAGCACTGGCGTAGTTTAGGGATTTTCGGTATTTGTTGTTGAGTGTTGATAGTGCATGCTGCAA
>JACRID010000041.1 GCA_016220145.1 Candidatus Peregrinibacteria bacterium
TAATATCCCTCAAAATTTAAAAGTCAAATGAATCTTCTAGCTAGGCACTACATTGGGCTTCCCAGAACCTTTTACGACTTTTTCCCATCAATTAGCCATCCCGTTTTTAAAAACGTTAAAAAAAGTATGAAGTCGGGAAAAAGTATGCCGCAGCTGCCAGCTTGCTCTCCTATTGACCAGAAGCATCTCTTTCAATATACTGCCCATGCTTTCTGCATGCGGTTTAATTTGGTGAGGTCGCCGCCGGCTGAAGGTTTTACTTCTAAAAGCAACCTCATCGCACACGGAAATATGTCCAAATCAATCGTCGTTTCTAATCCTACCATGGAGGTCCTTTTAACTCACGGTCCGGCTTTTACCGTACCGCAACTCGGTTCTCTTGTGGACGCGGAAGTTATTGATATCTTCGGCAATAAAATTCTGGTTGATATTAACGGTGTTGCGGCCGGCATGATTTCCGGAAAGGAAGCTCGCGACAGCGGCGATACTTTGGGCGGTTTGAAGGCCGGCGATAAGATTTCCGCATATGTGATCGAGGGCGAAAACGACGAAGGTTATTATGTTTTGTCTCTCCGCCGCGCAAGCCAGGAACGCACTTGGAGGAAGTTCCTTAAGGCATATGAAACAGCTGAAATGATTTCCGTTACCATTCATGAGGCCAACAAAGGCGGTTTACTCGTTTTGGTTGATGGCATTAAGGGATTTATTCCTGTTTCCCAGCTGGCTCCCCTTCACTATCCGCGCGTTGACGGCGCCAATTCTTCCATGATTTTGACTCGCTTGCAAAGATTAGTAGGTACTCCAATGCAAGTTAAAATAATCAATGTGGATCAGGCCGGAGGAAAGTTGATTTTGTCCGAGAAATCAGCGCTTGAGGATCAAAGAATAGAGACGCTTCGAGGTCTGCAAATCGGCCAGACGGTTCATGGGACTATTTCCGGCATCGTGAAGTTTGGTATTTTCGTCGCATTTAACGGGCTCGAGGGGCTTGTGCACATTTCCGAAATTGAGTGGGGACATGTAAAAGATCCTGTTACTTACGGCAGAATCGGGGATGAAATCGACGTGCAGGTAATAGGAATTGAGGGCGAGAAAATTTCTCTTTCAATGAAGCGCTTAACACCGGATCCATGGAAAAAGGCGGCTGAAAAATACACGGTCGGCAAGGTTGTAAAAGGCAAGATTGACCGCGTTACCCAATTCGGCGTTTTTATGAAACTTGAAGACGAAATCAGCGGACTTATTCATCTCTCGGAACTTTCAACCGAGCAAGTAAAAGATCCTCAAAAGATTGTGAAAGTTGGGCAAGAAGTTGAGGCAAAAGTTATTGCAATCGACCCTAATGACCACAGAATAGGTCTTTCTTTAAAGGCACTGCAAGAACCGCCTTTGGAAGACGAGAAGAAGGCTGGCGAAGAGGCTTTAGAGAAAGGAGCGAGCAAGAAAAAGAGCAAAAAGAAAGAGGAATAATACTCGAATTTAGCGTTCTAAAAAGCTAAGTTTTGTGTTATACTAAACCTGTAAAGCCCTTTTTGGGCTGTGAGAGAATATGCTCCCAAAAGATAAAGTTTTGATGCTCGTAAGAATCCCTCAGGAGATCGAAAAGAGGGTGCTTTCTTTTGAGCAGCTTCTGGTGAACATTCATGAAATTTTGCACCATCATCATTTCACTTTTGAAATGACATCTTACAATCAGCATATTTATTTTTTCACGTGTATTGAAAGGCGTCTTAAAGAGCTTATTGAAGGACAAATTTATGCGCAATATCCGTTTGCGGAAATAGAAGAAGTTGCCGATTATGCCAAGTCCGATGCGTTGGAACGCGGTTTTGCAGGAACGGAGTTGCAACTGATGCGCTCCGACATAATCCCGATTAAAACTTTCAAGGAATTTGAAAGCGATTCGCTTGCCGGTATTTTTTCAGTCATGACAAAAGCTGAAGAAGATGAACAAATTTGGATTCAAACTTTCGTGGAACCGGTTGCCGATGACTGGAAATTGAACTTTGGTCGCAGCTGGAAGATGAAATTTAACAACATTAAGCTTTATTTCCGCATAAAAAACTATTTCAAGCTGAAATCGGCGAAGGCGATGAGAGAAATGGAAAAAGAAGCCTATAAACACAAGGCCGAGCATCATATGTATAGGACAGCCATAAGACTGGCTTATGTGGCTAAGACAAAGGAAAAAGCACAGCAAAAGCTGAACGTTTTGATTAAGGCGTTTTTGCAATTCAATACAATTGATTTAAACGGATTTAGGCCTATTAAAATACGCCGCATGGCTCATTTCTTGAGAAGTTATCAATCTCGCGAAATGCCGCCCGACACATTTGATTTGAGTTCGTTGGAATTGGCGAGTGTTTATCACTTCCCTCACCCGGACGACGTTCCGCACATTGTGCACGTTTTGGCCAAAAAATCGGAGCCGCCGCGCGATTTGCCGCGAGAAGGAACCGTAAAACACAACGAAGTTTCTTTCTTCGGCATCACAAATTTTCACAATCAGAATTTTAAGTTCGGGTTAAAACAATCGGATCGCAGGCGTCACCTTTACGTTGTTGGCAAGAGCGGTACCGGTAAGTCAAAAATGCTGGAATTGCTTATTGCAGCCGACGTTTTGGCAGGGCGCGGAGTCGGGGTTCTTGACCCTCACGGTGACCTTGTAGATGCCATTTTGAAGTATGTCCCGAAGGAGCGCATCGACGATGTGGTTTATTTCAATCCTGCCGATTATGATTTTCCCATTGCGTTTAATCCGCTGGAACAGGTGCCGCAGGAACTTCGCGTTCGCGTTACCATAGGTTTTATAGATATATTCAAAAAGCTCTTCGGCAACAACTGGACCAACCGTTTGGAGCACGTTTTGCGCTACACGACGCTGGCTCTTTTGGATTCCCCGAATACCACGGTCTTGTCCATTTTGAAGATGCTTTCCGACAAGAATTACAGACAAAAGATTGTGGCGCGCATTCAGGATTCCGTTATTAAGAATTTCTGGGTAAATGAATTTGCTGCATGGAGCGAGAAATTTGATAACGAAGCCATAATGCCGATTTTAAACAAGGTCGGTCAGTTCGTTTCGACTGCGTTGATCCGCAATATCGTCGGGCAGACGCAGAACAAAGTAGACATCGCCAAGATAATGAACGAGGGAAAAATCCTTTTGATGCGTATTTCCAAGGGTAATTTGGGTGAGGAAAATGCGGAACTAATCGGCTCAATGGTGGTTACAAAGATTCAGCAAGCTGCGATGGCGCGCACCACTATTCCGGAAGAACAGCGCCGCGATTTTTACCTTTATTGTGACGAGTTTCAATATTTTGCAACCGATACTTTCGCCGAGATTCTTTCGGAAGCGCGCAAGTATCATCTGAATTTGATTATGGCTCACCAGTATATGGGCCAACTTACCCACAAAATCCGAACAACGGCGTTCGGCAACGTCGGCACCATAATCAGCTTCCGCGTCGGCGCCGAAGATGCCGCGATTTTGGAAAACGAATACACTCCGGTGTTTAAAGTTCGCGACATTATTAACCTTGGCGTCCGCGAGTTTTACATAAAAATGTCCGTTGACGGCGAACTTCGCGACGCATTTTCCGGCAGGACCATCAACGTGCAGGTGCCAAAAGACAATTACACCGACGAAATAATAAAGCGCTCAAGAGCCAGATATTCCACTCCGCGCGCGGAAGTTGAAAACGAACTGAAAAAATGGGATGAATCCAGCTCCGAGAGCGACGAGGTTTTAGCGGCTTCAATTGAGCAAAAATTTGCGGAGCCTTTGATTTAGGAATATGAATTTTCACCAAGAATTCAAAAACCTCGTTCTTTCAAAGCCCAATAACGCTTTGGTGACTCGCTCGTGCCAACACACGGCATTTTCCAACTATTTGTATAGGTGTAAAAACATTTATTTAAGCCATTTTTGCATTGATGTTGAAGACTCTTTTTATAGCGATCATCTTGCCAAATCGCGCGACTGTGTCGACTGCAATTATTTGACCAGCTGCGAGCTTTGCTATGAGTGCCAGGATTGCACGAATCTTTATAATTGCTCTTTCATGCAGGATTGCCACAAGTGTTCAAATTCCGATTTCTGTCTTGATTGCAACGATTGCAAAGATTGTTTCGCGTGCTTTGGGCTTCGCCGCCAGCAATACAGGGTTTTTAACAAACAGTATTCGGAGCCGGAATATCGCGCAAAAGTGGCTCAATTGATGAAAAATCCTCCGCTTAAGATTTTGGAAATTTTGCATCCTGAATTCGCCAAATACCCGCGATCAAACCTGCATTTGCTCAAAACCGGCAGCAAAATCGTCGGCGATTATATTTATTATGGAAATCACTGCTATTTGTGTTTTGACGCGCAAAACATAGAGGCCTGTTCCTATGTTTGCGACGTGCGCGATCCGGAACGCGTTTCGGCCAACAGTTTTGACTGCGACTTTGGATTTGATTTAAACGATTGTTACGACTGCATGGATGTCAATAAGTGCCAAAATTGCAGTTTCATGGCTCATTGCCTCGACTGTTTGGACTGCGAATACATGCTCAACTGCGCAAATTGCCGCAATTGCGCCGGATGCGCTTATCTTGAGAATAAGGAGTATTGCATCTTGAACCGCCAATTTACGCGCGACGAATATTCGGCGGCCGTTAAAAAGATAAAGGAAGAAATGAAGGCTTCCAAAGCTTACGGAAAACCACTTGCAGATGTCTTAAAATAAGCTAAAATTGGCATTGTATTACTTAACCACTAATTTCCATGGCAGACGCCGCATTAAAAGAAGAGATTCGCACGTGTGAAACTTGTCAGAAACAATTTTTGATCATTCCACAGGAACAGGAATTTTATAAGAAGAAAGATTTGCCATGGCCGGCAAATTGTCCCGAATGCAGACAAAAGAGGCGTTTAGCCCTTCGCAATGAGCGCAAACTTTACAAGAGAAAGTGCGACAAGTGCCAAAAGGACATCATTTCCACCTATGCGCCAGATTCCAAGTATATCGTGTATTGTCAGGAATGTTTCTGGCAGAACATCGGGTAGAACATATGTCATGGTGAGCTTGTCGAACCATCCTTCGACAGGCTCAGGATAACGGGTTTTATGAACGTCGAGCAGTTTATAAAGGGTTTTAAAGAACTTCGACAGAAGATGCCGAAGATTTCGGTTAGCGGCTATCGGAATACAAATTGTCCGTACGGCAACGCTATTTACAATTCCAAGAATTGTTATGTTTGTTTTGATATGGATAGTGGTGAATTCTGACCTCAAATGCAACTTTTGATGTTAGGGTCGGAAGTAATAATACCATGAGCCATGGCGACCTCCAAAGCACTGGCGTAGTTTAGGGATTTTCGGTATTTGTTGTTGAGTGTTGATAGTGCATGCTGCAA
>JACRID010000039.1 GCA_016220145.1 Candidatus Peregrinibacteria bacterium
GAAGAGTCCGTTTGCCCCAATTACTCAAGACCAGCTGGACAATGTAGTTCAGTTGATTAATACTCGTCCCAGAAAACGGCTTCATTACCTCACGCCATCTGAAGTCTTCAAGAAAAATTGCTTTTCGGGTTAGAACCTAGGTTATCCATCAGGTCATGTTGAAAAAAGCATAAAAAACCGATATACTGGGACCGATATGTTATTTAGTCCAACATACTCTTTTAATCTGCCTTTGCTGCCGCCCCAAATTGATCTCAAAGAATTTGCAAATTCTTTATTGAAAGCACGCACGGAAATTGCCGAATTGAAAGGATACAGTTTTTCCATGCCAAATCCGATGCTGCTTATCTCTCCTTCCATTATTAGAGAATCGGTAGC
Source organism: Candidatus Peregrinibacteria bacterium (assembly GCA_016220145.1). Lineage (GTDB taxonomy): Bacteria > Patescibacteriota > Gracilibacteria > UBA1369 > UM-FILTER-53-11 > JACRID01. The sequence continues at coordinate 379 of JACRID010000039.1, forward strand.
CAGTTCAAATATTGAGAACATAAATACAACTCTTATTGAGGTTCTGCAAAATGAACTGTTTCCGGAAGCGGAACGCAGAACTCCCGATAAAGAAGTTTTGCGCTATAGAGATGCTGTTTTATGGGGGTTTAAACATATAAAATCCGTTGGCCTTTCCACCCGTCTTATTTTGGGAATTCAAAAACAACTTATTCCTGAAGGCCACGGAGATTACCGAACTCAACAAAACAAGATAATAAATAGCACAACAAACGAAGTTCTTTATATGCCGCCCGCTGTCCCGGAAATTCCGCGCTTAATGAGCAATTGGAAAAGGTTTGTGAATGAACCTTCTGCGGAAGTGGATCCGCTTATTCGAGCGGCGATTGCTCATTATCAGTTTGAATCCATTCATCCGTTTTCGGATGGGAATGGCCGTACGGGGCGCATCCTGATGGTTATGCAACTTATTCAAGATGAGATCATAACTCTGCCCATTCTTTATATAAGCGGTTACATCAACAATCACAGAAGCGATTATTACAGGTTGTTGCGAGAGGTAACTGCACACGAAAAATGGAATGAATTCATAAGTTTCATGCTGGAAGGCTTTTATCTGCAAGCACGGGAAACAAAAGATACGCTGTTTAAGATGATGAAACTGCATGTCGAATTTAAAGAAACGCTAAAGAAAGATCATCCTAAGATTTACAGCGCAGATCTTGTTGATAGTTTATTCTCATCGCCTGTTATAAACCCCGTCAAACTGGGAAGTATGCTCGGGATACATTATATGACAGCGAGCAGATATCTTGTAAGTCTTGCGAAAAGCAAACTGCTTAAAGAAGGTAAATATGGACGATATCACCTTTTTATAAATGAACGCCTACTGAACGCAGTGAAAAAATGATTAAATCGGCAAAGACAAGTACGGCAGCGTCAATTCCAGCCTTTTTCTTTTAATAAAGCCACAGCCGCATCTTGTTCGGCTTTTTGTTTGCTGGAGCCTTTTCCTTTCGCCACCAGAATTTCTCCAAGATACGCGCCGACCTCAAAGACCTTGTCGTGATCAGGCCCGGTTTCGCTCAAAACCGCATAAGTTGGAGTGACGCTAAGTGTATCCTGAGCAATTTCCTGAAACTTGGATTTTGCGTCTACATGAAGCCCTTTTCTCAAAATATCTTCCAAATTTGTAAGAATAAATTTACTGATGAATTTGTGCGCGACGGCAAATCCGCGATCAAGGTAAATGGCTCCGATTAAAGCCTCCAAAGTATTGGCCAAAATGTAACTTTTTTCGCGCCCGCCGGATTTTTCTTCGCCGTGGCTCAAAAACAGAAATTTGCCCAATTGCAGCCCTTCCGCTACTTGAGAAAGATGATTTCCCTTAACAAGCGCAGCACGCAAGCTGGTCAACTCCCCTTCTCCTCTATCCGGAAAAGTCGAATACAAATATTCCGTTGTAACAAGCTCCAAAACCGCATCGCCCAAGAATTCCAGCCTCTCGTTGTGATCTTTAACATGATCTTTGTGCTCGTTTAAATAAGAACTGTGCACAAAAGCGGTTTCAAGCAAGTTATCATTCTTGAACTTTACGCGGATTTTGCGCTCCAGCGCCCCCAAAGATGTTGCGCTGTTATTTTGACTTTTCAAAGATTGCATTCAGTACTCCGTTAACAAACTTTTGCGAATTTTCGTTTCCGAAAGTTTTGGCAAGTTCGATGGCCTCATCTATCGCCACCACCGGAGGCACATCTTTTGAAAATTTCATTTCGAAAACTCCGATCTCAAGGGCGGCGCGATCCGCAGGAGCAATTTTGTCCAAAGGCCACTGGGGAGCGTTTTCTTTTATCAACGACAAAATATCCTCCCTGTGCTTAAGCACGCCGTTCAAGAGTTCATAGGCAAAACTTAAATCCGAAATCTTGCCTTCAAACTCTCGGCTTATATATTCCAAAACGGCTTCCGGATCCCCGCCATGAAATTCATAAGCAAATAATGTTTGAAACACTATCACCCTGCCGAGATGGCGAGAACTTGCCATATGTGTGAAAGAACAAATTAGGTTGTTAGTCTCAAATTGTGTCATTCCGGACTTGATCCGGAATCTAGATCTTGATCCCGCTTAGCGGGACAGGATGACATTAAGCTTTTACTTTTGTGATCTTTTCGACCGCTTTGCCCATGTTAATAACACTGCGACCGCGATAATTCCCGCAGCTTGGGCAAGCCTGCTGATTGAGTGAAGGATTACCGCAGGATTTGCATTTTACAACATTAACGAACGCCTTTATTTTCTTATATTTCTTATTGGCAAACGCAGCATAGCGCTTGGCCGTTCGGGCGTTGGATACTTTTTTCTTGGGTACCGGATGCTTTGCCATAAAATTGTGGGTTCAAGGGAGTTTAAACGGTGTAAGTCTTACCTCCGTATCGCGGGGGCAGGAACAAGTTTTTGAGTTCAAGTTAATTCCACACTTATCACAAAGCCCCTTACAGCCTTCGAAGCATAGCGGAATTATCGGAAAATGCAAGAGAATTTCCTCCCTTACCATCGGGCCAAGATCTATCTCATTGCGATTTTTTTCAATATAGTCAACCTCCTCGTTCTCACCGATGTCCCTCTCCTGAAGATCTATTATAAATTCGCGCGAAACCAATGGCACATCAACGGTGCATGTGAAAGATTCTAGGCAGCGCGCACACTCGCATTTGGCCTCCGTATGCAGATTTTTTATTTGGACATTAAGCTCGTGCGGCAATTTTAAAATTTGAACATGGCCTTTGACCGGTTCTGTTAAAACCACGCCATCTTGAGGATCCAACTTAAGCACAGCATTGATATCAAAATCAACTTTTGAACCCTGGTGCTTGTGTAACAGTCCTCCTATATTGAATATAAACATAAAAACGGTACGCATTCTAACATATTCCAAAAACAGAAAGGCTGACTGTGTGGTTTTTTCTGAGAACAGTTAAGGACATGCTGAAAAACAGATTATTGAAGCGAGTGTGCTTCGTTCTCTCGGCCTCGCTAGGGGCGTTCAGGAGGAGGGCGCAGGAGGGCTGCGCTCCACTGTTCGAAGAAAGAACTACTCAGTCAGCCTCTAATTCAGAGTGCACGAGGAGACCAGTTCGTCCAGAGAAGTAACGGAAGAACTCAATTTATTGGCGTTTTCGGTCAAGGAAGCAACTCCAAGAGCTTCTCCATATCTTTCCGTGAAGCCGGCAACGCTTTTCTTCAATTCCTTTCCTTTGAGAACAAGGCCGTTAAGGTCAAATTTACAGGCATTCACCGCGACTTCGTGTTCGTAACGGGATTCATAATCTTCAATGGCAGGCAGCAATTCCAAAAGTCTGTCGCCGGAATTAATGACATCTTTTACCAGCCCACGGCCTGCGGAAGCGCACTCGGTCATCTTAAATCTCTCGCAGTCGTTGATAAATTCGGCCAGAGAATTAAGCATTATTTTTCGCGCCTGTTCGGGATTGGCCTTTATTGCCGTTTCTGTGCCGGGATTTGTCAGCAATGAAGCCTGAAACTCGTCTCCAACGGACGGAGCGAGACCAAACACCATAAGCACGGCTACAAAAGCCGTAATCGGGCCTCTCCACTTCTTGGCCTTTTGCATATAGAGGCGATACATGCCGACGTTCCTCACATGACCGGCGTGTCCTTTAACATAAGCTCCTTTTCTTTCCATAAGTAGTGTTGTTATTAAATCATATTATTCTATCACATAATAGCGGCGCCTCGCAAGGCGGGGCGCCGCCCCCGAACATTCTCGGATCATACGTTTTTTCCTTTGAAAAAGTTTTTAAGATAGAATTTGGGGGTAAAATATATTTAACCCCAAATTTCAATGAAAGATGATTTTTTCTGGGCATTTCTGCCCGAAGGTCTGGAGCAGTATTTTGACGTGGAA
>JACRID010000040.1 GCA_016220145.1 Candidatus Peregrinibacteria bacterium
GAAGAGTCCGTTTGCCCCAATTACTCAAGACCAGCTGGACAATGTAGTTCAGTTGATTAATACTCGTCCCAGAAAACGGCTTCATTACCTCACGCCATCTGAAGTCTTCAAGAAAAATTGCTTTTCGGGTTAGAACCTAGGGATTTTGAATTAAAACTTTATTTTCATTAAAACGATCTCCGGCGGATCAAACAATCTTGCCCTGGCGCCTATTTCTCCGACGCCGCTGGTTATATAAAGCTGCGTTTTGTCGAACCGGAAAAGCCCTTTGTCATATTTGCGGCCGAGAGTGTCCGGCAGCGGCGGCACAGGGCCCCAAAAAGGCAACCTTATTTGTCCGCCGTGCGTGTGACCGGATAAGACCAAATCAATTCCCAGTTTTTCGGCTGTTTTTACCGAATCCGGATTGTGAGCTATCAGAATGCTCGGACGAGGAGTTTTTGCCTGACCGAAAGTTTGAATTGCCGAAGCGATGTCCGCGCGTTTTGTCCATAAATCATCAACTCCCAAAATAAAGATATCCTTGCCCTCAAAAGTGATTTTTTGGCCCGCATTAACCAAAACTTTAATGCCCAACCCCTCCAAAGTTTCATGCACTTTCTTTGCTCGGGCTTCTCCCTTCGCCCCACAATCTTTATAACCGCGGCCGTTTCCATAATCATGATTTCCAAGTATTGCAAAAACGCCGAGCGACGCTTTTAAATTCTTAAAAGGAGACAAATATTGCACATCGCTTTCGTCGTCATAAATAAAATCTCCAAGCAGGAAAATAACGTCCGGATTCAAAGTTGAAACACGTTCCGCAATTTTTTGCGCAAATCCTGTTTGTTTGTAAGGTCCGAAATGCGTATCGGAAATTAAAACCGCGCGCATTGTCTGCGCCGGGTTTTCATTTAATTGGACGGTTTCCCGCTTTATTGTGATAAATCGCGGTTCAATGAAACTTCCATAAAAAACCAGAATCCAGCACGTCAGCGCGGCCAGAAAAAACAGCACCAAACCCCATGAGAATTTTCCCATGGGGCCTGTTAGTCCGTTGCGTATAAAATCTATAACCAGAATTCCGTCCGCCACCAAAAAGGCGATAATTATCGCGTCTGTAACAAAATGCATAATGTCGAGTAGATCCCAAAACCACTGCATAACGGCTGTTTTCTGTCTGCGCATCGGTTAAGTATGGCAATCAATTAAAACCAGGGTAAAAGTCCGGACATCGGCGCCGCAAGGTCCCCTGCGGATTTAGTTCCTTTGCTGAGCAGTTCCACGTCTTTCTGCAAAGTCCGGCTGATCATCACCGCAGCCTCGGCGCGCGTCAAGCTGTCAAAAGGCTTAAATGACTTTGGTCCTTTCCCCTTTGTTATGCCATTGGCATAGCCGTTCGCAACCGCAGCGCAAAACCAGTCTTTAGTCGAAACATCCGTAAACGGGGTTTTTGAGCATGAAACATTCGTATCTCGCGTTTTGCCCAAAGTTGTCGAAGTTTTGTTTAAAATCGCCAAAGCCTCCGCGCGCGTAATATTATCTCCGGGCCTGAACAAGTATCCGCCGGTATTTTTATCCCGGTTTCCCGACACAAATCCGGCCGAATAAGCTTTTGAAACGGGAGTGTAATACCATGCGTTCTGCGGTACATCCGCAAAGGGCTGGGATTCGATTGTTGAAAGCGGGCTTTTCACGCTCAAATCAACTCCGAGAAAATCGGTCGGATTAGAGTCAAAAGCCTTCATGACCATTGTTATAAATTCCGCACGATTAACATATCTGCCCGGCTGAAATGTTCCATCTTTATAACCAGAAATCGCTCCCCGTTGATACAAGAACGCGGCATCGCCGGTGTAAAAATTGCCTTCGTTCACATCTTTAAATAATCTTTTCCCGTTTTTGGGATTCAATCCTTTGTTAAGCGAATCAACGTCATTAATCCCGTCGTTATTGCTGTCCGCTTTATCAACGGGCGTGTTATATATGTAAAGTTCCTCATAATCGCTTGTTCCATCCTTGTCCGTGTCATCCGATTTCAAATTCCGCACAACATTGGCGTAGGTTTCATGTTTTGCGGAATCAATTGCAATCGTTCCGGTTACCGTTGATTCCGTGGCGGTTGACAGGGTAACAATGGTGAGGTCTTTCCAGCCGTAAATTTTCTCAAGGACGGAATAATAGCCGTTGTAAAAATCCAAATCCGGTTTGTTCGCAGTGTTTGTTTTTTCGATCCAAGTCAGGAAATCATCGATAAATCCCCACACATTGCGCATATTTAAATATGCAAAGCCCGAAAGTTCGCCGGACGGGACATCTAACGTCAAACCGGTGCGTGTGCTTGAATTCTCAATGTCCGGATAGTTCGAAATTATAAATAAACCGTCGTCGGTTACGCCCATTATAAACGTGATTTTGGATAAAGGAGGGCCATCATAATCCTCAATTTTAGATAAATTGATTTCAAATTTTGTAAAACCGTTGTTCTTAACCTCTTTGATTATTCCTTTAGGAACTTCTTTAATTGTGTTGCGGACAGTGCCGGCAAGATCATTTGCCAATTTTGTGCCGGCCTCCTTATTTGAACTGACATCTCCCATCATGGTCAGATATGGCAGAACGGAGGCGGAATCGTACCCGGCCGCAAATGCAAATCCTTTTTCAAAAGTATTATAAACTTCGGCAAGATCCAGCCCCAATTCTTTTTTGGCCAACGCGAAAATATCCTGGCTGTCGTTTCCGACCTGCGTATTTATTTTGTCCAACAATTTGCGCGACTGCGCATAGTTTGCTTTTGGATTATATCCTTCGGCATACCAAATAGGTTTCATAGGATTGAACTTTTTGTATAAGCTCGGTATAAAACTTCCACCCGGATTAAGGCTGAATCCCTGTTTTGTCATCTCTTCGAGATTGCCCAAAACCTTGAAATTAAATTTGTATCCGTTGTCCACTTGCTTAAAACTGCCGCCCAAAAATTTATACAGTGACAATAAATCGGTTACCACCGAGCCCATTTTGTTTCCACCTTCATCGGATTGCGACTCAAGCAATGGTTTCAATGTGGCCAGAAGGGATTTGATATTCATAGTAAAAGCCAACGCGGCAGGTGACAGATAGGAATTGGACATGCTCATATAGTCCTGATCGCCGCCAAGGGAAAGCGTTTCCTTGCCATCCGCAAGATCAATTGCCTTATAAAGAGCTTCCTTCGTCGGCCCGCCGACTAAAAAGCCGCCCAATTTTACAAAGTATCCTGACGCAACGGGATCTTTATATATATCCGATGAACCGTAAGTTGATTTTTCATCGCCGGTTATAATTGTTGTCCATTCGTCATCCGTCACTGGCATGGATACAAATGAACTTCCGTCGCCAGCTACACTTGCGAAAACCCTGTCTCCGCGCAGCCATTTGTCCAGCAGGAGTTGATATCTGGCTTTCTCGGCTTCGTCCGCAGATGCCAAAGGCCCTTTTGCCGCATCCTGAATAAGAGGCCCCAAAAGCTCCTTTAATTTACCCGACAACGACAATTCGAAAGTAACTGCGGAGTTCTGAGGGATGACGTCTTCCACCTTATTAATGGTGGCAGCTTGCGCCAACATTGGGAAAACCAAGAAAACCATGGCCACTAAAGCCAGCAAATGTTTTTTCATATTTTGGAGTGTTAAAGGATACGTATTGCTCCGATTTTATAACATTTTTATGAATTCGTCGAACAGGTAGCCGGTATCCGTCGGTCCCGGCGTTGCTTCAGGGTGAAATTGCACGGCCATGAACGGCAATTTTTTGTGACGAATGCCTTCGATTGTTTTATCGTTTGCATTCACCATCCAAACTTTCCAATCTTTCGGCAAGGTTTTTGCATTTACCGCAAAGCCGTGGTTTTGAGAAGTCAGATAGCAGCGCTTTGTTTGAAGATCGATCACCGGCTGATTTTGCGCGCGGTGGCCGTATTTTAATTTGTAAGTCTTTGCACCTGCAGCAATAGCCATTATTTGAATTCCAAGGCAAATTCCGAATGTCGGAATTTGCCTTTCCAAAGCCTTTCGCACGACCGCGTGGGTTTCTTCCAAAACCGCCGGATTGCCCGGCCCGTTCGCAATAAAAAGTCCGTCAAACTTAAATTTTGAGCGCCAAATATCATAATTCCACGGGACGCGAATAAAAGTAACATCTCGTTCCAAGAAACTCCTTATAATATGATTTTTAATTCCTGTATCGATTGCTATAATTCTCTTTTTCCGCGGCCCCGGATTATAAACGATCGGTTTTTTTATGCTGACCTGCGCAACCAGATTTTCCTCATTAGGATCGCGAATTACCTTGTCGGGCTCATGTTCGTCTTGCACCATTTGTCCGAGCATCACGCCGTGTTCTCGCAACTTTTGCGTCAGCGCGCGCGTATCAATTCCGCTAAGTCCGGGAATATTATATTTTTCCATCCAATCTCCCAAACTGCGCTTTGCATCCCAGTGGTGATATTCCTCGCAATATTCAGATACAATAAGCCCGCGAATCTGAATCTCGCCGCTTTCAAAGTGCTTTTTTATGTTCCATTTATCCTTGGAATCGTCCGGAACGCCATAATTGCCCACCAAGGGATAAGTCAGCACCAAAATCTGCCCTCTATAAGAAGGATCGGTCAGACTTTCCGGATAGCCAACCATGCCGGTATTAAAAACGACTTCTCCTTGGGCATCCGTCTTCGCTCCGAACGGTTTCCCCTCAAAAGTCGTTCCATCCGCCAGTATCAGTTTGGCCATAGTTCAGTAGAGTTTGGCGATAGATTACACTTTAATCGTACTTTTTGCTAGAGTATATGCGATGGAATTCAAAGGCGCAGACATACTAAACGCAAAGCAATTCAATCGTGGGGACATTGAAGCGGTGCTGAAAATGGCCGCCAAAATGGTGCCGTTTTCTTCAAAAAAGAAGTGGGGCGATTTGATGAAAGGGAAGTTGATGGCGTCTTTGTTTTACGAGCCTTCGACGCGTACGCGGCTTTCTTTTGAAACCGCGATGCACAGACTTGGAGGGAGTGTGATGTCGGTTGTTGGCGCGCAATTTTCTTCACTTAGCAAAGGTGAAACGCTTTTTGACACAGGAAAAGTTATTGAGAGTTACGCGGACGTGGCGGTGATTCGGCATTCCGATGACGGTGCGGCCGAGAATTTGGCTCGTGGAGCCGGAATCCCTGTGATTAATGCCGGAGATGGTATTAACGAGCATCCGACGCAATCACTGCTGGATTTGTTCACGATTCAAAAGGAAATCGGCAAAATCGACGGACTGACGGTGGCGATGGTCGGAGATTTGAAATACGGAAGGACGGTGCATTCGCTTTCTTCCATGCTTTCGCACTTTGATGTTGAGTTGATCTTTGTTTCGCCGGCTGAACTGAAAATGCCGGAGCCGATTTGCAGGATGCTGAAGGAAAAAAATCTGGCTTATAAAGAGACCGAGGACATGGGCGAGGCGATGAAGTGGGCGGATGTCCTTTATATGACGCGAATTCAGCAGGAAAGATTCACGAATCAGAAAGATTATGAAAAGCACCGCAATAAGTACGTCCTTTCGCGCGAGTTGGTTGAGGCGAAAAATACCAAACAGCTGATCATGCACCCGCTCCCGAGAATTTGGGAAATTAAACCGGACGTGGACGATTTGACGGGCGCGGCTTACTTCAGGCAGGTTTCAAACGGCGTTGCGGTGAGAATGGCGCTTCTGGCCTTGCTCTTCGGCAAAACTCCGTAATTGGGTAATTAAAATATGATAGACCTTGTTCTCAGAAACGCCACGATCGTAACGCCAACCGGTCTGGTGAATGGTGATCTGGGAATTTTAGGCGGGAAAATTTATAAAATAGGGAAAGTAACTGAAAAGTTCGCGCGCGAAAAAGATTGCAGCGGGCTTTTTATTCTGCCTGGCGCGATCGATATGCATGTGCATTTTAGGGATCCTGGGTTTCCGGCAAAGGAAGATTTTGGTACAGGGTCTGCCGCGGCGGCATTTGGTGGAGTTACAACCGTTTTTGACATGCCAAATACGAACCCGCCAACGTTGACCATTAAAGCGTTGGAGGAAAAACGCAAAATTGCAGCCGCAAAGTCACACGTCAATTTTGGCTTATACATGGGCTTGGCTCAGGATAATTTGGAGGAGATCAATCTGGCGCACGGGATTGCAGGAGTTAAGGCTTTCATGGGTTCGACAACCGGCAATTTGCTGGTTTGCGATTTGAATGTTTACGAAAAATTGTTTGAACTTGGAAAATTTGTGATTGTTCATGCGGAGGACGAGCATGTGATTAAAGAAAATACAAAAAAGTATGCCGGCACCGAGAATACGAGTGTTCATTCTTTAATAAGAAGCCCGAAAGCCGCTTATCAAGCGGTGAAAACGATTTTGCATCTGGCTAAAAAATATAATGCGCGAGTGCATGTGACCCATCTTTCCACGGAGCTGGAGGTGGAAGAATTGCGAAAATTTAAAAGTGAAAAGGTGACTGCGGACTGCACGACTCATCATTTGTATTTGACGCAGGCCGCTTACGCCGAGCGCGGGAATTTTGTAAAAGTTAATCCGCCGCTTCGCACAAACGATGACAGACAAGCGCTTTGGAAAGGGCTCAAGGAAGGCCTGTTGCAGGCGGTTACCACCGATCACGCGCCTCATACGAAAGCCGAAAAGGAGCAGCCGTATTCGCTTGCGCCGTCCGGCGTTCCGGGGGTGGAAACTTTATTGCCGCTTTTGTTGGAATCTGTAAATCACGGCGAACTTACTTTGCGCGACGTCGCACAATTTACATCTACAAATCCGGCGGCATTATTGAGAATTAAAGGGAAAGGAAAGATTGAAGCCGGTTACGACGCCGATTTGGCGATTGTGGACATGAGCAAAGAAATGACGGTTGGGCAAAACGGCTATAAAACAAAATGCGGCTGGTCGCCTTATTCCGGCTGGAGGCTGAAAGGTTGGCCGGTGGTGACGGTGATTGAAGGTAACATTGTGTGCGAAAACGGGGAACTGAATGCGAAATTTAGGGGAAGGGAAGTTACATACGAAAGTTGACTTACGTCGACTCATATGTTACAATAAACATGTAACAATATAAAATAAATATATAAATAACCAAAACAAAACTATGAATTCATCTCAATCTCAAAGGCCGATGGTTATACTCGTTATCGGCATCATTATCGGTGCCGTCCTTGCTCTTGCTGTAATTTGGGTATACAGAACAAACATCCGTCCGCAGGAACTTCAAAATGCCATAACTACGCCGGCATTTCCAAAGGCTTTGCCAAAATTTAAAGCTTTCCCAAAAATACAGGCTCCAAGTTTGCAGGGCGTAACAAATCCCGTTACTCCGACTCCGCCCGATTTTAATCCGGCTGCCGACGTGGATCCATTTCCGGGTGCTCGCACAAATTAAGGACATGCTGAAAAACCTCTTTTCTGCTGCAATTTTGTCATTTTGGCTGCAAATTTTTCAAAGCTCCTCGCCGTATCAAACCTGATACGCCTTCGTCGCTGCGACCCGCTTACGCGGGTACCCCGAATTTTCGCACA
>JACRID010000042.1 GCA_016220145.1 Candidatus Peregrinibacteria bacterium
AAAAATTTTTTGGCCCCCTTTTTCGGTGTCAAGTTTTTTTGTATTACAAAACCACCCTACGGAACACTTCGCAAGCCCTTTTTACCCCTTGTCCAAGCCATGAATCCACGGTCGCTTTTTGGGAATATGGTGAAAGATCAGAGACTTCAACTTTATAATTAAAGTTTTCTTCTGTATTCTTTTATAAGATATGGTCAACCTGCAGGCTCTAATCCAACAATTTCTCGAGCACTGTGAAATAGAAAAGAATCAGTCGCTAAAAACCATAGATAACTACAGCCGTTATTTGCGCAGATTTTTGCAATTTGCAGGCGATATTGATGCGAAAAAAATTGACCTGCCGCTAGTGCAAAAATACAGGATTAATTTAAATCGGGCTAAGAAGGATGCGCCCTTTGGGCGCAGTAATGCAGTAGGCCACCCCAGCTTGGGGACGGCATCAGGCCTTAGCCCAACCTCGCCACGGCTCGGCCTGGAAGATGAAAAAGGCGGCGTGCTTGGCAAAAAAACCCAGAACTATCACATAATCGCGCTGCGGGCGTTTTTGAAATATTTGATTAAGAATGACATTGAGACGCTGGCACCGGAAAAGGTTGAGCTTTCAAAAATCCCGGAAAGGACAGTGGAATTTTTGACGCGAGAGGAAGTTGAGAGGCTTTTTAAGGCGGTGGAAGAAATGGCTCAACCAAAGTCCGAGAAAAAAAAGGCTGCCGAAAAGCATAAAAGTTCCATGCTGCGCGACTTGGCTATTTTGGAAACGCTTTATTCCACGGGCCTGCGCGTGAGCGAACTTGCAAGCCTTAGCCGAAACCAAGTTGATTTAAAGCGCCGCGAGTTTATGGTCCGAGGAAAGGGAAAAAAGCCGCGAATCGTTTTTTTGTCGGCGCATGCGGCAAAGCGAATTGAGGATTATATAAAGGCGCGAAACGACGCCTATGAGCCGCTATTTATAAACACAGCACGTCCGCGCGCGATTTCCGGCGACATCACAAAAGGCGAGAACCGCAGACTGACGACGGTTTCAATCCAAGCATTGGTGCGAAAATATGCGATGCTGGCAGGCATCACAAAAAAAGTCAGCCCGCACACTTTGCGCCATTCGTTCGCAACCGACCTTTTGCAAAATGGCGCTGATATCCGCGCCGTTCAGGAGATGTTGGGACACGCCTCCATCACTACAACACAAATTTATACGCATCTTACCAATCAGCGGTTACGAGAAATACACGAGAAATTTCATAAATAAATTGTGCTAAAATGAATCCGTGATCCTTTTCGACGGCGTTACAAAAAGATTCGGGCAGCGCACGATTTTAGAAGATATTAATCTTGAAATTAAACCGGGCGAGTTTGTTTCGATTGTTGGAAATTCCGGCGCAGGCAAAACAACGCTTATAAAAATGATAATTGGCGCGTTGCATCCATCCGAAGGCGCGATTTTGGTTAATGAAAAAGATATCAGCCACATTAACGGCGAGGAAATGCAGCAATACAGGCGCAACCTCGGCGTCGTTTTTCAAGATTACAAACTGCTGCCGCAGCGAACGGTTTTTGAAAATGTGGCGTTTGCGCTGGAAGCGTGCGATTACAATTTGACGCAGATAACGGAGCTTGTGCCTCAGGCGCTTGAGGCCGTTGAACTTCGCCATTTGCAGGACAATTTCCCGCATGAACTTTCGGGCGGCGAGGCGCAGCGCGTGGCTTTGGCCAGGGCTTTTGTGCACAAACCAAAATTGATTTTGGCGGATGAACCCACCGGCAATTTGGATTTGGAAAACGCAAAACAGGTTTTAAAAAATTTAATAAAGATAAATTTGAGCGGTGTGACGGTGCTGCTTACCACTCACAACAGGCCGCTTGTGGATTTGATAGGACAAAAAGTTGTTAGACTGGAAAACGGAAGACTTGTCTAACTAAGCCACACACACGATTGGCTGTGTGGCATTTTCTGAGAACATTTTTTAAGGAAGCAGAACGAGCATCATGATGCGAGCGTCCTCCGGAAGCCCCGCAAGGCGGGGCTGAAGGAGGGCTGCGCTCCACTGTTCGAGGGAAATGCCACACAGCCAATCCGTTGACTTAACCAATCATATAAGTTACCTTTTCACCGTATTATGCCGCACAGCGAAAAAATCCTTGAGCTTGCTAAAATGTCCGATAAAGAACTGGCTCAAGTTTTAAAGCAGAATAAAATCGGGCTGACACCTCAAGAATCAAAGAAAATCAACAAAATGCTGGGCCGCAATCCGACGCTTACGGAAGCCACTATTTGGGGGATTCAGGGCTCGGAACACAGCTCTTATAAATCCAGCAGGCGCCACCTTTCAATGTTGCCGACAAGCGGACCGAACGTGCTCCTTGGACCATGTGAAGACGCCGGAATTATCGAAATCGCAAAGATTGACGGAAAACGATATGGCATTGTAATTTCTCATGAAAGCCACAATCATCCTTCTCAAGTTGTGCCTTATGAAGGCGCGGCGACCGGAATTGGCGGCAACGTTCGCGACGTTTTGTGCATGGGCGCGCATGTGATCGCGACAGCAGATCCTCTGCGCTTTGGCGACATCAAGAGAAACCAGACAAAACTGATTGCATCCGGCGTTATTGATGGCATTTCCGGCTACGGAAACCCGATTGGCGTGCCAAATATTGGCGGCGATGTTTATTTTCATGAAACTTTTAATGACAACTGCTTGGTGAACGTGGTTACCCTCGGCGTTTTGTGTGAAGACGAGATTTTGCACAGTCGCGCACCAAAAGGCGCTGGTGCAGTCAGCCACGACATCATTTTGGTTGGAAAGCCGACAGACATGAGCGGAATGGGCGGCGCGGCTTTCGCATCGCTTCAATTAAAAGAAGACGAAAAAGAGCAAAACAAAGGCGCGGTTCAAGAACCGAATCCGTTTTTGAAGCGCCACATAATGGAATCCACATACGATCTTTTCCAGATTTTGAAGAGCAAAAAGCTGATTTCCAAGGTTGGATTTAAGGATTTGGGCGCAGGAGGAATGATGTGTTCGACTGTTGAAATGGTGGCTAGCGTTGGTTATGGCGCGGAAATAGATTTGAATAAAATTCCGGTTTCGGTTCAGGGCTTGCCGCCACAGGTAATCGCGTGCGCCGAAACTCAGGAACGCATGTGCTGGATTGTTCCAAAAGACCTGACAAAGATGATCTTGAAGCATTACAACGAAAAGTGGGCGCTGCCGGAAATCGCAAAGGGAGCGCAGGCCGCCGTGATCGGAAAAGTTACAAAAGGACCAGATTACGTTTTGAAGTATGAGGGCACAGCGGTTTGCAACGCAAAGGCGACGGACATTACGTCCGGTCTTTTATATAACAGACCATTCAAACAGCCCCGCAAGGCCTTTAAAGAGCCAAAATTGCCGGAACCACGCAACCTGGAAAAAGTATTTTTGGAATTATTGGCGCACGAAAATATTGCTTGCCGAATGCCGGTTTATGAATCTTACGACAAAAATGTTCAGGGACTTTCGGTGATTGAATCGGGCCAAGCTGATGCCGGTGTCATGGCTCCATTTAGAAATCGCGATGACATTCCTGCAGAATTTAAAAAGATTGGCATTGCACTTTCCACAGACTCAAATCCATTTTATGGCTTGATAGACCCGTATTGGCAGGCTGCAAACGCAGTAGTTGAAAGTTGCCGCAATGTGGCGGCGGTTGGCGCGACTCCTTGGTGCATCACCGACTGTTTGAATTATGGAGATCCGGAAGATCCATATCAAATGTGGGAATTTGTTATGGGAGTAAAAGGAATTGCGGACGCACTTAGAGGAATCGGCTTACGCCAGCCAAAACCGGAGGCTCCAAAAGAAGATACAAAGGACTCAAAAAAGAAACCCAAGAGAGTAAAGATTGCGCCCTGTGGGCGCAGTAATGCAGTAGCCGAGCTTCGGCTCGGCCTAAAAGAAGAAATTATTCCCCTGCCCTGCATTTCCGGAAACGTGAGCCTTTATAATCATTCGCCTCGCGGATCAATCGCACCGCAAGCTGGAATCTCAACTCTTGGAAAACTGGATAACACCGATTTGGCGGTTACAATAAAGCTTAAATCTCCAGGAAATCTGTTATTTATTGTAGGTCCGCGCAAAGATGAACTTGGTGGAAGCGCATATTACAATTTGATGGGCGAACTTGGCGCAAACGTTCCAAAGCCGGATTTTAGAGAAGTTTCAAAAGAAATTAATGTTGTGACGGATTTGATTTCAAACAAATTGGTGGAAAGTTGCCACGATATTTCGGACGGAGGATTGGCATGCGCAGTCGCGGAAATGTGCATTAGCGGAAGCGGCGACGGACGAGTTGGCGCAAAAATAGTGATAAGCACAATCGACGAACGATCAACACCAAAAAAGAAGGTAAAACCGCTTAGGGCAGACAAAAAACTGTTCTCCGAAACCGGCGGATTTGTCTTAGAAATTTCACGAAGAAACGCCGGCAGAGCAAGGTCACTGGCAAACGCAGCAGGAATACCTTTGATAAAACTTGGATTCACGACAAACAAACCAAAATTGATCGCATTTGATTTCGGCAAGACAATTTTCGACATAAAACTCGCCAAAATCCGCACGGCATGGATGGAAGGCCTGCGCGACAAACTAAAGTGACGCGTAGCGTCATCCTCGCATACTCCTGTCATCCCCGCTTTAAGCGGGGATCTAGCAGATCGCCGATTAAATCGGCGATGACAAGTAAACTTTATGACAAAAATCGCAATAATTCAGTTCCCGGGGCTTAACACCGAATATGAAACGCGGCGCGAAATCAATCGCTGCGGCATGAAAGGCGAATTCTTTCGCTGGAATGACGACCGCGAAAAATTGAAGGAATATGACGGTTATGTAATCGGCGGCGGGTTTTCTTATGAAGATCGCGGGCGAGCGGGCGTTATTGCCTCTCTTGACCCGATAATGGACGTTATTAAAGCGGAAGCGGCCAAGGGAAAGCCGGTTCTGGGCATCTGCAATGGCGCACAAATTTTGGTTGAATCCGGTTTAATTCCGGGCGCTACCGGCAACAAACTCGCCATGGCGCTTGCCAGAAATAAGAGAATAAAAGACGGCGAAGTGCTGGGAACCGGCTATTTCAACACTTGGACACACTTTAAATGCGTGGCCAAAAAAGGCACCTGCATGTTCACTTGGAATATGCATGAAGGAGAAATTTTGAACGCGCCTATAGCGCATGGCGAAGGCCGCTTCACAAGCGACATAGCGGAATTAATGCATCAACTGCAGGACAAAGGCCAAATGGTTTTTAGATATTGCGACAAGGCCGGCGTGATGCTGGATAACTTCCCCGTGAATCCAAATGGCGCGATGTTTAATTTGGCGGCGGTTTGTAATCCTACAGGAAATGTTATGGGCGTGATGCCGCATCTTGAACGCGATTCCGTGGCCAGCGAAAAGCTTTTCACATCAATGCGGGACGCAATCGAGGCGCAAAAATCCGGCGATAAAAAGCGCACTCCGCATCTTATTGTTAAAACAGTTCCGCTGTTGCCTCTGAAAAATTATGAAAAACCGGCAAATTCACTGCAAATGAATGTTTCGCTTATAATCACCGACAATGAATCCGAGACTCATGAAATGGCATTGAAACGCATGGGCCGGGACAAGGTTGGCCTAAAGAGGACAACTCATGTAGAGCTTGAATACAAGGTTGCGCCCTACGGGCGCAGTAATGCAGTAGCCTCGCCTTCCGCTGCGCTCCATGTTGGATTTGCTGACGCAAATCCTTCTATTTTAGAGCGCACTCCGCTTCGCTTCGTGCGTGGGCTCGGCCTGAAAGGCAGATTTGATCTCCAGAAAACGCTCAAAAAGCTTATTCAAAGCGGCGTGCTTTTAAATACGAATAAAGAAGTGGCAAAAGTGCAATTCCCAAAGGAAACGCTCATTTTCGATGCCAAGAAGGAGAAATTCGTGGCGGTGGAGAAAAATACCGCTCCGGCTGACGAAAACGTCGTTAAATACAAATTACTGGTGCGCGAAAAACCTGACTTTGTTGGCCTTTCCAAGCTTTCAACGATTCAAAAGCGACTTAAATTCGCCGAGATTACAGGTCTAAAAACCGGCACTCTTTGGGAAATTTCCATTCCTACAAAGAGCAAAAAAGTCGCCGAAGAAGAATTCAAGAAAATAGTTAACACACACCTCTTCTTCAATCCTCACAGGCAAGAGGCGGTGCTATTTAGTTAAAGTTTTAATTTGCACCTCAACATTGTATCCTCGGCAATGTTTCAAAATCCCAAGATACGATTGTTGGCTTTGCGTAAACGTAAACTCGTCGATTCTGCCGTCCAGAAATTCCAGACATCTTTTCTGAATTTTCTTTAACATCCGTCGTTTTGTTTTAGTTCGGACGAGTGTGTAATGAGGAAGACTGATATATCCCAAAAAATCCACACCTTGGTTCCATTTCCCAATTTTAATCTTTTTCGGATGGAGACGGAGAGCAAGCTTCTCCTTCAGGAAATCCGCAATAATTGGTATCAGCCTTTCTAAAAAGATATTTTCTTCAGCCAAAATTACAAAATCATCCGCATAGCGCAGATAAAAAGGCACTCTAAGTTTTCTTTTAATGAATTGATCGAATGGATTCAGGTAAATATTTGAAAAAAGCTGGCTCGTCACGTTCCCGAGCGGCATTCCTTTTTCTTTTTCAACGCAAAAACTATCAATCAACCCTGAAATCAAATCCATGGCTCTTTCGTCATCAATTTTCCTTTGAATGAGGTTCTTTAAGATTTCATGGTCAATAGAATCGAAAAACCGCCGTATATCGCACTGCAAAGCCCAAACCGTCCTCGTATTATTCCGTGATAATCTCCATGCAAACTGCCGAAACCGGCGCACCGCTTTATGCGTCCCTTTTCCCTTTCTGCTCGAATAAGAGTCAAATATAAAACCTTTTTCAAAAATAGGCTCAATAATGTTCATAATGGCGTGGTGCAAAACCCTATCCACAACATGAGCCTTGTGGATGTGTCGAAGCTTAGGATCCTGCACGAAGAAGGAAGCATACGCCGAATGTTGATATGTCCCGTCCAATAACTTATGATGCAGTTCGAAAAGGTTATCTTCCAAATTCAGAGCAAATTCCTGAACATCCGCTTTCTTCTCCTTGCCTTTCTTGAATTCATTCCATGCGCGAAATAAATTTTCTAACGACACGATATCGCAAAAATGGG
>JACRID010000043.1 GCA_016220145.1 Candidatus Peregrinibacteria bacterium
TACTGAAAACTTTCCTCCGGTATTTCGCAGGACATACTAAATGATACAGCAACAAGTTCTTGTTATGGCTCTTGACTATATGCTCGCTCACGCGAGCATTCTACCCGCGCAGCAAGCTGCGGGGAATTTTTTCGATTAAATCGTTTGTAAATCTGGCGGCTTCCGCGCCGTCAACAACCCTGTGATCATAAGAAAGCGCCAAACTTAAAATCGGACGCACCTCCACTTTTCCATCAATCGCTACCGGTTTTTCTTTAATTCTGAACACTCCCAAATTCGCAGTATTTCCATAGGCCACAATGGGCGTGGCATAAATTCCTCCGACCGAACCGATGTTTGTGATGGCAAAAGTGCCGCCTTGCAAATCCGCCAGGTCGATTTTTCTGTCGCGGCATTTTTGCGCCAGCTCCGCCAATTCTTTTGCAATTTCCGGCACATCTTTTTTGTCGGTATTTTTAATAACGGGAAGCATAAGCCCTTCCGTCGTATCCACCGCAACCGCGATATTGTAATATTTTTTATAAATTATTTCATGGCCGGTCTCATCATTAAACGCAGCATTCAGCGCCGGATGTTTTTTTAGAGTTTCCGCAGCCGCCTTAATTATAAAAGCCAAATAAGTCAGTTTAATCCCCTGTTTTTCGGCCTCGGCCTTTTTGCTTTTGCGCAATTTTATAAGTGCGCTTGCGTCCACTTCATCCATGTGAGTTACATGCGGAATAGTGGCGTGAGATTTTGCCATATGATCGGCAATTGCCTTTCTGATGCCCTTTAAATGCATATATTCAACCGGACCAAAATGATCTTCTCCTGCGCCACTGCGTGAGGATGCCTCGACCGCTTTTCTCACGTCTTCTTCCGTAATCTGTCCGTTTGCGCCGGTACCTTTTACCTTTGCAAGATCGATTTTCATGTCTTGCGCGAACTTTCTGACGCGCGGCAAAACTTGTGGGCTTGTAATTTCGGCAGGCTTTGATTCCGGCTTGCGCGAAGGCAAAACAACGCCTTTTTCTTCCGTTGGAATGTGGCCAACGACGCCCGGGCCTGACGAAGAAACTTCCCCCGCATCAAGCTTTGCGAGCACGGCGCCAACCATCACGGTTTCCCCCTCTTTGCCAAAAAGCTCCAGCACGGTTCCGGACTTCGGTGACGGAATTTCAACAATCGCCTTGGCCGTTTCCATTTCCACCAGCGGCTGGTCTTCCTTTACTTGGTAGCCAACCTTAACCCGCCATCTCACGATTTCTCCTTCGTGGATTCCTTCACCGACATCGGGAAATTTGAATTCGTAGGCCATACCGCGGTTTAGTATAGCAAATTATCTCCTGCTGCATCGATCAAGCGCGCGTTCAACGGCGTCCCTGAAAAAGTCCCGGGCATCCGCCATTGCTTCCGAAGACGCCCTGCGAATCGGTTTATTAATTAAATTGCCAAATTTTCCTGCGTATTCTTGCCTGAAAACCCCGTCGACCGTACCGTTCAAGTCCTTGTCGGTAATTTTTACGCTACCGCTAAATGCCGGCACTTTCCCCGTTACGGATAAAGACTCAGGTTCTCCCGATTCTGCAGCAAGAGCTTCCATTCGCACGATTTTGGCCAAGCCATCGTCTCCGATTCCTCCAAACGGCCCCGAAACGGTTCTGGATAGGGTGCTTGGCGGAATACCCACTGTTTGCTTGGTTATGGTATGCATCGAGTCGCAATTTCCTGAAAGCACCAATTGAGCGGCGCGTCTTGTTTGATCCGCCACATCGGGCCTTTTCAGATGACTGACATTTCCCATTTGTCCGTCACCATTCATTTTTGTTTCGGCCACATTAGGAGTTGCCAATACTGCCGCGGCAGATAAGGCTGCCAACCTGTTTAAAGTGTTCATATTGAAGATTTGTCAAAAAATAATGAATTCACGGTACGACAAATTAACGCCTAGGTATTGTACTGTCAATATTCTGTTATGCGCGTCTAGCTTTACAGAAAATAATTTTATTTCACAATATCAGGTGTTGTTTTGGATATACTGGCGGATAAAGTGTGCAGAATCTTCTCGGCATTTTCTGCAGGCTTTTTGAGGTCCGCCACCACAAAGCCAAAGTTTTTTTCGCTGATTTTGCCGATTATCCATTCGTCCGTGGCGTTCTCGTATTTTGTGGGATTTGCGTCCGGTAAATTTTGAAATTGGAATGTCGTTGCCGCTTTTTTGCAATCCGGACATTTGTTTGCATAGGCCGCCCGCCACAATTCATCGGCGGAACCGGCGCCAAGACCTTCATTATTGAAAAATTCCACGGTATTGGTGATGCCTTTTTCTTTTAAAAGAATTTGCTGTCCGTCGCCTGCGGTTGCAACTTCAAAATCCGGTGAGACATAGGAAAGTTTATATGTAACTTCGGAATTATAGCCTTCAAATCCGGTTTTAAAGGTGTTTTCAAAAGTAACCGGAGAAGATGCGGTGGAAGTTGCCGGAACGGTCGGCGATGGAGTCTGCGTCAATTTGCTATTTTGCTGGTCGTTATTTAAAACGCAACCGGTGAACCCAAGTGCAAGTACGAATAAAAGAATGTATTTTTTCATACATCCATTTTTGCACTTTGGATGTTGCGCCGCAACTTCTCAGGCCAATACTTTTCTAATCCCCGCGATTAGTCGTTTGTCGTCCGGAATATTAAAATCTTCGGCTTGCAGCAGCGGTGGAATCACGTCGAACCCGGTAACTCTTTCAACCGGTGACTTCAAATCAAACAGCGCTTTTTCCATTATTAAAGCCGAAATCTCAGCTGCGAGCCCGCATGTTCGCGGACCTTCCTGAATTACAACGCAACGTCCGGTTTTTTTAACGGAATTTAGAATCGTTTCGGTATCAAGAGGCGAAAGCGTGCGCAAATCTATAATTTCCAGTGAAACATTTTCTTTTGCAAAAGAGGCCTGCGCCTTCAATGCTATCGGAACCATTGAGCCCCAAGCTATTACCGTCGCGTCGGTTCCTTCAATCATCACGCGCGCTTGCCCGAGCGGAATTTCGTAAGATTCTTCCGGAACATCTTCTTTAAGCGAGCGATAAAGTCGTTTTGGTTCCATGAAAATTACCGGATCCGGACAACGAATTGCGGCGATCAGTAAGCCCTTTGCGTCGTATGGAGTTGAAGGGCAGACAACTTTTAAGCCCGGAGTGTGGATGTATAAAACCTCCATGCTTTCGGAGTGATGTTCCAGTGCGCGAACGCCGCCGGAATATGGAAATCGCACGACTATTGGGCAGGAGTACTTGCCGCGGGAGCGATTTCTCATTCTTGCCGCGTGGCAAATAAGCTGATCAAATGCGGGATAAACGAACCCGTCGAATTGAATTTCCGCAACCGGGCGCATGCCGGCAGCAGCTAATCCGATAGCGGCTCCCACTATTCCGGATTCGGAAATCGGCGTGTCGGCCACCCTTTCTTCGCCGAATTTTTGCAACAAACCGTCGGTAATTCTAAAAACGCCGCCGTCTTGCCCAACATCTTCGCCCAAAATCATGACGCGGTTGTCGTTCGTCATTTCCTGTAGTAATGCTTGATTTAAGGCTTCGGCAATGGTTAAAAGTGCCATATCAGGGAGTAGAGCAATAGGTTTTTAGGTGATTCAATAGGTAGGCTTTTTGCTCTTCAAGCGCCGGAGTTAATTTTTCATACAGATAATCGAAGATTTCTTTCGGTTTTGGCTTCGGAAAACCTTCCGCTTTTTCAACTGCAGCGCGAACTTTTTCTTCCGACCGCGCGATTACTTCTTTTTCAAATTTTTCGTCCCAGGCGTTTTTCTTTTGAAGCAAAAGTCTCAATCGCAACATCGGATCAAATTTTCTCATCGCATCGACCTCTTTCTGTGGACGATATTTTTTTGCGTCGTCCGCCGTAGTGTGATTCCCGAATCTGTAAGTAACGGCTTCGATAAGCGTTGCGCCAAGCCCTTTTCTGGCCCTCTCGGACGCCTCGCTCATCACGGCATAGACCGCAAAGATATCATTTCCATCAACTTGAATCCCGGGAATTCCGCAGGCGAGTGCTTTTTGAGCCAGCGTTTTTGCCGCGGTTTGCTTTGAGCACGGAGTTGAAATTGCCCACTGATTGTTTTGGCAGAAGAAAATGGTTGGAATTTTAAGCACGCCAGCAAAATTCATTGCCTCATAAAAATCGCCGGTCGAAGTCGCGCCGTCACCAAAATAAGAAACCGTAATGTCTGGTTTTTTCTGTAGTTTAAGCGCCCAAGCGTATCCTGTCGCATGCAGCGGATGTCCGCCAACTGTTATTGAAACCGGGAAAACATTTGCCGCCGCGTTGCTCCCCCACTCATTACCCATCCAATACAAAAATATCTTTTCGAGCTCCATCCCCTGCATGTAGCAAATTGCCAATTCCCTGAACGCCGGGAAAATCCAGTCGGTCTTTTTTATGGCCAAGCTGCTGCCGATTTGGCAGGCTTCATGGCCTTCAATTGAAGGATAAGAGCCCGAGCGTCCTTGTCTTTGCAGACTTATCAATTTCTGGTCCGCCATGCGCAAAAAGACCATGTTTTCATAAATTTCGCGCAGAGTTTTGTCGTCCCACTTTGCGGCAAGTGCGGGTCTCACAAAGTTTCCCTCGTGATCCAGAACCTGAATCATCTTGTCGCTAAGCGGATTGGCGGAGTCGATCAGTCCCATAAAATTACTTAAGTGCGTTTTTAATGAATAATTCTCCTGCTTTGTAAGATGATCTTACGTACGGGCCCGCGGCCACATATATGAATCCCAATTCTTCTCCTGTTTTTCGATATTCTTCAAACTGCTCCGGTGGAATGTATTCTACTACTTTTAAGTTCCATTCAGAAGGTCGCAAATATTGCCCGATGGTTAAAAAGTCAACTTGAGCTTTGCGCAAATCTTTCATGGTTTGCACAACTTCTGCCGGTTTTTCACCCAGTCCAACCATAATCGAGGACTTGGTGCTCATTTTTGGCGCGATTTTTTTAACATATTCAAGGGTGCCCAAGGATTGGCGATAATTTGCGCGGCGATCACGAACGGCGGCCTGCAATCTTTCCACTGTTTCGATGTTGTGGCCATAAACATGGGGTGCGGCAGCCACAACTTTTTGAATGCTTTTGCAGTCGCCCTGAAAGTCGGAAACTAAAACTTCCACTACCAATTTAGAGTAATTTTTACGCAAATATGAGATGCATTTTGCAAAATGTTCCGCTCCTCCATCAGGGACATCATCGCGGTCAACGCAAGTAATTACCGCATAATTGACACCCAGTTTTGCTATTGCCTCAGCCAAATTTTGAGGCTCGTTAGGGTCGAGCGGTTGCGGTTTCCCGTGTTTCACATTGCAAAACTTGCAGGCGCGCGTACAAGTGTCGCCCATTAACATAAAGGTCGCGGTTCCGCTCTCCCAGCATTCTCCGACATTCGGGCAGCCGGCTTCCGCGCAAACCGTCGCAATTTTGAGCCGATGCGCGGTTTCTTTAATTTTCCGATAGCGCGCATTTGGCAAAATAGCCTTTATTTTCATCCACGCCGGCTTCTTCAAATCACCTGATATGAGTTTTGGCTTGGTTAACGGGTTAATTCTGTTTCTCATGGATTCGCATTATATCATCTGGAGCATCTTTGCGCACTCGGCCGGAGAGTTTCTATAAAAGCGTCCGAATTCTTCCATGTCACCGAATCCGCATGCTGCTAATTTCTTCATGCTTTTTATGA
Source organism: Candidatus Peregrinibacteria bacterium (assembly GCA_016220145.1). Taxonomy (GTDB): domain Bacteria; phylum Patescibacteriota; class Gracilibacteria; order UBA1369; family UM-FILTER-53-11; genus JACRID01. The sequence continues at coordinate 5,717 of JACRID010000043.1, forward strand.
GAATATGCGCCGCCGCCTGCGCATCGTGATCCGCGCGGTGGGCTTTAACCAGCGGAATTTTAAGGTTTCGGCACAGGTCCACCAAGTTGTAATACAGCAATCCAGGGAAGGTTCTGCGCGCTAATTTAATGGTGCACAACATGGGGTTTTTAAGCGGTCCATATTCCGCCATCAAAAACTCCGCGCTCATAAATCTGTAATCAAAATGCACATTGTGCGCGACAAAAACCGCATCGCCCAAAAAATTCTTAAAATCTTCCGCAACCTCAATAAACGAAGGCGCCTTTGCAACATCTTTATTTGTTATTCCGGTAAGCCAAGTGATAATGGGCGGAATATTGCGCCCCGGGTTTACCAAGGTCGAAAAATTATCCACAATTTTGCCGTTCAAAACCTTAACCGCGCCAATTTCAATAACGCGGTCCGGAAACGGGCAGCTGCCGGTGGTTTCAACGTCCGCAACTACAAAAGGTATGTCTAAAATCATTTTCGGCTGCCACTATACAGTAAAAAAATCACAGAATCTCCTTCTTTTCTTTTATCCAAAGGGCCGGCACGCAAATAAATAGCATCAACGCCTCGATTACAATTGTCCAAATGCGGCTTACAAATGCGAAAATGAAGCCAACGTGAGGCAATACAATCCCCTTTAGCGCCAAGTACCAAATGCCTTCGCGTACGCCAAGCCCGCTCGGTGTAAAAATGGCCAAAATACTTGCGACGTAAGAAAACGTTCCCAGGCTTATTAAAAAAGGAAAATTCGAAGAGCTGACCGGCGCAAACGACTGCAAAAAAAGCAGTTGAGCGATTCCAAGGCCAAACATTCCAACCAGGTAATTTATTTGCAAAACAAACAATTTGGAAAAAGACACTCTCATTTCGCGCGGGATCGGTTCGCGTCTCACTATTTTTAAAAACAAATTGATAAAGAAATAAAAAACGCGCGGGATTAGAAGTACAAGCCCTGCGACGGCGATTATTAGTGTGCCCCAAAGCGAAAACTTTCCAAATGAACCCGACTGCAGAATCGCGACAAAAGAAATATATGACCCCGCCATTATTTCCAAAACCGCTTCGGTGCCGGTGGTGAGCATGGTGATTGAATGGGGGATCCCGTGTCTTTTGCAAAATTTCATGCGCGTCACGCCAATCCAGATTTTCCCCGGAATATATTTCGCCGGCTGCGTAATGAAAAAGTATAAAAACGTATCCGCAAACGGAATCGGATGGTGCAAATATCGCAATATCAAATGCCAGCCAAAGGCTAAAATCGTAAGGGTGGCCAAATAAGCCAAAGACGAAACAAACAACAGCCAGAAATTAAAATGAAATGAATAAGCTCGAATTTCAGCCCAGTTCTTAATAAATTCACGGCCCAGAAAATAAAAAACGGCAATTACGAGCAGTGCCGAAAATATATTTAAAAGTATTTTTTTCATGTAGACCGAGCCGCAGCGAGGTTAATAAATTAGTGTCCGATGCCCTTATATATAATCCCGGCCGCCAAAATTTCTTCTTTCAGCAAGCAATTCCGACCGTCAATTATGATTTTTACGCCGGCATTTTTCATCTGTTGCGGCGTGATTTTTATGAATTTCGAGTGGGCGGTCGCCAAAATTATCGCATCGCACTTTTTCATTAATTCCGGCGCGCTTTTCACGTCCGACATTCCGGGAATATACGGATCAAAAGCCGTCACTTTCGCGTTCTTCCTCCTTAGAATTTTCAAAACCTGCAGTGCCGGAGATTCGCGCAAATCACCGATATCTTTTTTATAGGCCAGTCCCAGCAGCCCCACCTTGGTACCGCGCAATTTTTTGCCAATTTGCTGCAATTCTTTTTCCAACAAGCTGACGGTATATGCCGGCATGCCGTTATTTACAGCGCGCGCGCGCTTCAAAAATTTGTGAGTGAATCCGCTGCTTTGCGCTCGTTCAATCAGATAATACGGATCAACCGGAATGCAGTGTCCGCCAACTCCAATCCCGGGATAATGCGCCATAAAAGCAAAAGGCTTGGTTTTTGCGCCGTCTATTACCTCAGGCAAATCTATGCCAAGCGTGTCGAAAGACATCGCCAGCTCATTAACATAAGCAATATTTATGTCGCGAAATGTATTCTCAATAATTTTTGTAGCTTCCGCCGCCTTAAGGCAACTTAAAACCTTAACCTCGGCCTGCAAGAATGATCTGTAAAACTTTGCCGCCTCGGCCGCGCTTTCTTCATCCAATCCTCCGACATTGCGCGGGATATTTATGAGCGTCCATTTTTTATTCCCCGGATCAATTCTCTCCGGACAGTGGGCAAGTAAAAAATCGCGTCCACCAAGCAATCCGTATTTTTCAAAAACCGGCATCACAACTTCTTCGCATGTGCCAGGATTGATCGTTGATTCGATTATTACAAGTTGCCCATGTTTAAGGTTCGCGACAATTGATTTGCAAGCGCTTGCAACCGGTCCGTAATCCGGCTTAAAGTTTTCATAAACAGGCGTCGGCACGCACACAACGGAAATATCCGCATCTTTAATTCTCTTAAAATCACCGGTCGCGATAAAGCGCGGAGACTTTAGATTTTCCCTCGCCCGTTCAATTTTTTCTTTCGATATGTCGAGGCCGATTACGTTGTATTTGCCGCCTTTTACCAATAACTCCACAAGCGGAAACCCAACATAGCCAAGGCCCAGAACCGCAACCGTTTTCATGGAGAGAGTGTATCACAGGTTGAACTAACTCTAAAAATATGTTATAGTATAACAATGCAAAATAAAGAAAGAATACAAATTTTAAATCATATCTTCTTCACAATAGTTGTGATCGCAGTGCCGACAATTGTTTTTATTGTCATAAATCAGATTGTATTAATGCATCTGGATTGGTCCCGCACGGGATTGGCGATTTTATTGGTTTTAATACCGTTGGCTTTGCAGGCTTTTATTGCCGCCGGTCTTCTTTATCATTGGTTTTACAGATGGGATTGGCACACCGGTACGATCGTCGACACCGTGCAATGGATCGCCGGTATTCAGGGAATCACCGCTTTGTTCGATTTTATAATAAGGCTTATGCGCAGGAGTCCGTGGATGATGTCGGGCTACGCTCCGTTTGCGATTGACGCGGCATTTGTGATGATTTTTGTGTTGTGGATCAGCATTTCTTACGTATTAAACAGGCATGTTAACAGCGGGAATGAGTGCGAGTTTTGCCGGCTAAAATGACAAAATTGCAGCAGAAAAGAGGTTTTTCAGCACGTCCCTAAGTGGTAAAATGGGCCTCGCATGAGAAAGGCCGATAAACATTTGGTGTATTTGGATAATGCCGCTGCGACGCCGGTAGATCCACGCGTGCTAAAAGCAATGTATCCGTATTTTTCCGAAGTTTTTGCAAATCCGTCGGCCGTGCATCAATTCGGACAAAAAGCGCGACGGGTCGTTGATGGTGCGCGCGAAAGCGTGTCTGAAATCCTGGAATGCGGCCGGCGTGAAATTGTTTTTACAAGCGGCGGGACTGAAGGCAATAATTTGTTTATTTTGGGCGCTGCGCATGCCTATAAAAAAAACGGACAGCACATAATTACAACCAAAATTGAACATGATTCCGTTTTGAAACCGATGATGCGGCTTGAGGCCGAAGGTTTTGAGGTTACGTATTTGGACGTTGCCGAGAACGGCTTGGTTAAGGCCGATAGTGTTAAGGCCGCGCTTCGCGACGACACGATTTTGATTAGTGTCATGTATGCAAATAACGAAATCGGGACCATTCAGCCGATTGCGGAGATTGCGGAAATTATAAAAAAGAGACGCGGCAAAAAAGAATATCCTGTTTTTCACGCGGACGCGTGCCAGGCCGCACAATATCTGAATATTTCCGTGCGAAAATCGGGAGTGGATGCGATGACCTTAAATGGAGGAAAAATTTACGGACCAAAAGGCTCCGGCGTCCTTTTTATAAAAGAAGGCGTGCAATGTTTGCCGCAAATTCTGGGCGGAGGGCAGGAATATGGAATGCGTTCGGGTACGGAAAATGCGCCTGCAATTGTCGGGTTTGCGCGGGCGCTTGAAATTGCGCAAAGCGAACGCGTTGCCGAAGTCCATCGACTTGTACCGCTTCGCAATTGGCTGATAGAAGGCGTTTTGAGGGTGATTCCGAAGGCGCGTTTAAATGGAGATAAAAAGATGCGTCTGCCAAATAACGCGAATTTTTCTTTTTACGGAATTGAAGGCGAAACTATTTTAATGAAGTTGGATTTGTGCGGGATTGCGGCTTCCGCCGGTTCGGCGTGCAGTGCGGGAATTATCGGCCAATCGCATGTAATCGGGGCGCTTGGTTCGCCCGAAGAGTGGACACATTCGGCTACGCGTTTCAGTTTCGGGCGCGGCACAACGATAAAAGACGTGAATTTTGTGCTGGAGAGGTTGCCTCAAATCATTAAGGAATTGAGAGAGATTTCGCCGTTTGGTGTGCTATAATTCTCCACATGGAATACATTGATATTTTGTTTGCCGCATTGGGGGTTTTGCTCGGCGCCATCGTCGGTTCATATGTTTTGAACTACGGAAAGTTTAACGAACAAGATTACATTGTCAAAGCCGATAAAATGGCAGCTGAAGCGCAAGCCAACGCAAAGCAGTCGGTTCAGCAAGCACGCGAGCGCGTTGCCTCCAAGAAAAAACAGTTTGAACAGGAGCAGCAGGAATTTACCTTGCAGATAGACAGAATGGATAAAATGCTGGCCACAAAGGTTGTTTCCCAGCAAAAACGCGATGCCAAAATCGCCGAGATGCAAAAAGTTGTGCAGGCGGAAGAAAAAGTCTTGAATGCCATGCGTTCGCAGACAAACGAAACCGAAAGAACAATCAATGATAAGCTTGTTGGAATAACCGGTCTCGCGGGTGATCGAATAAAACAGGAACTGATTAGTCATTATGAGGATGTTTTTAAATCCGACGCCGAAGGACGCTTGCAGCACGATATGGAATGGACTCAGGAGTGCGCCGTCAGGGACGCCCGCAATGTGCTGGCCGAAGCCATTTATAAGTTTGGAGCACCAACTTCGGTCGAGCATGGCCATGGAGAAATTTTGGTTCCGCGCGATGAAATTAAAGGCCGCATTGTCGGCCGCGGTGCAAAAATGATTGCTTTTTTCGAGGAGCTTTTTGGCGTGGACGTCGTATTTAATGACGAACCCAATACGATTTTCGTAAGCTGTTTTAATTTGGTTCAGCGTGAAATCGCTTGTCATGCGCTAAGGCGTTTAATGCGGGAGAAAGTGATTAGCGAAGAAGTTATTTTGCGTTCAAAAACGCTGGCGGAACAAGATGTAAATAAGTTGCTCCGAAAAGAAGGAGAGGCGACGCTCAAAATACTTGAGCTTAAAAACATGCCGCCGGAATTCGCGGAATTGGTTGGTCGTTTAAAATTTCGAACCAGCTACGGCCAAAATATAATGAGGCACTGTTTTGAGGTCGGATATTTTGCCAAAATGCTCGCAAGCGAATTGGGCGCGGATACGCACACCGCTTTTGTCGGAGGCTTTTTGCACGACATTGGCAAGGCTATTGATCAGGAGGTTGGCGGCTCCCATGACGTTTTGACAAAAGAAATTATGGAACAATACGGCTTTTCCAAAGAAATGATCCATGCCGCATGGACTCATCACGATGCAGCTCCCCAAGAGACAATAGAAGCCGTGCTGGTCAAGGCTGCGGATGCGCTTTCCGCCGGTCGCCCGGGTGCGCGCGCCGAATCACTTGAAAGATATATTAAGAAAATAAAAGAGCTGCAAGAAACCGCCCTGAGTTTCGAAGGTGTGAAAAAAGCTTTTGCAATCAATGCGGGCCGCGAACTTCGAGTTGTCGTTGAACCCGAGAAAGTGGACGATAAAGGAATCAATACGTTGGCCGATTCAATTGCCGACAAAGTTCAAGAAAAAGGCGGTTATCCGGGCAAGATTAAAATTACAACAATCCGCGTAACGAAGGCGACCGATTATGCAAGAAAATAGATGTGATGTTTTCATTATAGGAGCCGGTCCGGCAGGTCTTTCCGCAGCGATTTATTGCAGCAGGGCGGGGCTTTCCACGCTGGTTTTCGGTTCGCCTGAAAAATCCAATATCGCGCGTGCGCATGCGGTGGAAAATTATTTCGGGGTTGCGGAAACCTTGTCGGGAAAGGCGCTTTTGGAAAATGGAAAAGCGCAGGCACAAAGGTTCGGCACGCGATTTTTAAATAGCGACGCGGTGGATATAAAGAAAAATGAAGACGGCGCTTTTGTTATTAAAGACTCGCTGGCGCAGCCGTATGTTTCAAGAAGCGTGATCATTTGTTCGGGGATGGGTTTTAAGAAGTCCGGCATTGAGAATGAGCGGAAACTGACGGGAAAAGGAGTTTCGTTTTGTGCCGCATGCGACGGTTTCTTCTTCAAAAACAAGAGCGTGGTGATTGTGGGCGGTTCCAATTTTGCAACCGAAGAGGCCATACATCTGGCTGCGCATGCGGCGAAGGTTGCAATACTCAGTCACGGTAAAGATTTTTCCATTGGAAAAGAAATGGAAAAATTGATTGCAAAAAATAAAATTAAACTTATGAAATCACCGGTAATAAAAAGTTTTGAAGGAGAAGATAATTTGCAGAGATTGATTTTTGCGGACGGCTCGGAGATGGCATGCGACGGGGCTTTCTTGGCGCTTGGAAATGCGACGGCATCCGATTTTGCAAATCGGTTGGGGCTGGCAAGAGCCGGCGCCGGCAATGCATTCATAGTTGCGGATCCGCGCACCGGTGAAACCAATGTGAAAGGCGTTTATGCGGCCGGAGATTGCACTGGCGGCAATGCTCAAGTTGCAAAAAGCGTCGGAGAAGGATGCAATGCCGCGGTCAGTGTGATAAAATTCATCAAGGGCGTGAAGGCCTATGCCGACTACGCCTAGGTTCCTATACCAATTAACAAACAAAACTATGGCAGATAATGAAAAACAATCAGGCGGGCATCTCGATAAAATCGTTATGGGAGTCATTCTCGGCGGCGCAATAGGTTCCGTGCTGGGTTTGACATTGGCCCCGAGGAAGGGAAAAGAAACCCGCAAGATGATTAAAGAAAAAGGCGGCGAAATTTTAAATAAAGGCAAGGAAGTGGTCGGCGATGCGGCTCAAAAAATAATTCGTGATCACAAAGAAACATTCGAGAGCACAAAATATCAGATGAAAAAGGGGAAAGGTTTTTTAAGGTGGTTGTTCGGGAAAAAGAAAACGCGGGAGCAAATGCCGAAGGCTACAATCGACAGCGAGGAAAACGAATAAACGTCGGTGTGATATGATATTCGGTATCCGACTATGAAAGTCATTTTGAAGGTAATGACGATGTTTGTTCTTGTTCTGGTTATTGCTGCCGGTGCGCTTGTGTTGGACCTTTTTAAACGGGCGGATTTGGTTTTGCCGCGGACCATTATAGGTGACTTGCCTTTGGATGGCATGTCGCGCAGCGAGGTCAGGTCCGCTTTAAGGGCGAGGCTCGAAGCGTATAACAATGAAAGTTTTCAAATTGCGGCTCGCGGCAAAGCCGCGAATGTTACGCTTAAAAACCTTGGCGTTGCCCTGAATGAATCCCTGGTGATGTCCCAAATCCCGTTTGCCCGGGATTTTTCCAATTTAGAGATTGCATTTTATAGTTTTATCGGGCGGCGCATTATACCGGAAGTTGACGTGGAAAGAACCGATCTTTTGCGATTGGTAAATGAGAAATTCCCCGAAATACCAAGGGCGCAGAATGCGCATTTTAAAAGAGAAGGTAAAACTTTGAAGATTGTGGAAGCTGTCGCCGGTGTTACGCCCGTTGCGGATGCGGCTTTGTCGCAGCTAAAAACGGATATGGCTTTTTTGGAGCACAAGCCGCTTTTTATGGAATTTACGGAGTCAGCGCCATCCGTTAAGGCGGCGGATTTGGAGGGAAACAAGGCCGCAATGTTGTCTGCACTGCCTAAGGTTGTAAGGCTTTTTTCCGGCAAATTCGCATGGAAAGTCGATTTTGAAAAACATCCCGAGTGGCTGATTTTTGATACAAAACCTTATGAAGTGGTCACAGGGCAGTTGCCTTTTACCATCCAGTGGGATACTCTCCCCTTTTCGCAATTTATCAGAGACAATGTTGCGAAGGAACTCGAACAGACGCCGGAAGATGTAAAAATAAGTAAAAATGGCGACGGTAAAATAGTTTTTGAAGGCAGGGGAATTAGCGGAGTAAGAATTGAAGAAGAAAAACTGCTTCGACTTGTTAATTTAGCCATAGTTGATCGGACGAAGGAGGTGGAAATTCCGCTTGCCCAAGTTGAATCAAAGGTTGAAGTCGATTCTGAGCTGCAGGATATTGGTATCCGCGAACTCATATCGGTTGGTCATACCGGATTTGCAGGATCTCCGGCGAATCGCATGCATAATATCGGAGTCGGCGCAGGACGCTTTAATGGCATAATCATTCCTCAAGGCGCCACTTTTTCTTTTAATCAGAATCTTGGCCCTGTGGATGATACGACCGGATATAAAAAAGAACTTGTGATTAAACCCGAAGGTACAATTCCGGAATTCGGCGGAGGGTTATGCCAGGTTTCCACGACAATGTATCGCGCGGCTCTATATGCCGGTATGCCGATCGTGGCGCGCACGTCCCATTCGTATGTGGTTACTTATTATTCGCAAGTTGGCGGACATGGACTTGATGCCACTGTCTATACTCCGTCACCGGACTTGAAATTCACAAACGATACGCAGGGCAGCGTATTGATGCAGTCTTATGTCGAGGGCGTAAATGCATATTTCAAATTCTATGGGACATCGGATGGCCGAACCGTGACTTTGGACGGGCCGTATATTTCAAATAGAAAAGAGGCTCCAAAAGAAGCGCTGACGGTTGTTGATCCAAAACTTAAGCCCGGAGAGAAAAAACAGGTGGAAAAAGCACATCCGGGTTTCGATACTCTGTGGTACAGGAGCATTGTGCGCGGCGGCGAAACCAAAAAAGAAGAAATTATTAGCCACTACAAAGCTGTTCCGGATAAATTTGCAATCGGTGGGTCGGTGACGGCGGTTGGGAGTACGACGGGCACGACATCGCCTGCGGAAACCGTGAATCCGTATGAATAAGGGGTAAGTGAGCAACAAATTTTTCTTAACCTGCCCTTTCGATGTCCGCTTACTATTGTTTTGCCGGATTTATCCCGCGCAAGGCTTCCAGTTTTTTTCTGATAGCCTCGTTGTAAGGGTCAATCTCCACTATTTTTTCCAAACTCTTGTGCATGCGGTCAGTGTCGCCAACCAATTCCGCGAGCTCGGCGGTTATCGATAAATATTCTTTGTTTTGCTGATCCAAATCCAATGCCTTAACAAAATAAGACAGCGCCTTTACATAATCTTTCAATTCATAATGGATTTGCCCGACGCTAACAAAGCGCGACGGACGGCTTGAGTCCAATTTTAAAGCGTTGTCATAGGCCTCGATGGCTTCGGGCAGCCTTTTCTGGTTGTACAAACATTTGCCGTAATTGCAGTAATAGGCGGATTCTTTTTGCGTGATCGAAAGCAGTTTTCTATATAAAATTTCCGCACGCCTGGCATTGCCTTGTTGAATATAAATAACACCAAGACGGTTCAACGACTCGCAATGATTCGGGTCGAATGCCAGAACATTTATGAACCATTTTTCCGCCTCCCCAAGATTCCCGCGAGCAAAATTCATATCGGCGATCCTATAAGCCCTGGTTAAATCCGTATAATCCAAATCCTCCGGTTTAATGGGATTAATATCTTCTTCTTCGCGGATGGCATTTTTTTCCGCCTGATCCAACTCATGGGGCCATGGCCCGATTTTCATGTTCTTGGATTTGGAAAGACGCGACTGGATGCTGAAAATCCAAATCATAATAGCCAATGCCGATGCTGCAATTAAAATCTGACTCATAATGAGAGAATTATATTCTCAAGCAGTAATCTTGTGTTTATGTTTCGCGCCAGCAAATCGATGCCGCGGTGTATTGCCGCAATAACATTCGTTGCGCGGATTCTTTCCTGCGCCACTTTTGAATTAAGCATTTTTTGGCGGAAATAATGCGTCAACAATGCCAAAAAAGTCTTGGTGCGCTGAGGGTCTTGCGCCAGTTCTTGCATCTCCAGCATGCGAGTTGCAGCCCCCGCCTTTTCATCGAGAAATTTTATTTTGTCATACATCTCATGAAGCTCTTGAAACATTTCAGGGTTGTTCAATAGCTGAATCGCTCTGCCGCTGCGGCCGAGAGATAAAATAATGGCCTGATTCAATGTTTCCTGCTCAACATCCGGATAAAGTTCTCTCAAGGCTTTATTCAAAATATCATCATGCAATTTTTTGAAGTGAATTATCCGCATGCGAGAGGCGATTGTCGGTAAAATGTCGCGAAGTTGCCCCGCCGTAAAAAGAAAAATTGTTTTGCCCTGCGGATCTTCAAGGGTTTTTAAAAGACAATTGCCGGCTTCAGAGGTTAACCGTCCGATGCCTTGGATAAGCAGCACTTTATATCTGCTTTGGCTTGTCATGGAAAGCCTGGCGATGATGTCTTTTATTGTTTCCAGCTTGATCGATTCACCATCGTCTTCCAATTCAATGGTGTCGGCATGGCATTTTTTCTCTATTTGGATACAGATCGGGCATTTATGACAAAAATTATTCGGACATTGCAGGATTTTGCAAACCGCTTTTGCCACGCGGAATTTGCCAACCTTTTCCGGTCCGATAAATAAATACGCATGATGGATATTATCGTTCGTAAAATCTTCTTCCAAACGCGCGAGTTCTTTGTCGTGGCCGATAACGTTCCAGTTATAAAGCATGTTAAAAAGGCAAAAATTAAATGGAAAATGTAAAAAGTATTTGTTGGTGATAAATGTCATTCCGAACTTGTTTCAGTATCTCGCTGCTGGATGCTGAAACAAATTCAGCATGACAAGTCGATTCTGATTTTCGAATTTTGGCTTTCGCATTATTCATATTATTTCTTCCCATTCGGGTTCCTGCCTGCAAAGCAGTTCTTTTGCATTCTCGGGGTGGGCCATGATTTTTTTTACCGCACGCTCCAATCTCACTTTGTTTTGGGAGCCTTTAAATAGAATTATGTCCCCTTCTTTAATTTCTGTTTCAAGCAACTGCGCGGCAGCTTGCGGGTCGATAAGAGCTTTTATTTTAGATTTAGGCAAACCGTTTTTCAAGGCGGAGTCGGCAATTGACTTAGCTGATTCACCCACCGTTATTAGCAAGTCTAACCACGAACCTATTGACTGACCAACGTCTTTGTGTGCTGCTTCAGAGTAATTGCCCAATTCGTTCATGTTGCCCAGCACCGCGATTTTGCGCTTTCCTGGAAATTCTTTAAGCAAATTTATGGCTTGCTTAACGGTTTCCGGTGATGCGTTGTATGAGCTGTCTATCAACGTAGAGCCGTTCTTGCCTTCGATTAAAGACATTCGACTTGGAGGCAGGTTGAAAGATTGCAGCGCTTCAATTCCATCTTCCAGGCTGATTCCATTCAGAATTCCAACCATCAATGCAGGCAAAAACAAATTGATATGGAATGTTCCGGCGATGGGAAAATTTGCCGCAACCGCAGCGTCGCCAATGTGAATTTCGGCCGCAATGCCATTTTTTTCGTGAGAAAGATTATTGGCAAAAATATCCGCTTTTGTATTTCCCGCGCCCGAAAACCCAAAAGTTTTAGCCGCAAGTTTTCCATTTAAAGTGCCGATTAATTTATCGTCCATATTTAAAATCGCCACGCCGGATTTATCCAAACATTCCGTAAGCTTTGCCTTTTCTTCAAAAACATCCTTTTCGCTTTTGAATTGGCCTTCCGCCTGGTGCACGCGCGAAACATGTGTAATTACAGCCACATTCGGCTTTACCACGGCAATCAAATGTTGAATGTCGCCCGGTTTGTCGGCGCCGTATTCCAAAACCAAGAAATCATATTTTCTTCCAAAAAACGCATTAAAACAGGCCGAAAATAAAATTCTGCCCCACCTTAAGGGCGAGCTAAACCCTGAAGGCTGTTCGAGCACAGCCAAGAGTAGGCCGATTTCCGTATTAAGACTTTTTTTGCTTTGTGAGACACGCCACCTGCTTTTCAAAACTTCATAAATAGCCTGCTTTGTGCTGGTTTTTCCAAACGAACCGGTTACGCCGATTATTTTGGGATTTATACGGCGCAACTTTATTTTGACCAGCGCCTCAAGAAATTTTTGCACACGCACCCTCAAAAATTGTTTTCCAAACTGCATGTGAGTATTATATACCAAGCCAAGTTCGGGCGGGTGCCGGGTGGGTATCGCCAGGTCAAGCCTCGGCCCGGACTAAAAAATAATTGTCCCGCCTTGCGGGACAACCTTATACATTATGATAAAGCGCATATTAATCACGATTTTTATCCCTTTACTACTCGCTTCCTGCGGGCAGCAAACCAATATCCCCATGAATACTTTTGACCAAATGTCCGATCCGGCTGCCGGTGAACCGGTGGCTGTTTTGACCACGAATAAAGGTGTTATCAAAATGAAGTTTTTTCAAACGCAAGCTCCGGAAACTTCAAAGAATTTTATTGAGTTGGCAAAGAAAGGTTTTTTTAACGGACTGACTTTCCACAGGGTGATTCCGGATTTTATGATTCAGGGTGGCGATCCGAAGGGAGATGGGACCGGCGGCGAAAGCTACAAAGGACCCGGAACAACTTTGCCCGGAGAAGTTTCCAAAGATCTTCACCACATTCGCGGAGCTGTTGCCATGGCCAATAAAGGCGGCGATCCAAGTACTGCATCAAGCCAGTTTTTTATAGTTCAAAATAAGAGTGGAGCGCGGTTTTTAGATGGTGGCTACACTATTTTTGGGCAAGTTATTGATGGTATGAATGTTGTCGATGAAATTGCTTTGACGCCGCGCGATCCGAACGATAAGCCAAAATCCCATGTTATTATGGAGAAAGTTGAAATACAATGAATACTCAAACTTCGTCCACCGCCGCAAAGAGGGAGGGACACTCATCACGTATGAAGATTTCAGCAGACAACGGAAAAGCGCATGAATGGCCAACTCCAAGGCTTTCTGCCTCACAAATTAAGGCCAAAGCTGGCGAAGCGCGCGCTGCGGCCCTGCTGGCGATTCATTTTGCAGGATCCGGACATCCGGGCGGAAGCCTTTCAATAATGGACACGGAGGCGGTGCTTTATTTTAATGTGATGAGGCACAATCCGCGCAATCCGTTTTGGCCGGAGCGTGATCGTTTTTTCGTTTCCGGCCAACACAAATGTCCGGCGCAATATGCGGTGATGGGGTTGGCCGGTTATTATCCGGTTGAAGATTTTATTGTCGGTTTGCGTGCGATGGGAACGCCATTTCAGGGCCATCCGGACTGGTTAAAATTGCCGGGGATTGAGATGAGCGGAGGTTCTCTTGGTCAGGGACTTAGCATTGCCGTCGGTTCCGCCATTTCCGCAAAATTGGATAAAAAAGATTATCGCGTTTATTGCGTGATGGGCGATGGAGAGCAGCAAGAAGGCAGTATTTGGGAGGCCGCGATGAGCGCTTCCCACTATAAGCTGGATAATTTGTGCGCGATTGTGGATTGCAACAGACTGCAAATTGACGGCCGCGTCGCCGACATCATGAATATTGAGCCTATCGGCGAAAAATATAAGGCTTTTGGCTGGAATGTTATTGAGGCCGATGGGCATGATATTTCGGCTTTACTAAAGGCTTTTGAGAAGGCCGAGACGGTGAAAGACAAGCCAACGGTGATTGTAATTCGCACTTTTAAGGGCAAGGGGGTTTCTTTTATGCAGGACAATGGCGAATGGCACGGCAAGGCTCAAACACTGGATCAGACAAAGCAGGCGCTGAAAGAGTTGGGCCATGAAGACATGCTGACGGATGAATTAATTAAAAAGGCCACCGATCTGCGAAAAGAAATTTCCAAAAAGTATGGCAATTTGATTCCTGTAGAGCAAAGGCCATATTGGTGGAATTCGCAACAAACGATGAAGGTTAAAATGTCCCCCACTCGCATGGGTTTTGGTGGCGCTTTGGCCAGAGTCGGCAGTGATGAACGCGTGGTTTGTCTTGGCGCGGATATTTCAGGTTCCATTTGCATCTATGATTTTTGCAAGAATAATGCGGAGCGCAAAAACAGGTTTTTAAGCGTTGGAATTGCGGAGCAGAATATGACGACAATTGCGGCGGGATTGGCAAAGGAAGGTAAAATTCCGGTTATTGGAAGTTACGGAGTTTTTGTCACCGGACGCAATTGGGACCAGCTTCGTACGACGATTTGCTACGGGAATTTGAACGTAAAAATTGCAGTTGGGCACGGCGGGATTTCGGTTGGGCCGGACGGCGCAACTCACCAAAGCCTTGAAGATATAACCCTGATGGCGATTTTGCCGAATATGCGCGTGATTGTGCCTTGTGATGCTGTTGAAGCGGACAAGGCGACGGCAGAGGTCGTAATGAAACAAATCGGTCCGTGTGCGGTTAGATTTTCAAGAGAAGCCACGCCGATAGTTACAAAGGTCGATACCCCGTTTGTGTTTGGCAAAGCAAATATTTATAGCTTCGTAAAAAAATCCGAGAATTTTATAGATGCTTTTGAGTGCGTCGTTTCGACCGATTTTAAGAATAAAAAAGAAGACGTTTGCATCATTGCCTGCGGTCCGGAAGTGCCGGAAGCGCTTCGTGCAGCCTATATTTTAAACAAAAAACACGGGATTAAGGCGCGCGTGATGAATTTGCACACCATTAAGCCAATAGATAAAGAGGCAATTTTGGCGGCTGCAAAGGAAATTGGTTACATAATTACGGCGGAAGAACACCAAACTGGCGGCGTTGGAAATTTGATTGCGGGCGTTATTGCGGAAGCCGGAATAAAAGTGAAGATGAATATGATAGGTGTGCCGGATCGCTTCGGCGAATCCGGCCAGCCGTGGGAACTTTTGTGGAAATACGGTTTGTCCGCGGAACATATTGTCGAAGAGGCAGTAAGATTGGTGAAGTGACGCCTTGCGGTGTCATCCTGAACTTGCTGCGCCCCGCCCTGCGGTGGTTTCAGGATCTCATCAGGTTCTGAAATGAATTCGGAATGACGTAGAAGTCCATGAAGCAAGTTGATATAAAAATCTCGGGCAAGGTTCAAGGAGTGTTTTTTCGCGCGGAGACGCGGGCCAAAGCCCATGAACTTGGGATAAAAGGTTGGGTCAAAAACACAGAAGACGGCGGCGTGGAAATTATGGCGCAAGGAGAAGAAGCCCAGCTCGCCGAATTTCTGGCTTGGTGCGGGCGAGGACCCGAATACTCACGTGTCGACAAGGTCGAAGGGTCTGTAAAATATTTTGTGTAAATGGGTTAAAGTAAGAAACAGTAACTTTAATCAATAACCCATTCACACCATGAAAATTCTCTCATACGAAGAGTATCAAGAAAAGGTCAAAAATTTGAAGACGTCAAAAGACGTGAA
>JACRID010000044.1 GCA_016220145.1 Candidatus Peregrinibacteria bacterium
ACTTACTTCGGGGTGTGGCGCAGATGGCTAGCGCGCTTGGTTTGGGACCAAGAGGCCCTGGGTTCAAATCCCAGCACCCCGACCATAGAAAACTTCGCCTTGGCGAAGTTTTCCTTCGTCCCCTTCGTCCCCGCCAGGGCGGGTCAGATATATTCCAATGCAAAAACTCTACTCCCAAATCGTCGGCCTACCGGTATTCGATGAATTTTCGCGCTCACCAATCGCGTTCGTGAGAGATGTGATCATAGACACGGAAAACGGCAAGGTAGTGGCATTTTTGGTCAAACAAGATCGCATCATTGTTCCCATGGACATAGAAAGCTTCACGTCCGGTCTTTTTATTGCGAATAAGGATAGAATTTTACCGATCGACGATGTTTTGCGCGTACATGAAGTTGTAAAAAGAGACATTCACGTCATTGGCGAAAAGGTGATAACGGAGCGCGAAAAAACACTTCTTGGCCGCGCCGTGGATTACTCCATCGACACAACTCACATGATGCTCACCGGTCTTTATGTCGCCAAAATTTTCTTTTTTTTCCATTTTCAAGAACGCATAATTCCATTCAATAAAATAGTTAAGATCAATAAAGGATCTATAGTAGTGAAAGATAGCCAGCCGCTTAAGGAAGCCGAAAAGGCGCAAGCGGCGGAAAAAGTTTTTGCATAAAAGACACAACAAAAAAGCCCCGCCGACCTTTGGCAGGGCTTTTAAAATTTTTATTATTGTTGCGCAGTTGCTCCAAGCAATGTATTAACGACCGGATATGCAATCAAAATAACGATGATACCGATTGCCGCATACATAAGTATTTTCTTTGCTTTGCCGACATTTTCTTCGTTACCCGCCGAACTGACATATAAGAAACCTCCGTAAATCACCATCACAAGGGCAAGTAAACCAAGGAAGCCGAGGAAAAAGTTCACGATTAACATTACAACACCTTTGATTCCGGGCTGGCATGCATTGAGAGCGTTCAAGAAAGCGGGGCATTCCGTTGCGCCGGTTGCCTGAGCTAATGCTGTGCCGGATGCGACAAAAAGAGCGATCGCCATGAGCCCCGTTGTGATCAGAAACTGTCTGATGGTTTTTGCAGTAAGTTTCATATGGAGTAAAAGAGATTAGAAATAAACTTTTTTAAAATGTACTACGTTCACCAGTTTAGAATCAAGGTGAGTTCAGGTCAAATACTCCTTCAAATAAAATTGACGCGATGCTTAATGGTTTTGTATTACAGATCGCCAATTATTTTAACTTCCATTTCCAGTTTTATGCCGAATTTTTCTTTTACTTTTTGTTGCGCCAATTTTGCAAGTTCCAAAATTTGAGAAACGGTTGCTTTTCCGGTATTCAAGAAAAAATTTGCGTGTTGTGGGCTAATTTCCGCATCGCCGATTTTGTAGCCTTTAAGTCCAACTTGTTCAATTAAATATCCGGCTGATTTGTCCGGAAGTGGGTTTTTAAAAAAAGACCCGGCCGAATAACCAACCGGCTGTTTGCCCCTGCGAATGTCGTTTATTTGCGCCATCAATTCTTTGGATTTCTTTGAGTCGCCTTTTTTAAGCTCAAGCGTCGCGCGCAAAATTAAATCTTTTGAATCTTGAAATGAAGTGTGTCGGTAAGTGAAATTAAAATCTTTTGGTGTAAGTTCTCGGACGCCGTCACTCACATTAAAGACCGTCACGTCTTTTACAAATGAACAAATTTCCGTGCCAGGTACGCCGGCATTTCCCCAAATAGCGCCACCCAATGTTCCCGGTAATCCGTAAAGCGGTTCCAGTCCGGTTAAGTCATTATCTACGCTTAAACGAACGATTTGGGCCAGAATGATTCCACTATCGGCCGAAATTTCCTGCCCGTTTATAGCGCATTCTGTGGTTGCGTTTTTTATGACAAGACCACGAAAGCCCTTGTCTGTAAAAAGAATATTGCTTCCACGTCCAACAATGCGATATGGAATTTGTGATTCTTCGGCAAAGGTCACGAGTTCGGGCAGTTCCTCTATGTTTGTCAGCTCATAAAACATATCGGCCGGACCGCCTACTCGCAACGTGCAGTGATTTTTTAACGGTTCGTTTTCGCGCAAATTGCTAAAACGCTCCTTGAGTTTTTTCAGCATAGTTATTATGATCTCAAGGTCGATTCTACCCGTTGCCTTTATTGGAGGCAAAAACTAAGTCAGGCCGCCTTAGCTCAACGGTAGAGCAACACTTTTGTAAAGTGAAGGTTGTCGGTTCAAATCCGACAGGCGGCTCCAGAAAATACTCTTTGAAAACTCGGGCAGGTAGCAAAGCGGTCAAATGCAACAGACTGTCAATGGCAGCCCACTTTGGAAACTCAGCGGTGAACACTTCGGGATAACGGTGAAAGCTTCGTGAAATTTATTTCACATGCCAATACCGTGGGAACCCCCCGCAATGCGGGGGGGCGCCGTAGAGACTAGATACCGGAGTACCTAAATCGCTTAATCGCGAGATTGGTAAAGATATAGTCCACGCTTGCAGGAAACTGTGAGATAAGTGAAATCTGTCGGCCCACGGCCTTCGAAGGTTCGAATCCTTCCCTGCCCACCACGCAATTCCGCAAAGCGGAATTGCGCTTTCGTCCTCTCGTCCCCGTTAGGGCGGATCCTGAAACCACCGCAGGGCGGGGCGCAGCAAGTTCAGGATGACACTCGCTATCATTTCAGCACTTCTCCAACCAATTTACTGATCCTTTGCCCGTCAGCTTTTCCTTTTAATTCTTTGGTAACGGCCCCCATAACTTTTCCAAAGTCAGCCTTTGAAGTAGCGCCAACTTGCCCAATAATGCGGCTAATGGCGGCTTTTAATTCATCTTCTCCCATCTGTGCCGGCAAATAAGACTCCAGAATTTTCATTTCGGCTTCTTCTTTTGCGGCAGCTTCCGGGCGTCCGCCTTTTGTATAAGCATCAATGGAGTCTTTTCTTTGCTTGGCCTCTTTTTTGATAATTTGAATAACCTCATCGTCCGTCGCGTCCTTTTTTTCCGCGCCGGAAACCTCAAATTTCATAACGGCGGCCTTAAGCATACGGAGCGTTCCAACTTTAATTTCTTCCTTGGCCTTCATGGCATTTAACAGATCGGAATTCACCTTTTCTCTAAGTGTCATAAATTTATTGGTTGTGCCCTTCAGGCACGTTAATTGCTTAGCCGAGCTGTGGCTCGGCCTATTGGTTAAGTTTTTCTTTAATGGCTGCTTGCGCTGCGGCAAGTTTTGCAATCGGAACCCTATATGGTGAACAACTGACGTAATTTAGCCCAATCTCATGGCAAAATTCCACGGATTTTGGTTCGCCGCCGTGTTCTCCGCAAATTCCAACTTCCAAATCCGGTTTAACTCCACGTCCCAATTTAATGCAAAGTTTCATCAATCCCCCCACTCCTTTTCGGTCAATTGTGTCGGTAGGATCTCTTTCAAACAACCCTTGATCCATGTAATGAGATAAGAATTTTCCCGCGTCGTCTCTGGAGAATCCATATGTCATTTGAGTCAAATCGTTAGTGCCAAATGAAAAGAAATCAGCAAATTCCGCAATCTCATCCGCCGTAACGCATGCTCTTGGTAACTCGATCATTGTGCCAATCTTTATTTCAAAATTAATTTTACCCTTGTATTCTTTTATTACACTTTCAACGATATTACGCATCGCTTTTAATTCTGTGGCAAGTCCAACGATGGGTATTTCTATTTCAGGAATAACTTTTATACCTTTTTTGTGAACTTCAATTGCCGCCTCAACGATAGCCCGTGCCTGCATTTCATAAATTTCAGGATAAGTTACGGCTAGTCGGCATCCGCGGTGTCCAAGCATCGGATTAATTTCATGCAGACTATCTACGATGCTTCGGAGCTCATCAACACCGATTCCCATGGTCTTGGACAACTCCTCGATTTGGGCTGGTGTATTAGGCAAGAACTCATGCAGCGGCGGGTCGAGTAGTCGGATAGTCACCGGGTATCCATTCATTTCTTTAAAGATTCCAACGAAGTCTCCTTTCTGCAAAGGCAACAGTTTATTCAGTGCGGTTTTTCTACCTTCCGTATTTTTGGCGACGATCATTTCTCTAACTTTCATGATTCTGTCTTCCTCAAAGAACATATGTTCGGTTCTGCATAGTCCAATGCCTTCGGCTCCAAACCCGCGCCCAACGTTTGCGTCATTTGGAGTATCTGCATTTGCTCTTACTTTGAGTTTTCTAAATTTATCCACCCAACTCATGAATAGTTTAAAATCATTGCTCATTGTCGGTTCTTGAAGTTCTACTCCGCCAACAAACAATTCGCCTGTCGAGCCGTTTATTGTAATGGTGTCCCATTCTCTAATTACGGTTTCACCGCATACGCAGACTTTACGTTTAGCATCGATGTGGATAGCTGCGCATCCGGCCACACACGGTTTGCCCATTCCGCGACAAACAACCGCAGCGTGAGAAGTCATGCCTCCCATAGAGGTCAAAATCCCCTGCGCCGCATACATACCTTGAATATCTTCAGGAGAAGTTTCTTTGCGAACCAAGATCACTTTTTCGTCCTTTTCGTTCCATTCGCATGCGTCTTCGGGAGTAAATACAGCTTTACCGACAGAAGCTCCCGGAGATGCCGGCAATCCTTTGCAAAGTGCTTTACCCTTAAAGCTGCTTGGGATAGTCGGATGCAGCAGATGATTAATTTGATTTGGATCAACCTGCAAAATTGCCTCAGCTTGAGTAATCAATTTTTCTTTCACCATATCGGTGGCGATTTTCAAAGCCGCTTGAATTGTTCTTTTCCCATTTCTGCTTTGCAGCATAAAAAGTTTTTCATCTTCAATCGTAAACTCAATATCCTGCATATTCTTATAATGCTTCTCAAGCTTGTTCTGAATCGCGAGCAGTTGACTATACACTTTTGGCATTACCTTCTTTAATTCGCTGATTTTTTGAGGCGTGCGTATGCCGGCAACCACATCTTCGCCTTGTGCGTTTATCAAAAATTCACCATAAAATTCTTTAGTGCCATCTGATGGATTGCGTGTAAACGCAACGCCTGTGCCTGAGGTGTCCCCCATGTTTCCAAAAACCATGCTTTGAACATTCACCGCCGTTCCAAGCAACCCTGTTATTTTATTTATCCTTCTATATGCCTTTGCGCGGTCATTATTCCAAGAATAAAAAACAGCCTCAATTGCCAACCTCAATTGTTCGCGCGGATCTTCCGGGAAATCTTTACCGGTTTCTTCCTTAACTTTTGCTTTATAAAGTTTGACCAGTCGAGCTAAATCTTTGGCTCCAATTCCCGTATCCAATTTAACACTCAGCTCATTTTTCATCTCATCCAATATCTCTTCAAATTTCGCATGTTCAATTCCAAGAACAACATCTCCAAACATATTCACAAACCGCCTATACGCATCATAACAAAAGCGCTCATTATTGGTCTTTTTGATCAGTCCGGCCAAAGTTTTATCATTAAGGCCCAGGTTTAATATGGTATCCATCATACCAGGCATCGAAATAGCGGCACCGGAACGCACCGAAACCAACAGCGGATTTTCCGCTGATCCAAAAACTTTACCGGTCTTTCTCTCAAGAGCTTTAAGTTGCAATTCCAATTCGTCGGCCAGTCCTTTTGGATAGGCGGAATTTTCGTGATAGTAATGGCACGCCTCGGTTGTTATGGTAAATCCCTGCGGTACGGGCAGCCCGAGCCTTGTCATATCGGCAAGCACAGCGCCCTTGCCTCCCAATATCGGTTTCATATCGGCGCGACCTTCCGAAAAAGCATATATGTACTTCATAGTTGTTGGCCTTTGGTGCGTTTGAATTTTTGCAGTTTTTTTCTTAGCACCAACAATGTCGGTTGTTTTTGGCATTGCATAAAGGGGTTAAAGGATAGTATATAAAGATTATGCCCTTCGGGGACGAGAGAACGAAGCGCAATTCCGCAAAACGGAATTGCGCTTTAAATTAAACCGCGCAGACGCATCATTTCTTCCAAGCGGACAAGCGCCGCTATAAAAGCGGACATACGCAAAGTGACTTTGTATTGCTTCTGTATGCCGCTGATACGCTGCCATGAATTTATCATTATTGCCTTCAGTCTTTCTTGCACTTCTTCGCTTGACCAATAAAAGTTGGCCTGGTTTTGTACTAGTTCAAAATAGCTCACGGTTACACCGCCGGCATTGGCAAGAATGTCAGGGATGACAACAATCCCCTTCTTCTCAAGGATTTCGTCAGCTTCAGGAGTAATCGGGCCGTTGGCCAATTCAAGTATCATCTTGGCCTTAATTTTTGATGCATTTTTATCCGTAACTTGGTTTTCCATTGCGGATAAAACCAATATATCGCATTCAAGTTCCAATAGTTCCTCATTTGTAACGGTTTTTGCAGTTTCACCTTTTAAGACGTGATAATTAACTTTTCCGCCGGTGGCTATGCAGTTTTCGATAGATCCCGTCTGTTCTTTACATTCAATGGCTTTTACCGCGTGAATTCCGTCCTTGCAATAAATGCCGCCCTTTGAATCCGAAACGGCAATTACTTTGAAGCCAAGCTCATCCATGAATCGGGCAGCATTTGCTCCGGCGTTCCCAAAACCTTGAACCACCACGGTCATTTTCTTGGGATTCAATTTTTTTTCATTCATAAATTCTTGTAAAACGTACACGCCACCCTTCGCAGTTGCTTTGTCGCGTCCAAGAGAGCCTCCGACAGCCATCGGCTTGCCGGTGACTACCCCAAGCGTATTCTGTCCTGTCAACTTTGAATACTCGTCGGCTATCCATGCCATAATTTGAGGATCAGTATTCAGGTCCGGTGCCGGCACATCGGCCTCGGGCCCTATAAATGAAGCAATCCTTTCCGTGTATTTTCTGGTTAGCCGCTCCAATTCTCCTTTGGAAAGTTGGCGCGGATCTACTATAATTCCACCTTTGCCTCCTCCGAGAGGAATACCCACCACGGCGCACTTAAACGACATCAAAGTCGCCAATGCTTTTACTTCCTCCATATCCACCGATTGATGGTAGCGAATGCCGCCTTTATATGGACCGGCCAGGTTGGAGTGCTGAACGCGAAATCCGCGAAATATTTTTAGTTTCCCGTCATCCATTTTAATGGGGACACTAACTTCAACAATCTTATTGGGATTGCTCAAAAGCGCCTTGGCGCTAGGATCCAGCTTCATTATTTTTGAAGCTTTCTCTATAAGATTTAACGTATTTTGAAAGAAGCTCATGGCCAAAGCTTACACTTTTTGAAAAAATGATGGAAGTAAAATTCATTTGAAAACTTGCCACCATTTCCTTCTCGGCGCCTCGAGCATCTTTATATGATTCTCAAGCGTAAAAACGCGGTCCTGGAATGTTTTGATAAGCCCAAAAAAGTTTTCCTTATCATGAGCGTTTTGCTCAATTAACTTTTGGATAGTCGTCCCGAACCTTTCGAGTTCACCTTTGAATACCTCCTCAAAGTTGGTGTTGATAGGTCGATGTTCGCGGTCCAAATTCTGACTAGCCACATCCTCTTGTGTATTCGTCTGGCTAGCCTGACTTAAGTAGCTAAGCAGGGTTTCCTTAATAATAAGGTAATTAAATCCTTGAGGTGTTTTTTGGCGTTTTACTTGTACTTTTTTGTGTTTGATCATGCGGCGTATAGTCTGAATGGACTTGCCCGACAATGAGGCCGCTTCATTGATAGTGAGTAGTTCCATACTTTATGAATAATCGAAACGTTTTGCATACACAAGTGGTAAGTCAAAAAAAATGTAGCGCGACTAGCCGAATATGTTTTGCCTAATTAATGGGCATTTGTAAATTTGTTTGCTTTTGTTCCCGGTTATCTGTTAAATATTATCGTTGTTATGGGTCGGTAGCTCAGTTGGTAGAGCAACAGCCTTTTAAGCTGATGGTCCCGGGTTCGATCCCCGGCCGACCCACCAGGTTCGTGATTCTATAAAATTTTCGAGACGATTTTAAGATAACCAGAATACGCAACCGAATCGAATGCCGGAGCGAGTCCGCAAGCGGCGGCGAGCGAGGCGGGGTCGCACGCCCCGCTATGGCGGGGACGCGTGACCGATCCCCGGCCGACCCACCATAGACAACAAGCGAATCCTTATTTTGACCATGAATGCTCCCTGTCATGGAAATGAATGGCCAAAATAAGAGATGAGCGAAGTTGTCATTCGTCCTCTCGTCCCCGTTAGGGGGTGGATTTCGAGAATCGGTTTTTTTTATTTTATATAAAACAAAAAAATAGGCTTATTTTTGCCACTGAGCCGAGAGTTTCCCTCTTAAGAGAAATGTTATATTACGCCTGCACCTTCTTATCAAACAAACTCGCAATCAAAAACGATACGGCAGGCAACGCAAACCACAAGTTGTAATTATCTATCATCAATTTAACCATTTCGGAGTCCGCATAGGCTGCAGCGAGCGTATTGTTAGCTATGTTTACATTGCCGGCCACAAACGATGCGCCGGAAACATATATCAATAATGTACTGATTATCAAACCTGCGCTCAAAAAGCCAAAAATAAGGTTCATAATCAACCCTATAACTCCACTGTGGCCGATGCCTCCGTGCACTTCGAACCCGCCTTTCATGGCGATAATCACAATTGCGGTTATGAAAACAATAATTTTTATCAAAATCATGGTGCGATCCTCGTTTGCCAGCCCGAAAAGCTTCATAAACATGGCAGCTTGCGGTGAGCCGAGCACATATTGTTTAAATAGATTGCCTAATCCGTCCGCGGTTAATATGGCCAAATAGCTGCCGATTATGACCTTTATGGTGTTGTTTTTGCCTATAATAAAGCTATAAGCGATGATTACCGCAAAGACAACGATTACGAACAAATCCCAAGATAATCTAAGCATAAATTTATAGGATCATATTACGCTACTACAAAAGAATTGAAAACTTTTTTATGTCGTGCGTCAACTTTATTTTATTCTCCGATTATTTTTTTGAAAAATCCTTTTTCTTCGTGCAGTTTTAATCCGCTTTCCAAAGCCAATTGTTGGAAAATTTCGCGTTCGCGTTTCGTTAGTTTCTCGGGGATCGTAATATTTATAGTCACAAAATGATCTCCTTTTCCGTCCCCTTTTAAT
Organism: Candidatus Peregrinibacteria bacterium; assembly: GCA_016220145.1. Taxonomy (GTDB): domain Bacteria; phylum Patescibacteriota; class Gracilibacteria; order UBA1369; family UM-FILTER-53-11; genus JACRID01. The sequence continues at coordinate 9,122 of JACRID010000044.1, forward strand.
TTTGAAGCACCATATCCCTTTAGTTTAAAAATTTTTCCAGACGTCGTTCCGGCTGGGATAGTCATCTTTACAACACCATGGATAGTCTGGATATCCACCGTATCGCCAAGCACAGCTTGGACTAGATGGATATTTTGTTGCGAGTAGACGTCGCCTCCTTTTCTTGTAAATAATTTGTGATGAAGCACTTGGATGTGTACATATAAATCGCCAGATTCTGCTAATCTGAAGCCAACATCCCCTTTCCCGACTATGCGAATAGTCGAGCCGTCTTCGATGCCTGCCGGCACGCGGATTTTTAGCCTATCCGTGATGCGTGTTCTGCCGTGGCCATGGCAAGTAGGACATTCTTTTTCAGGAACTTTGCCGGCACCTGAACAGGCGTCGCATACTCGTCGGGTAGTCACCTGTCCTATTATGGTGGTGCGTACGCTTCTTATTTCTCCCGAGCCGTTACATGCGGGGCAGGTGATTACCCTGGATCCCGGGGCCGCCCCGCTGCCTTTACACGTTTCGCATTCCCCGACTCGTGAAATTTTTATCTCTTTTTCCACCCCAAAAGCAGCTTCTTCAAAAGAAATTGATATGGCTATTTCTCGATCGTCTCCCGGAGTTCCGGCTTGGCTTGATTTGCGGCCGTGGCCTTGAGAGTCGCCGCTAAAGAAAGTTTCGAATATATCGGCAAAATTCTCGCCGAATCCGGATAAATTGTTGAAATCAAAGCCTCCTTGGAAGCCCGATTGACCGACACCGCCGCCAAAAGACGCATTCCCAAATTGGTCGTAATTCCGGCGTTTTTGCTTGTCCGAAAGGGTTTCGTAGGCCGCATTTATTTCCTTGAATTTTTCCTCCGAAAATTTGTCGCCCTTATTTCTGTCAGGGTGGTGTTTTTGGGCGAGTTTGCGATAGGCACGCTTAATCTCGTCATCGGTTGAGTTTTTATTCACGCCAAGAATTTCGTAGAGGTCTTTCATGGTGGGAGAGGGGAGTTAGGGCTGCGGTTAAACGTTTAGACGGGTTTCGTTTTGTCGGGGACTCGGTTTCGGGTCTCGCGCTGCGCGCTCGCCCGAAACCTTGCCCGCGTGCTCCGGCATTTTTCTTCGAGGATGGCCCTGTCGGGGACGAAAGGACGTAGCGCATTTCGCGTTGCGAAATGCGTATGGTACCGCGTATGGGATTTGAACCCATGATTTCCTCCGTGAGAGGGAGGCGTCCTAGGCCACTAGACGAACGCGGCGCGAAAAAGCCACTACAGTATAGGGAACAAGAGGATCTTCCGCAAAAGTTGTAAGTGTAACAGATGATAAAAAGGCACGGGTTTATGTCATCCTGAATTTATTTCAGCATCTACCCGTATGGATCCTGATCCCTCACGGCGGGACAGGATGACGTGAATTTGACGCCACACAATAACGAACCGTTTTGTCATCTCATTTTGGGAAACAAAATGCATATTTTCCAGTTAGAAACATCGGGAAAATTTATCCGTGGAAGTTTGGGGTTTAACCTGTCAGGCGTCTTTTATACATCCGGACGCCACCTCATATCGGGCAGGGGAATACTTCAAATCCGATCATATAATTGTTTGACTTCACATATTCCATTTGATAGATTTCTCCCTGAAAAACTATGCAAAAAAACGGGATTTGCTGATGTTTAAAGCGTTTGTGGCGCTTGGGGTTGATTATCTTCCTCAAGCTGTTCTGTTGTGATGGATGCGCCTTACCGGCGCATTAATGGCTTAGGCCGCCCCTGCATGGGGATGGCATCGAGCCTTGGCCTGACCTCGCTGTGGCTCGGCCTGATATTGCCCTTTGAAAATTGGATTTTCCCCACTGTCATCCTGAGCCTGTCGAAGGACGCATGGTTCGACAAGCTCACCATGACAAATTAAATTACTTTCTTCCTTTTTTCTTTTTGAAAACGTCCCGAACTTCTGTATCGGATGAGGTCGACGTTGAACAGGATTCGGGAAATGCCCCCGCGAAACGGGGACCGCTCCTTCGGAGGCGTTTACTGCCGGGCGGCAGATCCGGAAAAATTATATCTATTTTCTAATTTTATTTTCATATGAATACACGAACACTTATGGGGATCAAGAAATGGTTATCCATTTTTGGAATCGTTTCTATCCTCTCTGGGCTCGTTGTTGTCCCGACAGCAGCTGCTGCCGATGACAACTACGTAAAGGCTTTCCCTGCTTGGGCACAAGAAGCGACACAAGCGGCTATCGATCTTGGTATTCGCGACCCGAAATTGGCACCGGATGCCAACGGCGCTGTAACAAGAGCTGCAGCATGTTTCATGTTGGTTAAGCTTTATGGTGCGGATGCCGGAGTGGAAGCTGCTGATGTTGAAAATCCATTCAAGGATGTACCGGAGGGCGCATGGTACACCGATTCTGCGAAACTTTGCGCTACTTTCGGCTGGATGGTCGGTAAGACAGTCGGTGAAGATCAATTCTTCATGGGCGGTGACAAGTTCACCCGTGAACAATTCGCCACAGTCCTTTGGGCTATGGCAGGCAAGCCGGAAGTTGATTCAACTGTTCTAGACGAATTGCCTGGTGCTGACAAATTCTCCACATGGGCACAAGACGGTGCCGCTTACGCAAAAGAGAACAATTTCATGTTTGCAGAAAGTGCAGACGCACAGTCCAGTGTTACGAATGCCATGGTCAACGTAACGGCTGTAAATTTCAACACTGCCGTTGAAGAAGGCAATGTTGAGCTCGCTTATGGGGCTGTCATAGAAGAAGGCGAGGGTGAAGGCGAGGGTGAAGGCGAGGGTGAAGGCGAGGGTGAGGGCGAGGGTGAAGGCGAGGGTGAGGTGGTAACTCCGGCTGGCAGCGCAACGGTTTCTGTTGCCAACGACACGCCGAAGGGCGACATGCTTGCTTCCGGTACGGCTTTCAACCCTGTGTTTAAGCTAAGTGTCACTGCCGGTTCGGATGGTGATGTTAAATTAAATGGTTTGACATTGACCAGAGGTGGTTATTCTTCCAATGCAAACGTAGCCGGAGTTGGTGTTTATGATGCCAGCGACGTAAGGCACGGCAACATTGGTACTTCTTGGAACGACAACAACACGATGGATATTGATTTCACATCAGATCCAATCGTTGTTGCCAAGGGCACGACCGTTCCTGTTTTGCTAAAGGCAAACTTGAATACCGGTGCAATGACCGGCACTTTAATTCTTTCTATTGTGAAATTAGAGGATCTAAAGGCTGCAGGAACATTGGCCGGTACTTTCCCATTGGCAAGCCAAAAGTTTGATCTTGCGGATGGTTCCAATACGGTTGCTTCTGTAACTGTTGACGATGTTTCGGTGAACGGCAACGGTGCTACGGATGCGACTACGGTTAACGTTAACCTCGGTACAACTCGTCAACACCTAACTACACTTAGGTTTGCTAATGGCGCAGTTGAAGCTGTTACATTGTCTTCTTTGAAGCTTTATAACAACGGCAGTGCCGCCGATGGGGACCTAAAGAACATAGTTTTGGTTGGTCCGGATGGTACGGATTTGAAGACCGTCGCAACGACAACTAGCAAGTATGTTACTTTCGATGGTTTGAATTATCCTATTGCCAAGAGTGCGTCAACAAAAGACTTCAAGGTTTATGTTGATGTCGTTGGCGGTTCAACAAGAACAGCAAGATTCTTGCTGCAAAATGACTCGGACGTAATTTTGACCGGCCAGACTTCAAAGGCCAGCATTTTGGCTACGGCTACAGCTGCCGGTAATGACACGTCATTCCCGATTGGTGATATGTGTGGTGCTGTATTTTGCAATAGGATCACGGTTTCCGCAGGTACATTGTCTTTGTCTAAAAACACATCTTCTCCGACCGGCAACGTAGCGGCTGGAGCAACCGGTATTGTCTTGGCAAGGTTTGATGTAAAGGCTACCGGTGAAGATATGGAAATTCGCCAGTTCAGCTATTATGTTGGTACAAC
>JACRID010000045.1 GCA_016220145.1 Candidatus Peregrinibacteria bacterium
CACTAATCGATTTCTACGATGAAACATACGCAAACCTGGAACGCGATTTTCTTCTCTTTAAAAGGCGTTTTTGGCCTTCCCCACATACTTCCCAGCTTCCCCTATCCATTAACTTAAATCAAATATGGTGAAAGATCAGCTCCTTCTCCTATGCAAACATCAATCTTTATGGTATAATTTACGGATAAAAAGTATCCCAAGATGCTGAAATTAATTCAGCATGACATACAAAAATAAATATGACATCCAGGGGCCCAAATACCGACTCAGACAAATTTCATAAAGGCTACGGAGATAAGGATTATGCCCACGCAAAAGCCGCGCCTAAAAAAAGCTGGACCTACTTGGAAGAAAAAGGCAAAACCTTGCGCGAACAGGAATACATGGACCGGCTTGCCAAATTCAAAAACGCCAAAGGGTTGTTCGACAAAGTTGATAAGCTGAAAAACGTCGGCAAAACCTATGAGTTCCAAAAAGGCGACACGCTGTTTCCAGCCCTAAAGAACGCTGAAATCGGCTTTGGAATGAACGACCATACCGCCCTTTATGTGATGACCCGCATGCTGGCGGAAAAGGACATAAATGTGGACTTGGTTGGTGAGGGCGATTCCGTAACCATCACGAAAAGCGGCGATCTTGTTTTTCAAAAAAAAGGCGGTGAAAAGATAACGATTTCAAACATTCTAAAACCGGGGAAAGTGGAAATTCCAAAAGCTGAGAAGGAACACAATGAAGCGCCTCCGAAACCGAAGGAAAAATCGGCATCTAAACCGCCGATTCCGACCGAAAAATCCGCAAAAGGACCGGCGGCAAAACCGGCACTTAAAGAAAAAACAAAAATTAAAAAGGTTCCGCCGCCGAAGGTTGAAAAACCCGCAAGGAAATCGATTGAACCGACGCCACCGGAAGAACCGGAAGGACAGAAATTTCCGCTTCCACCGCCACCCATCGAAGAGTCTTTCCCTGAAAGGTTTGAGAAGCCCGACGCAGCAGGTACTGCTGCGGAACCGCCGCCCGAGGAAGAAGCTCCGCCAATGCCTCCGTCGGAGGAACAGGCTCCTCCGCCACCCGCATCGACGATGCCGGCCAAGAAACCCGCGGAAAAACCAGACAAATCCGAACCCGAACCGCTGGCTCCGGCCGAGAAACCCGAACCAAAACCGAAAGAAGAAACCGCAGCGGACCGCGAGAAACGCGAACAGGCCGCATTTGAAAAAATCCAAGCCTCGTTGGATCCGGAATTATGGGCCGAGTTCGGTTCCCCACGGGATTATAAAGAACTGGCTGCCGCATTCAAAAAATTGGGCTATGACGACGGTGGCGACACGGCAAGATTGGAAGCAACCGTGGAAAAAGTTATCAAGCCGTTCTTTTTCGCCTACAAAGACAAAAAAGACAGATTGGAAATAAATACCACAGATCGGCATTATTATGCGGATTTGGGCCGCGAAGAGGGAGAATCCCAGTTGCGCCAGCTTGCCGACGCGGAACAAAAAACCGAGGAAGCGTGGGTATATGTCGAATACAACAAAGACGGGCAAACATACACGCGATGGTTTGAAACCGGCGCAAACGAACAATCCGCATCCGAATCGGGCGCCGTACTCAAGGCAAACAATGTATTTTACATAGTGCCAAGATTGCTGGCGCTTCAGGGAGCGGAAATTTCGCAATTTTCCCTTTACCACATACATCCGAGAGTAAACGGAAGTTTTGCCAGAACTCCTTCGCCGTTTGATTATGGTGAAAGCGTGTTGATTCCATATAAAAAATACGGTTACAGAGGATCATTTGATAATCGAGTAGTAACTCCGGAAGGAAAATTTACAATTACCATTGATCCAAAAAACGGCGGTTATTCGGAAAGCATAGATGCGGTGAAAGGAGATTTTAAGTCCGCGCTTCTTCAGGGTTTGGATCCTGTTGAATACGCAAAGGAACACAGCGGTCCTGGACTGAAAATTGAATTTACTCCATTTGCAAAGCCGGCCCCAAAAGCGGCCGCCCCCGGCGAAGAGCCGCCTCCTCCGGAAAAAACTCCATAACAACCGCCATTTCTGTTAAGATGTTTCCCGTATGAAAGCGGTTATTTTCGATTTGGACGGCACGATTGTTTATTCTCATCCGACGCATTTTCGCGCCTATGAATTGCTGTTTAAGGATTTTGGCATCACCTGGAGTTTTAAGGAGTTTAACGACATGTTTGCCGGAACCGGCGCGCCGGCGATTACAAGGATTATTTTGGCGCGGCACGGGATTACAAATGCCGATATTCCTGTTCTTGTGAAAAAGAAACGCGATCTTTTTAACGCGCTGTTAAAGGAGAAAAAGCTGGAAACGGTGAAGGGGTTTCATGAGTTTTTGGATGGGCTGAATAAGCGAAAAATTGCACGAGCTATCGCCTCAGGTTCAAATCGGCAAAATATTATAAAAATGCTTGAGAATATTGGCGTTGCGCAGCACTTTCCCATTATTGTTTCCGGAGAAGATGTGCCCAATCCAAAACCTGCTCCGGATATATTTTTGGCGGCCGCATCTTTACTGGGCATCAATCCGGCAGACTGTCTAGTCTTAGAAGACACCGACCATGGAGTTTCTGCCGCAAAAACCGCCGGCATGAAATGCATTGCGTTAAGCACGAGCATCGACCCCGCAAGACTCAAAGAAGCCGGCGCGGATAAGGTTGTGGCGGATTATACTGAGATATGAGCACAATGTTATTGACAGCAGTCAAACGATTGCTATAATGCCTACGAAAAAGTAAATTTATGCTTAATTCCGCCCCTGAAAAATTGCGTTCAAATATGATGATGAGCTCCGCGAACTTCGTGGTGAGCTCTTCCGATAATTAACGCCAGGCAGAAGAATCGGCACTAACTCACCTCCACGAAGTTCGAAAGAATCTCGTGGTTTTTTTATGCATCAGAAAATTCCGCAAAATCCTCTTCCCCACCGGCGTCCCAATCGATTCCGGATGAAACTGAATTCCCCACAGAGGAAACTTTCTGTGTTGAACCGCCATAATTATTTTGTCCTTTTCAGTCTCGGCGGTGACAAAAAACTCCTCCGGCAAAGACTTTCGGTCCACGATCAGCGAGTGGTAGCGCATTACGTTTATATGCTTGGGCAAGCCATTAAATAAGCTCCACTCGCCGGTCTTGCCGTCCAAAATCCTAATCCAACTCGTTTTTCCATGCATCGGGCTAGGCGCCTTAATAACCTTTCCGCCAAATTCATGCACAATCCCCTGATGCCCAAGGCAAACTCCAAGAATTGGAATTTTCCCCGCGAACTTTTTAATCGCCGGACCGCAAATTTTAAAATCCTTTTTGCACTCCGGCGTCCCCGGCCCTGGCGAAATAATAATATGAGTCGGCTTCAATTTCAGAATTCCAGCTAAAGAAATCTCGTCGTTTTTCTTAACAATCGGCGCGCCTCCAAGCTCGGCCACATATTGATACAGGTTATATGTAAACGAATCGTAATTGTCGAGAATTAAGGTTTTCATCAATTACGACTTCATTTCAAACTTGATGCCGCCAAGCCACTTCAGAACGATATTTAACAGCCAAGCACCAATATATCCAACTATAAAAGAAAATACTCCGGCGATCGGTATCATAAAAATTAATCCTCCCATGCCAACGCCGGCACCCCAACCCATCATACCGTTGTAATATCCGTTCATCATCCCAAATCTTCCCACAAAAGAAGCTGCCGGAAAAAAGAAAAACGCCCGCAAAATCCACATTACAAGCATTAATAGCATCGTCATTACAGCTTGAACTTTTGCCCATGACATCGGATCCACCCTTGTTAACTTGTGCATACTTTATATAAGGTTAAATAATATTGCGTACTTAAGTGTACGCCCGCGCATTCCTTTTGCAAACTTGGCCCAAATCTGCTAAAAATGGCTTCATGAAAACAAGAACCGAAAAAGACGCCATAGGCAGGTTTCCTGTTCCGGCGCATGCTTATTATGGAATTTTTACCGCTCGGGCACTCAAAAACTTTCAATTAACGGGTATTCGCGCGCCGCGGGTTTACATTCAGGCGCTTGGTTTGATTAAAGAGGCTTGCGCGGATGTGAACTGCGGGCTTGGTTTGCTCGACAAACGCGTTGCCAAAGCCATTATTCAGGCGGCCCAGGAATTTTCAAATGGCAAATTCGATGAAGAATTTCCTCTGGATGTTATTCAGGCCGGTGCCGGAACGCCGTTTAACATGAACTCGAACGAGGTGATTGCAAACCGCGCGAATGAGCTTTTGGATCAGCCTCTTGGGGTTTATGTGCCGGTTCATCCAAACAATCATGTAAATTTAAGCCAATCCAGCAATGACGTGACGCCGACGGCAATTCGCGTTTCGGCGCTTTTTTCCATGACCGGGCTTGTGACTTCTTTGGAAAAATTATCGCACGCTTTTAAGGTTTTGGCGCAAAAACACGCGGGCTTGATTAAAGTCGGCAGAACGCATTTGGAGGATGCGGTTCCAATGACTTTCGGCCAAGAATTTCGGGTTTATGCGACGATGTTGGATAAGACCAGAAAGCGCTTAATGAACAGCTCGGACGAACTTTTGGAAGTTGGACTTGGCGGCACAGCTTTGGGCACAGGGATCACAACTCATCCGGGGTTTCAAAAAAAAGTAGTGGCAAAGTTGGCCAAATTAACGCGTTTCCCGCTTCTTCCAACCGAAGACATGTGCGAAACGACTTCCGGCATGAATGTTTTTGTGGCGGTTTCAAGCGCAGTAAAAATGCTGGCGATTGATCTTGTTAAAATCGCCAACGATTTGAAATTGCTAAATATGGGCCCTCTCGCCGGAATCGCGGAAATAACGCTGCCGGAGGTGGAACCCGGGTCTTCGATTATGCCGGGAAAGGTCAATCCCTCCGTTGCGGAAGCCGTTCACATGGCCGGTTACGAGGCGATGGCATGCGATTATGCCGTCACTCTTGCGGCGCAAGCCGGTCAGCTGGAATTGAATGTTATGACGCCGCTAATTTTGAAAAATTTGCTTGGTGGAATCGCGCTTTTAACAAATACCTGCGAAATGTTCCGCAAAGATTGCGTGGAAGGAATTGTGGTGAATGAAAACGCCGTGAAGGCGCTGTTTGAAAAAAGTTTGGTGACGGCAACGGCACTGTCTCCTTATTTGGGCTATGAAGTCACCGCCGAATTGGTAAAAGAAGGCTTGGCGACAAACAAATCCATCGTTTATGTTCTGCGCCAAAAAGGTTTTATTGAGGATGAGGATTTGGCCCGTATTCTTTCCGCGGATCGCACCACAAAGCCATCGGTGACTGATCTCACATTAAAAGGAAGAATCTCTCACAACGAAAAGTATCAGAAATATAAGGCCGAGCTTAAGCAGCTTTAGCCGCAGCAAATCGCGCCCTCGTTTTTCTGCAGATATTGTTGCGCAGACCAGCTCGCGGCCACAGCCTCTCCGGCCCCGGTAATGGCTTGTTTAAAGGCGCTGTCGCAAACATCTCCGGCGGCAAAAACGCCCAAAACGTTCGTTTGCCCATTGCGGTTTATTTTAATTTGGCCGTGATCGTCCAATTCAACGCCGATACCTTTTGCGACGCCGAACGCGGGGATATGGCCAACCGCCATAAAAACGCCATCGACTTTTAATTCTTCGCCGGATTTTAACAAAACGGATTCGACGTGATCTTTGCCTTGAATCTCCGCGATTTCCGTTTTCAAGCGCAGCTCAATATTTTTAGAATTAATGAGTTTGTTGTAATTTATCGGTTCAGCGCGCAGCACGTCCCGCCTCACCAGCATATAAACTTTTTTGCATTGCTTAGCCAAAATCAGCGCTTCTATCGCGGAAGAATCGCCGCCGCCAACAACGCAAACTGTCTTTCCCTTAAAAAACGCCGCGTCGCAAAGCGCACAATAAGAAACACCTTTTGCATTCAATTCTTTTTCGCCCGGAACGCCGAGTTTTTTATGCTCGGTTCCGGTCGCAATAATCACGGTTTTGCCAATATATTCATTTGACCCGGTTTTAACCTTGAAGGCACCAACGCCGCTTTTGCCCGCCGGAACCTCCAAGCGGCTGATTTCCGTCACTTTTGCAAACTCAATCTTGGCCCCAAACTTTTTTGCGTGCTCCAAAAAAGTCATTCCCATGTTCACGCCGGTGATTTCCAAAATCCCCGGGTAATTTTCCACCATGTGAGTTGTTGTAATGACGCCGCCCGGCATTTCGCCAATGACAAGCGTTTTAAGGTTAAATCGGCCGCAATACATGCCTGCGGAAAGCCCGGCGACGCCCGTGCCGACGATGATTACGTCCCAAAATGGAGTGGAGGTGGTGGAATTGTTATTCATAACAGGGATCAGGGTACAAGTTGGACGGCTTTAGGTCAAATTTGATGCTCCTTTCTCTAGCGAGAGACGTGGCCGATCGTTTGCCTTGAGAGCGCGTAATTACAGGAAGAGGGCCTCGCAGTCATGCATGAGGAGGCCCGACTCCCAGCGCTCGTAGGCAAATGTCGGTCACGTCTCCATATTTTTTCCGTTTGACTTATTCCCGCCCCCCCACTATGCTCCCTCCGGAATGTCTAACAAGCACACAAACCACCAGCACGGATTATGCCGCATGGATATCACGCGCCCGAAGAGCAAGCTGCGCAAACGCCGCAACAAAGAACGCGCTCGCGCAAGCCGTGAAGTGTGGCAAAAATCATTGCAGTCTTCATCCTTGCAAGGCTAAAGGGAGGCTAAGGATGCGCCCTTCGGGCGCAGTAATGCAGTAACCGAGCTGTGGCTCGGTCTAAAAGAAGAGCCCACTAAAATGCTTTTCGGTAAAAAAAAATCCCAAAGTAGTCCGGTTGCGCGAAACCTGCGAAGACGTTTCCACCATTTACTCATAGTCAAGCGAAAAGAGGGTTCTTTTCCCGCATCCATCGCCAGACCAAGGCATAGCGCACTCCGGCAGCCGATGTCGCCCGGAATGAAAATGCTGCGCAGTTTGTTCGGCATAATTCTGCTCGGCGGCGTAATTTTAGGAATTGCCTATACTGTGTTTTTCTCCTCTTTTTTTACAGTTACGAAAGTTGCGTTGGAAAAGAACGGAAACGCCGTTGCCGGAAGTTCAATAGAACCTTTTCTGGACAAAATCCGGGGTAAGAATCTTCTATTTTTAAATCCGGATATTTTGGCGCGTGAAATAGAGCAAACTTTTAAAAACGAGGTTTTGCTCGTGCGCGTCGGCAAATCTTATTCTCATAAGGCCGTGGTAAAAGTGGAAGAATATCCGGCGATATTTAATTTCATTGTCCTGACGCCGGAGAAAAATCAGAAATTCGTGCTTAACCAAATCGGATATTCAATTTTGGAAAACACCGCCATAAAAGATATTCCGAATTTGACTTTGCGCACAAATAAGCCGTTTCCGGGCAAAGGCGTATTGATAGAAAAAGCGAAAATGGAACCGATAGCTTCATCATTCCGGAATTTCAAAAACATTTTTGGCATGAAAATACTTGAAGGCGAGTGGCTGAAAGTTGAACGCGAGCTGCATTTAAAAACCGAACGCAATTTCGAAATATGGATTGATTTAACCGCAAACGTCGATCAACAACTTTTAAAATTGAAACGCGCGCTTCCAAAACTCGACATTTATCACGAACCGCTCGAGTATATAGACCTTCGAATTGCTGGCGGGGAAAACGAAAAAGTGATATTTAAGAGAAGAAAATAAGTTTATGATATTTGCACTTCTTGGAATTCTCGCGGGAATTATAGTCGGCTGGTTTGTGCCTTTTACCATTCCCATTGAATTTACCCGCTACACCGCAGTAGTTATTCTGGGCATTATTGATGCACTGCTCGGTGCAATTCGCGCACAGCTTACAAAAGACCACTACGACCCTTGGATTTTCGCAACCGGCTTATTTTTCAATATAGTATTGGCACTTGTAATCACGCTGTTCGGTGATGTTTTGGGATTGGATTTATATCTTGCGGCGACGGTCGTATTCACATTCAGAATATTCAGCAACGTCGGTATTGCGCGCCGCGCATTATTTGACCTATACCTCAAAAAAACGCACTATCTGAAGAGCGAAGAAATAAAATAGCCATCTGTGAAGACGCCATATTAGGAAAAAACCGAAAAATTTGATATAATTAACCCGATAAATAAACCAATATCCATAATTAAACAACATGCAAATATCAAACAAATTAGCTTTGCTAAAAGAAATGCTGGATAGCGCGGAATCCAATCTTCGTTCAGCGCGGCAAATTATAGGCGAACTCACCGGAGTTGAAGATCCAAAGGGCCAGTATGTCAAAAAGGCTTCCACAATGAAGTCGGGCACCGAAGCCGGACAGATTATTGAAGGAGTTTTTGACGGCCAAAATATGATTGGCCCTGACGGAAAGTCTTATCCTGTACCGGCAAACTACGCCAGCAAGTCGAAACTCATTCCTGGCGATATTTTAAAACTAACGATTGGCGAGGACGGAACTTTTATTTATAAGCAAATCGGACCGGTTGAACGCAAGCGCGTTGTTGGTCCGCTTGTTTATGAAAACGGCCAATACAGAGTTCTTGCGAACGGCAAGTCGTACAAGGTTTTATTGGCTTCGGTTACGTATTATCGAGCTGAAGTCGGTGACAATGTGACGCTGATTGTTCCGGCATTGGAGGAAAGCGAATGGGGATCCATCGACAATGTGCTTCCAAGATTTGAGAGTTAAACCATTAACGCGCCTTTTGAGCGCATCTACACATATGGATATCCCGCAAACGCCAAATACAAATCCTGCTCCGGCCGTACCGGCTCCCTCCGCATCGCAACCTGCCGTTCCTACAGTTCCCGCGGCGATTTCGGTTGCGCCAAAACCTGCAGCTCCGGCTCCAATGCCAGCTGCAGCTTCTCCTCAAAAACCTGCGGCTCCGGCGTTTAATTTGAGTGCGGCACCGGCATCGGTTTCGGTTCCAACACCGGATCCGATACGATCATTCATGCCATCCGCTCCCTCCGCGACGCAAGGTCTTCCGAAGACCGGCTTTTTCAGCGGGAAAGTTTTGGCGGCATTGATTGCCCTTGCTGTAATAATTGGCGGCGTTACTTTGGGTTTTTTTGTCTTTCCGGAACCATTTTATAACTATGTTGGCAAATATTTGGGATTGCCAGCTCCAGCTTCATCGCGGGAACAAGCGCCGACGGTGAATGAACAACCGGCTCCTCCAGCCGAACCCGTTTCACTGCCACCGGACACCGAACAACCGGCCGTTGGCTCTACAACTGAGGAAAATACGGCTCCATCGGAAGAAGGAACCGAGACCGAGACCGAGACCGACATTCAAGCTCCGATTACGGAAACAGATGCCTCAGCCGGCACAGGCACGGAAGAGATTATAGATATTGGCGAACCGGCAGTAACAGAGGAACAACCGCCGGTAAATTCGGGCGGAAAAGTGCCGCGAAATAAGGGCAATTGAGGACGTGCTGAAGGCTTATCTGCTACAATGGTCGGGCTTTTATGCCATCCAAAAAAAGTTTTTCCTGGGATGCGCTGCCCCGACCGATTATTGCGCTCGCACCGATGTCCGGTTACACGGATTCGCCTTTTAGGCAGCTGGTTAAGGAAATTTGTCCTTCCGTGGTTTGTTTTACGGAATTCACAAATATAGAAGGTTTACTTCATGCAAACGCCGGCAGTTTGCGGCAAATTTCCTTTCATTCGGAAAAAGAACGGCCGATAATTGCGCAATTATTTGGCAACAAACCTGAGCGGTTTAAAAAAGCGGCTGAGGCGCTGACGGCAATTGGCGTGGATGCAATTGACCTCAACATGGGATGTCCGGCTAGAAAAGTCGTGAGCGCGGACCATGGCTCGGCGCTTTTAAAAAACTGCGCTCTGTCGCAAGAAATAATAAAAGCCACGATTGAAGGCGCTCCCCTGCCGGTATCCGTAAAAATGCGCATTGGGACAACAAAATACGACCCCGACTATTTCTTCAAATTCGCAAAAAGCGTTGAAGATTGCGGCGCAAAATTGATAACAATACACGGGCGCACGGCCAAACAAATGTATACCGGTGAAGCCGATTGGGAACCTATTTATGAACTCAAGAAAATTCTAAAAATTCCGGTGATCGGGAATGGAGATATTCGCAGCGGATCCGACGCGGTTAATAAAATTAAAAATCTGGATGGAATAATGGTCGGGCGCGCCACTTTTGGAAATCCATGGATTTTTGCCGAAATTAAGGCTGCGTTTGACGGCAAAAAATTTAAACCTCTGTCTTTAAAAGAGAAATTACCAACTATCTTGCGCCACTTGGATCTTTCTTGCGAATTTAAAGGCGAAAAATGGGGAATCCTTGAGATGCGTAAGCATTTAGCTTGGTACATCCGCGGGATTCCCCACGCTTCCGAGTTCCGTCGAAAGCTTGTAAACGTTAATTCAAAAGATGAAGCGGTGGCTATTTTGAGCACTTTGCTCCGCCAAGTTTCTGAAGAATAACCGCAAGGTCAGCTCTTGCCAGCGATGAATTCGGCCTAAATATGCCGATTCCATCGGAAACATTGCCCACCATAACTTCGTTTCTTACGGCATTGGCAACGGCTTCGCGCTCATTTTTATCCAAACCGTTAATGTCGGTATAAGGCTTCAGATCTTCCGCCGATCCTCTTTCTTTTACAACTCCGAGCTGGCTGAGCCACTGCGCGATCTCCACGCGGTCAACCGGGTCACTCATTAAGCCCTCGAATTTTACGCCGTTCTTAAGCGCATATTTGACTGCGCAAGACGCGTAGGAAGAAACTCCGCGAACACCCTGAACCGCGCCGCAATCGCCGATTATTTCGGATTCGGGCGCTCCGGAAGATCGAAGTATCATAAGAAGAGCATCTTGTTTAAGAGCATTTTCACCCGGACGGCCCTGCGTATAGCAAGAAGCCTGCATCGGACCGTAATAATATGTGTCCGTCGGAACATCGGCAAAACGCGTCAATCTCTGCACATAAGAATCTTGTAAGTTTTGAGAAGCGGCCGTATTTATACTCTCACCCAAAGTTGCTATGTCCGCCGGTGAAACATCATTGGAACTGCATGCATTTACAAACACCGTTATGCGTTTATCAACTTCATCCGCACGTTCTCCTATCCAGTTAACCGAACCTGCATTTGCAAGCGCTTGCAATAAATTTTCTCTATCGATCCCGCGCACGCAATTCTTTTCCTTTATAAGGGCGACCGCCGTCTGAATACGGGGCATCAGTTTGTCCTTTGCCGCTTGTATTTGGGCTTTCTGTTCGGCAAATTTTTCTGGAATTTGAGTCATGGCGGAATAACTGACGGCTATTCTTTCCGACATTTGAGCGGCGAATTTACTAACCGCTTCAATGCTCTTGTGAAGTTCGGCAACCTGCACAAGCAACTCATCTATTTTCTTGCCGCGTTCTTCGTATTGAGCCGTCAACTGCTCTATTACGGGCTGGAATTTTTGGCTTACAATCTTTTCTATAATCGCATTTATCTCCTTATCACCAAGACGCAACAAAGGAGCAATTTGAGACTCGACTTCGTCGCGGAATTGCTGACATTCAAACCTCGCATCGTATTCAAAATCATCGGTATTATCCGATAATTCCTTAAATTTAGCGTCAATGGCTGCCGTCAAATCTTGCATTTCCCGTTTCAGTTCGGCATCTAAGCCGTTCTTCATCAATTTTGCAAGCTGCGCTTGTTTGTCTTTCAACGCATTTTTGCATTGGCCGACTTCCACATAATCTTGAATGCCCGGCATATAACTGGACAATTGCGGAAATAATTCGGAATGAAGAATATCCAGTTTCACCTTAAGATCGGAGACATTCTGTGCTCCGCAATTTGCACCTTTCGCCAGCTTTTCAGCGGCAACGATTATGTCTTTTGAGTCTTTCAAAAGTTTGTTGAAATCCTCCAAATCCGGATAATCCTCAGGAACGTTTCCTATTTGACGATTAAGATCTTTCCAGAATGCCTTGTCGCCATTTAATCCCTGCCTGACGCTAAACAAATAACCTTTGCATTGAGTTTGAGGGATCTGAATTTGAGGAGTTACCGGCTTTAGAATAAAGTCTGACAAATTTGGTCCCTTGGTCGGTTCGCCGGGGAGTTGAACCGCGGGCGTCGCACTCAAACCGCCCTGATTTTTATACATCAAATACATTTTGTATTCCGCTCTGGATTTTTTAAGCATCCATCCGCGATCGATTTCCGGAACCGGCATACACGGCGCCGCATTCGGCATGGCCACCGTTGCCGACGCATTACCATTCAAACTGCACTCTTCAAATTGATCCGTTCCCGCATTGTATTGCTGCATTTTACTTGCCGCGTCCCACGGCGGCGTATACCATTCACCGTCTTTTTCCGGCGGATGAACCATGTAACGTTCCGTTCTCCATTCTTTTTCTATTTCAAGATTTATGGGCTCACAGTTCGTGTATCTTTGTTTTGGCCCGTTGGTCACGGTTGCGGTTGAGGTTACAGTTGAAACAGCCGTATAAACGGCCGCTTCGTTGCCCGCGCATTTCTCAAATACTTTGGCTTCCATGTTCCAGCGATAACGCGGCGTCACGCAGTTATTCGCGACATTCGGGATTTCTCCGGCCGCACATTCGCGATATTGAGGCGCAGGAGGAACAGCCGGTTTAACGACAGGCGTTGCTGTCGGCGTTTCGGCGGTAGGCGTAGTGGGTATAACAGGAGTAACCGGCATCGGTGCCGCGACTTCATCAAGAGAAGGACAAGTTCGCGTGCCGACACCATTTGAAGATGGCGACATATAATTGCCCGGTTGCATCCATCCGCACCATCCGCTTGACGGCCCTGTCTTTCCAGGCTCGATACAATTTGAATCACCTGGTCTGCAAATTCCCCATCCGGCGCCAAGTTTATTCAAAATGGCCTTAACATCGGCGGAAGTCCACATCGTGTCAGCCATTGTGGCTCCGACTTTTTTGGGCTCGCAATAAGCTTTCGAGGAAGAATAGAATGTCATTCCGCTTCCTCCTCCACACCAATAACCCCCGGTTGTGCCGCTGCCAAGCGTTTTATATTCACCCGGTTCAATGCAATATTGATCGCCTGAGCTGCAATATTTGGTACCTGCCGGACAGGCTTCATTCCAGCCCACACATAAGCCTCCACCTGAAGAAAGAGTACACTTTTGCGAATTGTTGCAGTAATAACCGGAATTGGCATCCGTCCATTTGTCTCCTTTTTGCTTACAAGTTGTATCTGTCGCGGAACAAACCGAATAGCCGGAAGGACAAGTGACAGAGTCGGAACTTGCCATCGTGCTGTATGGCATTTTCGCGCAATAAACATCATTCTTTGGGTCGGTATCGGTCGCCTTCTGATAACATTTCATTGCGTTTGTGCACCATCCGCTCGAAGAGCCATATTCTCCTTCGGGTATACAACTTGTATCATCCGGTCTGCAACTTGAATAGCCGGATGGCGCTGATTCTCCCCATTTTACGCATGTCATGCTTTTGCCATCGCTTGAATAATAAGATTGCCCCTGCATACACCATTTGCCTGTAACATATGGAACCGCTTGCCCCGGAGCCACGCAATTTGCATCCGTCGGATTGCAAACCGATGTGCCGGCGGGACAAGAAACCGCACCCATGGCCGGAGTGGCGAAGCCGGCGGTTGGAGTTGGCCATGCCACGCAAGTCAGCTGGCTGTCGGGGTAATAACACATTGAACCGTTATTACACCATGAACCGCTTGCGCATTTTTCGCCGTTTGTACAGGATTTTGGAGCCGTGGTTGTGGTTGGTATTGGTATTGGTGTAGGTATTATAGTGATCGGCGTAATGGTATCCGACACTGTCGGCGGAGTTGGAGTTGTTGGAGTTGGAGTCGTTGTCGCCGTCGGAGTAAATACGCCGTTATAAATCGTCCCGCCCGTTACGGTAAATATATATGTATTGAAATTAAAGGTACCCGTGCCATATCCGGCTTGTCCCGGCATCTGCCAAATGTATCTTTTTGAAGTGGGCCACCATGTCGAACCGGTAGCAAAAGTGGCCGGCGGAACATAACCATGATATTCACCGTTTATTCCGCAAACGGAACGCGTACAAATTGCCGTAGATAATATCTGACCTGTTGCGACGTCCACCTGTGCCCATACTCCGGATTCGGTACTGTTTGCAGGTTCGGGTGCACCGGCCCCGATAGTCGCAGTCGTGGTCGCTGCGCTTCCGGTTGTCACGGCGCTTACGGTATTACTTGGCGCAGATTCAAGATTTGCAGAGCCGCCCGTGAGATAAGCGACTACTTTATATTCGAACGTACCGGCGTGACTCGGGGTACTGGTATATGAGCCGACGCCGGGTGGAGTTGTTCCATCTTGAATCCATTCGGTTAAATTAGGAGCGGTAATCCTTCTATATACTCGGAATCCCGTTTCGTTGCCTGAATTATCCGTCCAGCTCAAGTTAACAACCGTTCCATTGGAGATAACGGTTGAAGTAAGGCCGGAAGGTGCGGTTGGGGCGGTGAGAGTCGGAAATCCTCCAATTGCCGAAACTTCAGCGGCGCTTAAAGCGCGATTGTAGATTTTCAAATCATCCATGTCCGTGTCAACCGCCGTATCTCCGATAACAATGTCATTATGAGGCGTTTTTGCAGGGCCGCCGTAATCGGCGGAATCCGATGATCCGGGACCGACATTTTTGGAACCTATCAGCGTTCCATCAAGATAATAGGCATGATAAGTCGGACTTTTTGTAAACACCACACTATGCCATTCGTTATGCGACAATTGATTCGGATTGCTCGGCTGCGTCCAATAACCCGTATTGGCGGCCGTGTGACCGGCTATAACGGGTCCCTGGTTATATTCGTTCCACAACCATCTGGATATATTAAAGTTATAATTATTGGGTGCGGCTCCCTTATAAATTAAATTCTGATTGGCGCTTTGATTGGCGCGCTGGCGGAACCAGAACTGAATGGTAAAAGAATCCGGAAGATCAAATATGCTGTTATAAGGAATCTTAAAATAATTGCCGATTGAAGGAATATAGGCATAACCTCCGAATTTGCCTCCCGTGGATTTAAATTGGGCGCTTCCCACAATGGCGGCTGCGGGCCCTCCCACAACTTCATTGGTACCGTTTCCATCAAATTTCCAATAACCGATTGGAGAATTGGACGTTGTCGGCACAGTTGTCGTGCTGGATGTGAAATTTGCAAAAGTGCTGTTTAAGCCGCCGGTGGTGCAATTGCCGTTCATGCACGTTCTAATTAAATAAGAACCGGCTGCTGTGAAATAGCTGTATGGGATTACGTATGTAGCCGGCAAGGTAACGGCCGTACCTCCAACCGGCGGAGTAATTGTCGTAACATTCACGGCCGAATTGGCATCGCCGTTTGGCGCAATCACCTGAACGGTCAATGAACTTAAAGTCCCGTTCGTCGGCGAGGCGCAACTGTAATTAAGGGTGACTCCTTCTCCTCCCGAATAAGAAGTTTTATTTGTTGAAAGGTTCATTCCGGCACAACTTGTCACGACCGGAGCGGTTACGGCAAATGGCACAGACACAAATGAACTCGGGGACGAACATGTATTATCGTTAACACAAATTCTCAGGGTGTAATTTCCCGCAGTTAAGTTTGACGTCCCAAAACCCATTGTCGAAGTGGTGATATTTGTCGACGTGTTGTATATGGTCGCGGTTCCATCGGGTTTTACGACCTGCACAGCCACACTCGTCGCGGATAAACATGTATATGTGTAATTCACAAACTCGGTGGAATTGGATACGTATGTGGTTTTATTGTCATTAAGAGTAAGCGTACAAGTTGGCGGCGGCGGCGGACAATCCGCAGAACAAGAAGCGTATGTCTCGCCATTCTGGCATATGTTATTTCCGCAAACCGGCGCATTCCCGGCTCTGGCTAAATGAGCGGCGGTTAATGCCCCCGTAATCGTCAAATCACAATCATTGGGATAACGGTTCGACGCAAACGAGTGGTCTGCCCGGCAATAATATGTAGCTCCGGTATCGTCCACATAAAGTTTCCAGTTTCCAAGCGACGTGCCCGTAATCGCGGGCACGTTTATTTGAAAATTGGATAAGGTCTTTCCATCGGCCGTAACGCCGGATACAGTTAAAGTCTGCTCTTCCACTTTATCCGCAATTCCCACGGCGATATATCCATTGCACACACTTCTACTTTCCCAAATGTTTGTTTGAGATGCGTCTGTTGTTTTAGATAAATTCCATGCCATTCCCAAATGGCCGCATTCCGTATACGGCGTAGGGAAATTTCCTGTCCATATGGAAATGCCGTTATTGTCATTCCAGATCTCCGCGGGATTCGTTGTGCTTCTGTAATAATTACCGGCAGGATTGGAAGAAGAAACCGATGTGATTGAAGAAAGTTGCAGGGGTTTTATACCGCCCGCTGTTTGCGCCCTCGAGAATTGCAGCGCAATTACGGCCAAACCCAAGACAAGCGCTCCAACAAAGGCAAGCGCAAATAATTTTCCGTGAGTTTTTGCTTTTCGCATATGTTTTTGTGTTAAAAATTAATTTTTATTTTTTTATTATATCATTTTATCACATCTGCCGAAGGGCGTCAATACACCTCCTTCCCAAGCCTAAAGATTTATGGTAGAATAATGGGATGAAATTAGACCGACTTTTTAGAACCGCCGTCGAATATAAGGCTTCCGATATTTATATCTCAACCGGAACCAAGCCTGTTTTGCGCATAAACGGAGATTTGGTTTTTGTGGAGGAACATGCCGTACTTACGCCGGAAACCGCGCGCGAATATATTTTTGAAACCATGAACGAAGCTCAACAAAAAGAGCTTATGGAAAATTTAGACCTGGATTACGCTCTTGAAATTCCGGAAATAGCGCGTTTCAGGGTCAACGCGTTTTTTCAAAGAAAAGGGTTGTCGGCGGTTTTTCGCTTGATTCCAACGCTGATTAAAACAATGGAAGACCTGGATTTGCCTTTGCAACTTAAGAAAGTTACAAATTATCCAAGCGGACTGGTATTGGTAACGGGTCCAACCGGTTCGGGTAAAACCACAACCCTCGCGTCGCTCATAAATGAAATAAACCTAAGGCACAAAAAACACATAATTACGATTGAGGATCCGATTGAATTCGTGCATGAAAACAAATTGAGCGTGGTGGACCAGCGCGAGTTGAAATATCACACAAAAAGCTTCTCCAATGCGCTTCGCGCAAGTTTGCGCGAGGATCCGGACGTAATTCTTATCGGTGAAATGCGCGATTTGGAAACAATTTCTTTGGCTTTAACCGCAGCGGAAACGGGCCATTTGGTTTTTGCGACGGTGCACACGAACGGCGCCACAAAAACACCGGACAGGATAATCGACGCCTTCCCCGCCGAACAGCAAAATCAGATCCGCGTGCAATTCTCGGAAAGTTTAAAGTGCGTGGTTTGGCAAAGTTTGCTAAAGAGAAAAGATGGCAAGGGCCGCACAGCCGCGTACGAAATTTTGTTTAACAATAATGCGGTTGCAAACATGATCAGAAAAAGCAAAACCTATCAAATTCCGTCGGCGATGGAAACGGGGATGGCGGAGGGAATGCAGACCATGAAACACTCGTTAAGTTCTCTTGTGGAACAGGGATTGATAACCGATGAGACCGCGCAGGAAAACATGCCGGAAGAGATCGATCTGGTATAATCCGGGCATGCAGTACCCGAAAATCCTGATTAAATCCGGCAAAGAACACATTCTAAGCCACAATCATCCGTGGATTTTTTCGATGGCGATTCAGATGCCGAAGGGAGTTTCAAATGGAGCGTTGGTGGACGTTTATTCCGGCGACGGCAAAAAATTTATGGCGCGCGGATATTATAATGGCAATTCGCAAATTGTGGTGCGCATTTTGACGCGAAAGCAGGATGAAGAAATAAATACGATTTTTTTTGAACGGCGATTTTGTGAACTTTTGGCGGTTCGCGAGCGCTTTATTAACACAAAAGAAACTAACGCATTCCGCGTTGTATTTGGCGAAAACGACGGTATGCCCGGACTTGTGATAGATAAATATAATGATGTTTTTGTAATGCAGATTCACACGTTTGGCATGGACGTTTTACGCAATGAAATCGTTGCGGCAATGAAATCGGCATTTAACCCAAAGACAATTTTTGAACGCAGCGACATTGGAGTGCGAAACCAAGAAGGGCTGAAAACCATGCCGGTCGGCCTGCTTTTTGGCAAAGAAATTGACGGCGAAATTGAAATTCGAGAAAACGGCGTAAAACTGCTTGTAAACGTCGTAAAAGGCCAAAAAACAGGCTTGTTTCTGGACCAAAGAGAAAACCGAAAGGCCCTGCAAAAGTATGTGACAGGCAAAAAAGTTTTGAATTGTTTTTGCTACACGGCCGGATTTTCGGTCTATGCGGCGCTTGCGGGCGCAAAGGAAACCATCAACGTAGACGTCTCAAAAGAGGCTCTGGAAACGGCAAAACGCAATTTTAAGACTAACAACCTGCCTGCAGACAAGCACCAATTCATAGATAAAGACGTCTTTGAAGTTCTGGGGAATTACGCGGTTAAAAGAGAAAAATTCGATGTGATAATTTTGGATCCGCCGGCTTTTGTTAAGAATCAAAAAAGCCTCAAACAAGGCCTTTCCGGATATTTGTTTATAAATGAAAAAGCGCTCGGACTTTTGCCTCAAGGCGGCATTTTGGTTTCAAGTTCGTGTTCGGCGCATGTAACGGATGAAATGTTCCAAAAAACATTGGCGATGGCGGCATCGCGTTCCGGCTGCATCTTGAAAACAATTGAAATCAAGCACCAGCCGATAGATCATCCGTTCAATGTGCACTTTCCCGAGGGCAAATATTTGAAGTTTTATGTGATGCTGAAGGTTTAATTGCACATTTAAGAGCTCTGGGGTACAGTTAGGCGGTGAATAAACACTCCTTTGATGTAAAAACTGCTGCCTTGAAACTTCGTTCCGAAGGAAAAACCTATAATGAGATCAAGCAGATTCTTGGCATTAATTTACCTAAAAGCACCTTATCTTACTGGTGCAAACATGTTGATTTGCCAACATGGTACGAAGACAAAGTGAAACAATTTAACAATCAAAATATTACAAAAGCTCAAAAGATGGCATGGTATGTCCATAAGCGGAACCGCGAGAAATTTTCAGATGATTTAATCAGGAAGAATAGTCATCTTAACAAGAAGGCTAAAGATACTGATGTTCTTAAAATGCTGCTTGCGTTCCTTTATCTCGGGGAAGGCGGAAAATGGCACTCTCATCGCGGACTTTATCTTGGGAGTTCCGATCCGTTAATTATTAAGATTTACATGCATTTATTGAGTTTGTGCTATGGGATTAAACCATTGAGATTCAAAGTGTATATTTGTCATCGTGCAGATCAAAATCTAAAGGATCTTCAAAAATATTGGTCACAGTTGACCTCCATCCCTTTAAAGAATTTCTATCCAAGCAAGCCTGATCCCAGAACAATAGGAAAACCTACTAAAAGAAAAGATTATAAAGGCGTTTGCACTTTAACTTGTTCCGGAACGCATATACAGCTAGAATTGGAGTCAATTCCAGGACTTATTTTAAAGGGGCTGTAGCTCAGTTGGCTAGAGCGCATCCCTGGCAGGGATGAGGCCGTGGGTTCAAGTCCCATCAGCTCCACCAAAAAAGTGCGAGAAACGCGTTCCGTAGCGAATGCAGCGCGTACTTAGCGCTGCCGGAGCGTAGGACGGCGAATGGCAAAAATGAACAAAGGCGGAAGACATTATTTATAATAACAATTACGCCGACTTAATTTTTGCCAATGAGCCGAGCGTTTCCCTCTTGAAAGAAGATTCGTTCCATCCTCTACAAATCATCATCCTCACCTTCCAACAACTGCGATTTATAAATCGTTGGTTCTGCTTCATCGCCGTCTACCGTAAATGTATTTAAAGCGTTCTGCCCAGACATACGTAATAATTAAGGACATGCTGAAAAACAGATTATTGAAGCGAGATTTTTGTATTTTGTGCGAAAACGTCGAAGCGCGAAAGGGACGTATCAGGTCAGATACGGCGATGAGCGATGAGACGTTTGCAGCAAGTTAAGGCGAATGCCGTCATCAAGCTCAGGCGGGTGCCGGGTAGGTATCACCCGGCCAAGCGGATGCGGCCAAAATACAAAAATCGCAGCTCTTAAGATGTTTTTCAGCATGTCCTTAAACTGCCATTCTATCTGCTGGCTTTGATTTAACATCACCAACCATCAAACTGTTAATCAGCGATACGACTTTACGACCATAAACACCATCAGTGTCTCCAGATAAGGCCGCCTCTATCTTCACCCTGAGCGTCAAAGTCAACATACCATTTAGGGGGACATCAAGAGCTCCAACATTTGTTATTTTTGATCTGATTGCTTGGGCCAGAACAACTGCGTCGGATTCTGGCTGCTTCCCATCTGCTGATTCGGCCATACTTCCAGGAGCGACTTCTTTAAATAATGCTCGCGGAGTCATGCGCCTTAGACTCACGCCATCCGGATCCGGAATAACCTCACCTTTAGTGAATTTAGCCATACATAATTAATTTAATAATGCCGACACTATTTTAGCTAAAAAATCAACTTTGTCAAGGGTAGATAGCCCAAATTGGCGGGAAAATGTATAAAATATGGAGCAGTTAAGGCAAAAACCCGGGGGTGTAGCTCAGTTGGCTAGAGCGCGGCATTCGCATTGCCGAGGTCGTGGGTTCGACTCCCATCACCTCCACCAAACGAAACATTGTCGGAATTAAGAAAGCGGAGCGATTTTGCGGAAGCCAAAATCGCGCGGTCAATTTCGCTTCCGCCGAGGGCGGAAGCGGTGAATTCCCAAAGTTCCCCCCAATTGCATGAAAGCGTTTTGTCTTTGAGAACGGGGTTCGAGCCGATTTTTTGGAAAAACTCTTTCCACGCGAAATAGTTTTCGCCTTTTTCCAAAATAACGGCTTCTCTCAAAGACAAAACGAAACTCCGCAAGGGTTCGACCCAATTTTTTCTCTGTTGCCCAAAATCCTTAAAACTCTCCTCAAACTTCGCTTTCTGACGAAGGAGAAGGTCTTTTCGCTGTAGATACATCTCGCGTTCTATATCGCCGTCAAGATAGAGCGATACGAGCTTGTCCAGCTTCTCCTTCGCTTCGGAAAGTTTGGTTTTAAGATTGTGGGCAACACTTCCTCTTTCTGAAATTGATTCTTTCTCCCACAAGTCAATTTGCTTTTCCATGTTCTCAATTTCTGAAAGAGGAAGTGACACTGTTTGAAGCAGGTTTTTTGCTTGCGAAATGAGTGCGGAAGAAGATAGATACGGCTGACGACAAACACCTTTCTTTTTGGTACAGCGATAGTAAGTATATTTCGTGCCAAAACGATTGGTGGCATATTGAGCCGTAATCATACTTCCGCACTCACCACACCGAGCGAATTGTGCAAATGGAAAATGATTTGGCACTTTTTGCACGCGAGGACGAGATTTTTTCGCAAGCATTTTTTGGACTGCTTCAAACAGTGTCGGAGAAATAATTGGCGCAAAGCTTCCGTCGTAATACTCGCCTTTGTGATAGGTAAAGCCGAGATATACGCGATTAGAGAGCATACGAGCGACGGAAGCTTTGGCAGGTGGCGTTCCTTTCGTACTCACGCCGTGATCCGCCAAAAAGTCGGCGATAGTGCCGAGGGTGTGCGTCCCTTTGGCGTATTCCTCAAACGCTTTCACCACGATACGCGATTTAGTCGGATGAGGTTCGATATTTCTCGTCTTTGGATTATTTACATAGCCAAAGGGAGCGCGCACCAACCACTCGCCTCGACGGATTTTTTGGCGGATACCACGATTGATATTTTCAACAAGATTATCGCTGTAATATTTAGATTGTCCGAACGCCACCTGCAACATGAATTTCCCTTGCGGAGTTGGCTCAAACCAAAATGTCGGAAAGCGTAAAAAAGCAATTTGTTCGGTATCAACGAGATAGATGACGCGCCCGCCGTCTACGCTGTTTCTCGCAAGGCGGTCAGGATGCCACGCTAGTATCCCGTTTGCCTCGCCTCGTTCAATGCGCGTCATCATCTCGCCGAACAATTCTCGCCCTGGCTTTTTTGCGCTTTTCGACTCTTGAAATTACTCAAGAATTTCAAGATTTTCTTTACGCGCATATTCTCGCAGTTCAAAAAGCTGTGCCTCGATAGACATTATTTGGTGGTCATCA
>JACRID010000046.1 GCA_016220145.1 Candidatus Peregrinibacteria bacterium
AAAAGATTTAATGATATTTGTAAAGACTTTGATCATAAAAGCAGGCAGTATGTTGCATTTTTCGTTCATGTCTGGCCTGCTGGACCGAGGGATCATGCTTTTAGTGTGAATAATTTATTCAAAGGAAAAAACGTATGATCCCATTTCTCCGGTTTGCTTTTTGAGCGTTTTTATTTGATAATACTCAAGCTGTATAAAGGTTATTTTGCTGGCGCAAAATATTAATTTATTAATTGGCCTCACTGAGGCTCGGCCTGATGGAAAGAACTCCTATACTTAAAAGACCCCGAGGCGGGATCACGACAATCGTAATTATCGCGCTTATTTTGAGCGCGGTTTTTCTTTATATAGAGCCAACCGACACCAAATCGACTGAAATTCCGCTTTCCACTTTCATGGAATCCGCGCGTGGCGGAGAGGTGACGGCCGTGAGCGTGAAAGACAACCGTCTGGACATTCTTTTTAAAGACTCAAAACAGGCATATACCATCAAAGAGCCGACTCAAAAAATAAGCGATATATTGGCGGGAATCCCACAAGATGTTGTAAATAAGATAAAAGTTCAAGTTCAGGATACGGAAGCCAGCTCTTTTTGGACAAATCTACTCATCAGCGTTGTGCCGTTTTTGCTGATTGTGGGCTTTTTCCTTTTCATGTTCAGGCAGGCTCAATCCAGCAACAATCAGGCGCTTTCGTTTGGCAGAAGCCAGGCGCGCCTTTTCGATAAAGAAAATAAGAAAACGACTTTCGCCGAGGTTGCCGGCGCAAAAGAAGCTAAAACTGAACTGATTGAAGTAGTGGATTTCTTGAAAAATCCGACAAAATACCAGTCCATGGGCGCCAAAATTCCAAAAGGCGTTTTGCTGATCGGGGCGCCGGGAACGGGCAAAACACTGTTGGCGCGCGCAGTTGCCGGCGAGGCGAATGTCCCCTTTTTTAATATCTCCGGTTCCGAATTTGTGGAAATGTTCGTTGGCGTTGGCGCAAGCCGTGTCCGCGACCTTTTCAGAAAAGCAAAACGCAATGCGCCGTGCATCATTTTCATTGATGAAATTGATGCAGTCGGACGCCAGCGCGGAGCCGGTCTTGGCGGCGGCCACGACGAGCGCGAGCAAACGCTGAATCAGATTTTGACGGAAATGGATGGATTTGAAACCGATACAAACGTGATTGTAATGGCCGCGAGCGTAACCGGTGATACGCCCGTTCTTGTGAAACGAAACGGCGATTATGAATTGGCATCAATTGCCAAGGTGATCGATTCTTATTATGAGCAAGGAGAGGATAATGTTGAGAAAGACGCTTTGGGTTTGGAAGTGCTGGGTATGGAAAAGAGAGAACGCAGTGACAGAAAACAGACTAAGAATTTATATTTCGGCAGCAGCGCTTTCAAAAAAGTGAAAAGCGTTTTTCGCCATTATGCAAATGAAATTTTTGAAATTGATTTTTTGGGAGGCCGCGTGCGTACAACCGGTAATCATTCTGTGTTTGTGAAAAGTAAATATGGGATTGTGGCCAAACGAGTGGATGCTCTAAAAGTTGGAGAATTTTTAGTTGATATTCCATATGTGGTAAACCGCACTCAAAAAGCAAAACTCGAGGTTCGCGCACATGCATTTGCAAATGTTTTTTCGCGGACGTTGCCTGTGTATAAGAATGAGTATTGCGAAGAGCTTCAATACGATTATGCCCTTGTCTGCAAAGGAGAACGGTCTCAAGGGGCAATCGCTAAAACTTTGGGGGTTTCCCAGACAACCGTTTCCAAATGGCAAAATACTGCGCGCATGCCAAGGCCTGTTTCCCGCGCATATTTCAATCACGAATTGCCCGAAGAAGTGAGGATAACGCCCGAACTTTGCCGTCTCTTTGGATACTATGTTTCAGAGGGGTATTCGCGAAAGGAAATTGATTTTTGTTTTAACAAAAGAGAAATACCTTATATTGATGACGTAAAGAATTTAATGAAACAAATTTTCGGGATTGATGCCGATCGCATAAGAAATGTAACTTCCAATGCAACGAACATTATATATTATGCTAAGCCGCTTGCTGATTTCTTCGCCAATTATTGCGGGAAAGGAGCTCATGCAAAACATGTGCCGGAATTTCTTTTTGAAGCACCTAAAGAATATTTTATTGAATTTTTCCGCGGTTATTTTGCAGGCGACGGTTATCAGGACAAAAAAGGCAAAATAGAAGCTACATCCGTTAGTAAACGGTTGATTTTGGAGCTTCATTGGTTGTCCCGCATGCATGGATTTAAAAGTTTTTTCCATTCATTCGCTGTTCCTGCCGGCAGAACAATAAATAATGGGAAACCTCTTTCTGAAACCATTGCATGGCGTCTTGGTTTTGGAAAAACCCAAAATCCTCTTCATCCGGCATGTGGGAAACAAAGCGTAAAACGCGCCAAAATTATTAAAATCACAAAAAAAGCCTTTGATGGGTATGTATATGATTTTTGTGGTTGCGAAAATGAAGCGTTTTTTGGAGGTGAGACACCTCTTCTTCTTCATAACACCAACCGCCCCGACGTTTTGGATCCCGCGCTTCTTCGCCCGGGCCGTTTTGACCGCAGAATTGTGGTCGATCAGCCGGACATCAAAGATCGCGAAGAAATTCTGAAGGTTCATGCGCGCAATAAGCCGCTTTCAAAGGATGTGGATTTTGAGAAAGTTGCTCGCCAGACTTCCGGTTTTGTGGGTGCCGATCTTGAGAATTTGATGAATGAAGCCGCAATTTTGGCGGCTCGCCACAACAAAAAAAAGGTCGGCATGAAAGAAGTTGAACACTCGATCGAAAAGGTTTTGATGGGTCCGGAACGCAAGTCAAAAGTCCTTTCCAAGAGAGAAAAAGACATCACCGCTTATCACGAAGTCGGGCACGCGCTGGTGGCTTACATGACGCCCGGATGCGATCCCGTTCATAAAGTTTCGATTATTTCTCGCGGCATGGCGCTCGGTGTCACTTGGTTCATGCCGGAAGAAGATAAACATCTTTATTCCAAGTCCAAGTTTGAGGCTGAATTGGCTTCCTTGCTCGGCGGATACGTTTCCGAAGAGCTGACTTTCGGCCGCGAAAATGTGACGACGGGCGCTTCAAATGATCTTGAGCGCGCCACCGAGATTGCCCGCAAAATGGTGACGATGTATGGGATGAGTGAACTTGGTCCGGTCATTTATGGCGATCATCATCGCGAAATTTTCCTCGGCCGCGATTTCGGCCACGTTCGCAATTATTCCGAAGAAATTTCTTCCAAAATCGATTCCGAGATCCACCGATTTATAGAAAAAGCATACGAAAAAGCGAAGGACATATTGAATAAAAACAAGAAGAAACTTGGCGAAATTGCGGTGGCATTGTTGGAAAAGGAAACTATTACGCGCGAGGAGTTTTTGGCTTTCTTCCAGCAATCTTCCGCCCAAATGACTCCTGCTACCTAAATCTCTACCACCTACTTCTCTAATTATGGGAGTTTTAAAAAGATCCACACCTAGAAAAAGCGAAACTAAAATAATTCCGGACAACAAGGACGGCACGTTGCCATATGTCGAGAAATGCGCAGATGAATGTTGCGGCGACGCATGCGTTTGCGAAGAAGACGGACAACTTTCGGTGGACGTTTTTCAAACCGCCGAATACATAGTTATTGTAGCGCCGGTTGCGGGTGTGAAGCCGGATGATTTTTCTATAAATGTAACGGACGACGTTTTGACCATTAAGGGCAAGCGCGACCTTAAATTTGCCGTTGATGCAAGCGATTATTTTACGCAGGAATGTTTTTGGGGAAATTTTTCGCGCTCAGTGATTTTGCCGGAAGCCGTTGATGTAAGCCGCGTAAACGCATCTTTCAACAACGGGGTTTTGACTGTCAGAATTCCAAAAATTGAGAAAATCCGCACGCGGACAATCAAGATTAAGGAAGAGTAAAAGTATCATGGTGAGCCTGTCGAACCATCCTTCGACAAGCTCAGGATGACATTTCATCACCATATGAAAAAGATTAGAAAAGCAGTATTTCCGGCAGCTGGGTTTGGAACGCGTTTTCTTCCGGTCACAAAGGCGCAACCGAAAGAAATGCTCCCTATTGTTGACAAACCCGTTATTCAGTATCTGGTTGAGGAGGCGGTGGCTGCAGGAATTGAGGAAATAATAATCGTAACAGGGCGCGGCAAGCGCTCGATTGAAGATCATTTTGATTATTCGTATGAGCTTGAGCAGACGCTTGTGGAACGCGGCAAGCGCGAATTAATTAAGGAGGTTAGAAAAATCGCCGAGATGGCGAAGTTTGTTTATGTGCGCCAACCCCAACCTCTTGGCGATGGCCACGCTATTCTTTGCGCGAAGGAAGTGATAGGGAATGAGCCTTTTGTGGTGCTGTTTGGCGACGATTTGGTGGATTCGAAAGTGCCTGCAATTGGGCAACTTATAAAGGTTTATGAAAAAACGAACGTGCCGGTGATCGCGCTCGAAAAAATCGACAAAAAAAAATCGAAGAAATATGGAATGATTGAGTCGGAAAAAAGCGAGGGTCGTTTGCATCTTATTAAGAATTTGGTGGAAAAACCGGATCCAAAACACGCGCCGTCCGATTTGGCGATTATCGGGAAGTACGTTTTGACGCCGGATGTTTTGGAATCGCTTGAACACGCCGGCAAAGGCAAAGATGGCGAAATAAGGCTTATTGAAGCCTTTCGTCTGTTGCTTGGGAAGGTGCCTTTTTATGGCTACGAAATTGAAGGCAAAAGATACGACACTGGCGACAAACTTGGCTTTTTGGAGGCAACAATTGATTATGCGCTAAAACGTGACGACGTTGGTCCGGGACTGAGGCAGTATTTGAAGAAAATTATATAGTTTTCCCGCCTTGGGAAACCCAAAAAACAGGTTTGGCGGGCGTTTAATCTCGCACTTTTTGCGTGTTTGTGGGCAAAATCTATGATTTAAATAGGATGGATTTCTTTGAAGAATATACCAAACTTAAACTCGCCGTGCCGCGCTGTGCGCTTTTCAATATCGCCGGCCAAAATAGCGATTATTGCGCCTACGGCCGGTACAACAAAAACTGTTACATTTGCCGCGGCGCAGATTACAACGAAGACCTTTTATACGCATATTGGGCATATCACAACAAAGATTGCGTCGATTGTTCCTACACCTACGACTCGGAAATTCTTTATGACTGCGTGGATTGCCGAAAATGCTACGACTTGAGTTTTTGCCAAGATTGCCAGGCTTGTTCAAGTTCCCAGTTTTTATACAACTGTCACGGCTGCAGCGACTGTTACGGTTGCGTAAATTTAAAGCAAGCGCAGTTCCACGTTTTTAATAAAAAATTGCCGCGCGAGGCATATTTTGCGCGCGTCGCTGCAATAAAAGCGCAACGGAAAACTTCCGGAGGTCTTTTACGAGGGCTAAGGACATGTTAAAAAAGGGGACTCTCTGTGTGCCTTAAATTTAAACCTGAAACTCGTGCGACTTTGAAGAATGCCTTGGTAATGGTGTCGTCGGAAGGAGCTCCGGACAATGCCGATTCCAAACGGATCAATTTCTTTTGCCTATCATCATCTTTTTTACAACCAGCCACGGCGGCATGGCATTTTTCCATAGTCAAACCTTGAATGGCAAGAAGAGAATCCGATCCTCTGAATCTTGCAAAATGAGACAGTTCTTTTGGCATAAAAGCCGGATTATCTCCAAAAACCGCACGGGCAAAAGCCAAAGCCCGAATCCTGGATCTCGTAGAGAGATTACCTTTTTGGGATAATTCGTATGCTTTGGAAAGAGAATCCACAATAACGTTTAGTCTCGACACATCACCTTCCACTGCTCCGCGCGGAAAATCCTCATTAAACTTACCGTCAGACAACCTGTCAAACCATGTCAGCGTTTCAAGGGTGTCTTTTTTTTCACATCCACCGGTTTTCTTCTCGTAATCATGTCTCAGCGCGGCCCATACCAAACCACGCACGGTTTTCCTCTGATCTTCACTTCTAAATCTTGGAGATGAAAGTTTTCGCCCCTCTCTTTTTCTAAGTAATTTTACATAAGCGGCCAGATGATCTATCGGACCGGCATTTCTCCTTCCGGGACCTTCATATCGCTCAAATAGAGGTTGTTCCATAAAAATAGGCCAAAATTACATTGCGATTATCTGTGTCTTTTATCCAAACCCGAAATTTCCGCAATATTCTCAAAAATTTCCTCAGGAGATACGGATAATCTCAATCCCAATGTAACCAATGACTTCCGGCGTTCTTTGTCGTTATCAATGGCGGTGGCATAGCAGTTCCCGGCGGCCAATTTCCGAACATAGTCAAGAGAATCGGTCATTCTGAATCTTGCAAAATTCTTAAGTTCTCTTGGCACGAAAAAAGAACGATCTCCTAAAATACCGCGGATTCCCGACAATAAATCGGTTCTCAATTGAATTAATCCGTCGTCCCTTCCGCTTTCAATCAATTTGTGCGCTTTTTCAAATGAATCCGCGACATCATCTCGTCTCGACGTGTCGTTTGCCGCAGTTCCGCGCGGAAAAAATCCGGCAAAATCAGCCTCCGGCAAACCATTAAACCATGCCAATATTTTGGAAGTATCTTCCGCTTCTTTTCTCCCCATGGTCCCCCAATCTTCATAGGGACTTTTGAATATATCTTTACCAAATTGATCTCTCATTGCGGCCCTGATCAAATTGCCCACAGCTTCCCGCGTATCTTCGATCCTGAATCTTGGTACTCCATCCGTTAAACCAGTTTCAACCGATTCGCCCGCTTGAAGCTTCGTTACATGTCCGTACAGAGAATCTCCCTTTCTGCCCGGGCCTTCATAAGGTTTAAATTCCGGCGGGGCAGGTTCATAAAGCCGCGTATTCGCTTGTAAAAGATCCATATATGTTAAAAATTAAAAATAGGCGATAATTTTAGGATCATACGTTTTTTCCTTTGAAAAAGTTTTTAAGATAGAATTTGGGGGTAAAATATATTTAACCCCAAATTTCAATGAAAGATGATTTTTTCTGGGCATTTCTGCCCGAAGGTCTGGAGCAGTATTTTGACGTGGAA
>JACRID010000047.1 GCA_016220145.1 Candidatus Peregrinibacteria bacterium
AAACCAGGGAAGACACTACGAACAAATCTACAGGGATCAACTGACCTTGTTTGAAGGAATACTTTAAAGAACTTGCGCAGCAAGCTGCGCGGAGCGCAGAAAAAGAGATACCCCGCAGCTTGCTGCGGGGTTATTCATTTTCTAAAAAACAAAAATATGAAAAATAAAATATGGTTGCCGTTGGCATTGATCGCGATTGTTGTTGTCGGCGCGGCCGTGTACTTTGGCAATACGGCGACTCAAAAAGGATCGCTTGGTGCTATGTCAGCCGCTCCCGTTTTGACTTTACAAAAATCAGCAAATTCACCGGCTGGGAATGTATCAACAGGCAGTACCAATGTAGTTCTGGGCATGTGGGATTTGCGGAGCAATGTGGATATGGATATCACGCAAATAAACTATTTAATATACCGTTCTGCGCCAGTTAACCTTTATGGAACAGTTACGTTTAACTTGAATACTTCGGATGTTTATTTGGTTGGTGGAGGGGCGGCGAATTATGTGACGCTGGATTCTTCAAACCCTACGGCTGTGTCGGTGATTCCACCTCCGGTTAATCTTATTAAAACCACGCACTTGGTTGCAGGACAGACATATAAATTGGAAGCCGTGGCAAGTATTCCTTTGAATGCCGTTCATAACATGACGTATCAGGTAAGTCTCGCTGTCACTCAAGCAACGGTTAATGGCGTGCCAACCAATCTCTCCACCGGGTTTAAGGTAGCAAATCAAATAACTGTTTTAAATATATCTGCCGCGACGCCGGCGCCTTTTACACCATCAGCGCCACCTGACGCTAAGAGATGCGCACTTTACCTTGAATGGAATGATCAAGGTGCATTGACACCAAATGTTAATGCTGGGGGTCAGGGTAGTACATGGGAGGAATATCGTTCTTGCAAGTCGTCTTATCCTGCGTTGATGACTAGTCCGTATGATCTTAACTCCTGTTCATGGGCTCAGCAAAACATGAGATTAAGTACGGAATATAAGATTGTTTATGAAAGATGTAAAAATGCCTTTCCTTTTGTTACTACCGGAATTCCGAATGCAAATGCATGTAATGCAATAAGGGGCAAAAAGTGGCAGATCATCGATGATGCGAGTAAGATTGAATTGAACGCTTGCGCTCTGATGAAGATTTAAAGGTCGTCAACTCCATGTACAAAAAACTCCGTTATTGCGTGATAGCGGAGTTTTTCTTTAAATTACAGCGTTCCTACCAATCCCAGCACTTGATAGTACGTCGGGTTTGAGATCCGGAAAATGCGCTCCTGTTCGCTTTCGGTTTTGGAATAGATTGGCGCGAGTTCCAGGAATTTTGCGAACTTCTCCTTTGCCATTTGTTTGTTGCCGGCAGAGATCGCCGCGTTCCCCCATTTGTACCAAATCCCTGGCCAATGCGGCGCTAATTTTGACGCTTTATCAAATTCGCTCCATGCCTCATCAAAGCGCTTTTCGACTACCAGCAATTGGGCCTGCGTAAGGTGGGCGTAAAAACCATTATTCGTAACGGCCGATATTTGTTTTTGAGCCTTTTCAAGATAGGGAATTACCTCCGCCGGCGTTTCTATTCCTTCATTAAACAATGAAAAAGTCATGTAAGGAATTTCCCTAAAGTACGGCAAGTTTTTCCAAGCTTGCTCGAAATTTTCCGCTGCTTGCGGATCATTTGTGAAAAAAGAAGATAGAGCATTGCTTACCAAAAATTCCGATCGTGCGACCTTATATGTATAAGAAATCAGAAATATGACAATAGTGGCTGAAATTGCGCCGGTTGCAATCTTGGGCGCGAGTTTAAAATTGAAATTAATCGTTTTGAATTTTGCCGTCAGGGCAAAAAAGAGCGCCGCCATGCCAAGGAGAAAAACCATGTGGGTTATAACCGAAAATCCGAATTGGACAGATATAAAATAAGCCACCAATGAAAATAAACTCGCGTCCAGAAAACTGTCTTTCGGGCCCTTTTTGAAAGCGAATTTTAAGATGAAAATTATTGTGCCGAGTAGTATCAAAAATCCCAAGATTCCTCTGGTTGCCAGCGTTTCAAGGAGCGCATTATGTAATTTGTCTGGTATGTCCATCATCCGTTCGTAAAAATACAGGCGAGGCGACATGGTTGTCTGAATGGTTTGATAGACGGTTTCCGGTCCGCTTCCTATCCAGAAGTGTTTTTGTATAAGTGGCAAGGCCGATTCCCAAAGAATTGCTTGTGAACCGAGCGAGCGCGTGCTTAAGAGTTTTACGTTGTCTCCAAATCTTAAGAATGCAAATGCGCCTGCGGCGACTGCAAAAATAATTGCTGTCGAGATAAAAATTGTTTTTGCGCGGGTGGATTTTATTTTAGTTACCAAAAATACCAGGGTCGAGATGAATATTCCAAGCATGGATGCCCTGTTAAGGGAGAAGTACAGGGCCAGCGAGAAAAATGCCGCAAGAATCAAAGGCGCAATCCATTCCCGACGTTTGTCTGGAAAGTTATTTACAACCAATGAAAATGCGATCCACCATGGAAATATCAAAAATTGTCCAAGAGAAGACGGGCTTCCCATCGTTGAAAAACTGCGTCCGGTAAAAACTCCGAGTGGGCCTTGATTGAGGGGATCGAGACCGTAATTTTGGAAAATGGCGTATGCGGCAACTAAAAATCCGATAACGATGGTGATGTTAAAAAATGCTTTTCTGTATTTCATGTCCTTGAAGAGATTTAGGCAGATTAAAAAGTGCGTTGCGTAAAATATGTGTATAAATAAACCTTGCGGGCGTTTGTAATCACCCCAAAAACTTTCCATCGGGGCGATTGAAAAAATGGTTGAAATTGCGAAAGAGCCCAGCCAAAGGAGGCAAAGCAGGAGAATGGTGGAGTTTATTTGGGCCGAAAATTTGGGTTTGCGCAAGAGGGATATCGCGGTCCCGCAAAGGTAAATCAAAATGAACGCCAAAAACCACGCCTGTTTTGCGACTTCATAGGTTTCGTTTCCCGCAAACGGGTTAAAAATCAGCGGTATGAGGAAAACGCCGAGATAAAGGTATTTAGTCATTAGACCGAGCCGCAGCGAGGTTAAGAAAATAATGTCCCGCCCTGGCGGGACAACATTATTTGAAAACTTTACACCCGATTCTGGGATTTTTCTTTAGCTTAAGGCCGATGTCTTTCCCTTTGCCGGCTTTAAAGATTGGCTCGCGGTCCAGTTCCATGGATTCGATTACCTGTTCGTAAGGTCCATCTTCGGTGTCGTAGGTAATGCAGTCGCCGACGGAAACGGCGCCTGTGAGTTTGATGACACCGACTTTGATCTTGTCGTAGTAGTGGGTCATGGTGCCTATTGTTTTTTGTCGCGGCGTTTTAATTTCGTATTTAGGTTCGTCATCTTTCATCTTTCTTTGTTTCTCCTCCACCCTCCACCCCCCACCCTCCGCAAACGGCATCGAGAAAATCGCAGGTTTTGGCTTCCGCTTTCGCGCAGGCTTTGGCGCGGGTTCCGGCTTCAGTTCCATTTCCACTTCCGGCTCTTCCACCGGTTCAACCGCCGTTTTCTTATATCTCGTTCGTTCCCTCGAAATTTTCTTCATATCAATGTAAGGCCAGCCTCTTCTTAAAGGCTCCTTTCTTTCCGTTTTTGCCCGTCTAACAGGCCTTTCCCGCCTGCCGGCAATCGAAGTCTGTGCATCCTTCTTTTTTTGCAATGCTTCCGGCAAAAGCCCTGCATTTTTTCTGTCCAAAGCCGTCAAAATAAGCGGCTTGCGCGCGCTCGCACGCAACGAACGCTTTCGCATGAAAGCCGGTACCCGTAGTGTGTCGGCATCGCGCGGTAGTGGCATGTGCACATTATATATCTACTGAAGCTTGATTCATAATATCCAGCATGTTTTTCCAACCCGCCAGATTTCCGAAATTCTGATGCCTGTTTTCTTCTCCTCCATAGATCACAAAACTGTCTTTCGATTGTCCGCCCGACAATTTATTCCAATAGTTGATATTATCAAAATATTCCTTCGGTACGGTTGTCCCCGATTTTATTTCCACGACTACGGTTTTTTTTGCGTACTCCAAAAGACAGTCAATTTCATGGCCCGCTTTATCTCTCCAGAAAAAATAATTTGGTTTTAGTCCCCGATGCATCCGGTACTTCATGAATTCCGCAATAATGAGATTTTCAAAAAGATTCCCCCTGAGAGGATAAGTTTTAAGTTGTTCCTTGTTCTCAATTCCCAAAAGAGAACATGCAACGCCGGTATCGTAAAAATAAAGTTTTGGCATTTTTACAAGCCGTTTCCTAAAATTTTTAAAATGAGGCTGCAAAAGAAAGATAATGAAACTTGCTTGGAGCACGGAAAGCCATGATTTTGCGGTATTATGGGTGATGCCGCAATCGGCTGCCAATGATGAGAGATTAAGAAACTGCCCCGTTCTTCCCGCGCAGAGTTTGAGGAATTTTTGAAAAAGGCTTAAGTCGGTGATGTTTTTCAGAGTGCGCACATCCCGCTCCACATATGTTTGAATATAATCCGGATACCACTGTGCGGGCTGGATTTTATGGGCATACAATCTTGGGTAGAATCCTTGAAAAACAGCTTCTTCCAAGGAAGAGAACGGATGTCGGTAATTTTGCAATTCATCGAAACTCAAAGGCAATAACGTAAAAAATGCCGCTCGTCCCGCAAGCGATTGCGATATCTTTTCATGGAGTAGAAAATGTTGAGAACCGGTGAGAATAAATTGTCCGGCCTCATCCTTTTCATCAACAATACTCTGAAGGTATGAAAAAATACTTGGGACTTTTTGGACTTCATCCAAAATTGCGCCCTGCGGATATGAATTTAAAAATCCCCTTGGATCTTGTTCCGCGGCCTGTCTTACGTCGAAATTCTCCAGTGAGATGTATTTCTTTTTGGGAAACGCGTGTTTTACCAATGTGGTTTTCCCTGATTGCCTTGGCCCGATCACCGCCAGTATGGGCATGGTCTTTGCCGCTTTGAGCAATTTTCCTTGAAGAATTCTTGGTATCATATGTTTCCATGGTAGCATAAACTTGGCCAAATTGTAAATTGCATTATCAATTTGGCCGGTTGCCTTCTTTGCTGC
Organism: Candidatus Peregrinibacteria bacterium; assembly: GCA_016220145.1. Lineage (GTDB taxonomy): Bacteria > Patescibacteriota > Gracilibacteria > UBA1369 > UM-FILTER-53-11 > JACRID01. The sequence goes on from JACRID010000047.1 coordinate 5,087, forward strand.
TCAATGTTTTGCTATACTATTCCTCAAATGCCCCCATCCGACGAAACTCTCCTGGTAGAACAGGCAAAAACCGACGACAACGCGTTTACAAAACTTTATGAGTCCTATTTGCCGCGCATCTACGGCTACATCTTTAAGAGAGTCGGCAATAATGCCGATGCCGAAGAACTGACTTCGCAGACCTTTTTAAAAATGGTGGAAAATCTAAAAGCCTTCAAAGGTGAATATTTTAAGAGTTGGCTTTACCGCATCGCCACCAACACGATAATCGATTATTACCGAACGCATCGCACTCACGAGCCGATTGAAGAGCACGTCGATCTGCACGACCAAACCTCCGGTCCGGCCGAAAGTACCATCCAAACTCAAACAAAAGAAGAAATTTTGGCGGTTTTAGCAATGCTTCCCGAAAAGTACCAAAAAGTCCTTCACCTCAAATATTTTTCCGATTTGAGTAATAGCGAGATGGCCGCTTCGTTAGAGATAAAAGAAAACAACCTCGGGGTGTTACTCCATCGCGCCCTCAAATCGTTCCAAAAATTCTATAATCGGGGTAACCCCACTCACTAATATGTTATTTAACTGGTTCAAAAATTGGCGTAAGAAAGGCCAAAGTCCTTCGTTACAGGAGGTCGAGCGCAAGCTCAACTCGGCTTCTTATTCAGCAGCGCAGCCCACTTCCGAGTTCAGGGAGAATCTCCTTCATAAACTCCTAAGGACGCGCCGCAATAAACAACCTCACTCTATGAGAAATCCATTCCGTTTCGCCTTCAACTTAAAGGTCCTAATTCCAGCGGTTTCGCTGGCGGTAATCGTAGTAATCGTAATGCCCATCGTCGCTCCTTTGATCGGGCGGGAGAAGCTTTTTATGGTTGATCGCGCGTATGCGCAAAGCGTTTTTGAGGTAACTGCCGTTGAAAGCGACGCAACCGGCGTCGAGGCAAAAACCCCTTTCCGCGTGAAGAGCAAAGTCGCTATAGAAGAAAGCGAACTCAAGGACAAATTGAAGTTTGAACCTGAGATGAAATTTGAGTTGAAGAAGATTTCAGACACGGAATATGAAGTTACTTCGGAGAAGGCTCTTGAACCCGGCACGGTTTACAATTTGGTGATCGAGGCCGCTTATCAAGATGAAAAGGGAATTACCATTCCAAAAGAATTTCGTTTTGCCTTTCAGGTAAAAGACACTTTTAAGATTTCGACGACCATTCCGGGGAACAAAGCGGATAATGTCCCGACAAATAGCACGGTTGAAGTTACTTTCAGCCATCCGACGGTTACGGTTGAGGATTTTAATAAATATTTTTCCATTGAACCGTTTGTTAAGGGCCGATTTGAAAAACAAGGCAAGGCGATGGTTTTTGTGCCAAAAGATTGGTTTAGAAATGAGACTTTATACAAGGTGAAAATTACAAAAGGACTCCCTCTGGATGGAACCGAGCAGGTTTTGGCGGAAGATTATAGTTTTGAATTTTTCACAGTCAAAGAGCCGTCCGTGCTGGAACGCGCATATTTCTCCTTTGAATATAACGAAAACTATAGGTCGTTTTCGGTTGATGAAAAGCCGGTAATTTCCATTTATTACAACGAAAAAGATACCAATATTCAAGATTTATCTGTGAATTTATATCGCCTTAAAACTTTTGAAGATTTGCAAAGGAGAACCAAGAACTCCGCCGATTTGCCGAATTGGGTGTGTTTTGATTGTGTTAATCGGGATGTTGATATTAAGGGCTTGGAACCTGTGTTTAAGTCGAGTTTCGCCGATGTTGATGCGGGAAACGGCAGCGATAAGAGGCTCGGGCTGCCTGCGATGAATGAAAAAGGTTTTTATGCGGTTGACGTTCTTTATAAAAATGAGCGTTTGGCGCAAAATGTGTTTCAAGTCAGCGATTTAAAGTCGTATGTTATCAGTTCCGAAACCAAGACGATGGTTTGGGTTCAAAATGCAAAGGCGAACAAACCGGAGGTTGGGGCGGATGTTTCTTTAATAGAAGGAAAGGTGTCGGCCAAGACAAACGGCAATGGCATCGGGATATTCGATACGCCAAAGTGCGACAGCAATAGCAAATATTCGGATTCGGATTTCGTGCGCGTTAAATCCGGCGAGAACGAATCGGTGATTTTCTTGATGTCCAGCTGTTCCACTGCTGATTTTGTAAATGGGAATTATTACGTGTACAACGACTTTGCGAATTATTGGAACACGCTCTCGACCGACAGGCCGGTTTATTTGCCGATCGATTCCATGAATTTTTGGGGCGTCGCAAAACGCAGAACAAATCCCGGGGCGCAAAAACTGAAAGTTGAATTACGCAATTACGGCTACGACAAGCCGGTTGCTGCAGCAGAAGTCACGACTTCCGAATTCGGAACTTTTGAAGGCAAGCTTGAATTGAAAAACGTTCCAACAACTTATTATGACCTCGTTGTAAAAGATCAGGATGGTAAAATCATAGTCGCGCGCGGAGTGGAAGTGATGACCTTTAAAAAGCCTCTGTATAAATTTTCCGTCAAAGCCGATAAAGATGCTGTTTACGTTGGTGAAAAGGTAAAAGTAAGTGCAAAGGTCGCATTTTTTGATGGAACGCCGGCCACCGGAATCGCACTTAAACCGCAGGGCAGCTTCGTGGATAAAGAAGAAACTCTTTATACGGACAAAAACGGCGAAGTCGAAAAGGTTTTGGATACCTCTCTTGCGGCGGAAGCGTGCAAGGATGAAACCAGAGATGACGATTGCCATACTTATCGTAATTCCTGGTTTTCATTTTCTCCCGTAAAGGCCGAATATGGTTTCTCAAGCGGTGAAGTATCATTTGCAGTTCTTTCGTCCGATATGGAAGTTAGGTTAAATCGCGATTACAAGGCAAAAACGCCGCTTTATACCGGTTCGGTCGTTGAATTGGACCCGGCTTTATACGGCAAAAGTGATTTTGGAAAGAAAACGGTTCCCAATCACAACGTCGACATAAAAATTGTAAAAACTTGGCGGGAAAAAATTGAAAATGGAGAATCTTACGACCCGATTACAAAATTGGTAAGCAAAAATTATCGTTACGAGAATCGCGAGCAGGAAATGAAAGCATATTCTTTGACCACGGACGCAAAAGGTGAGTTTAAAATCGATTATCCTTTCGATAAAGATTCCACGTTCTACATAAAAGCCTTAATTTTGGACTCTAAAGGCAGAAAAGCCGTGGATAGGATCAATTATTATGATTATCCATATTATGGCGATGTGAACGGCGAAGAAAACCGCAAGCAGCTTACCGTTAATGATCCGAAAGCCGAGTCCGACTGGGAAAACTGGCACGGTTATTCCATCGGAGACGAAGCTCAACTGGAAGTTCGCGTGAATGACAAGCCGTGGGCCGAAAAAGGAGATATCCTTTTTTACACCACCCAAAACGGCATACGGGAAGTGAAAGTCGGAACTCAACCGACATACGGTTTCGTTTTCAGTGAAAAAGATGTGCCCGGCATCAGCGTGGGCGCGGTTTGGTTCGACGGAAAAGTTTTCCACGGCGCCGGTTACAGCGGTGCAATGGCATCATTTAAGAGCGAAGATCGCAAATTGGATGTGAAAATTGCGACAGATTTGGCGACATACAAGCCGGGCCAGACGGCCAACATTACCGTAACGACCTTGGATAAAAATGGTAAGCCGGTTATCGCGGCGGTGAACATCAAGTTGGTTGACGAGGCGATTTATGCCATTAGGGAAACATATGAAAACATTCTTGGCGATATTTATTCTTTGTTGCCGGGTGGAGTAATTACAACGGCTTCAACTTCATTTGAGAGCCGAGCTGACGACGGCAAAGGCGGCGGGGGCGGCGCTGAAGGAGAGGGAGGTGCATATATAAGAAAAGATTTTAAGAACACGGCTTATTTTGGAAGCGCGCGCACCGGAGCCGATGGCAAGGCAACTGTTCAAATAAAATTGCCGGATGATTTAACGACTTTCCGCATTACGGTTCAGGCGATTACTTTGGATTTGCAGGCGGGAATGGCAACGGAAAAATTGGTTACGGCTCAGCCTTTCTTCGCGGATGTTACAAATAATGATGTGTATTTGACGTCGGATAAGCCGCAAATAAGGCTTCGCGCTTTTGGTACCGAATTAAAAGAAGGCGCCGACGTGGATTATTCGATTTCAATACCGTCGCTTGGCGAGAAGGGGAAACAAATGAAAGTAAAAGTGGAGAAAAACAACGCAGGCGAATATTGGTATGCGTTGCCGGCTTTGACCGCCGGTGCTCATGAAATGGTTGTAAAGGCCGTGTCCGGCAGTTTTAAAGACGCAATTTCCAAGAAGATAAATGTGGTGGATTCGCTTGTAACCGTGCCGGTTACGCGGACGCGAACTTTAGCTGAAGGAACATCACTGGCCGATTTGAAAGCTCCGCGCGCCAAATTGGTATTCTCTTTGAGCCAATATGGTTCTTATTATGAACAACTGCAAAATCTTCGCTGGGCTTATACGGGCCGTTTGGATGCGCAAATTGCAGCTGCAGCCGCTGAAGATTTATTGATTAAAAACTTTGGTGAAGAGAAATCCAAAAATGGCGACAAAGATTGGACCTATTATCAGAATGGATTAAAAGGCGGACTAATGTTGTTGCCGTATGGCGATGCCAATTTGGATTTGAGTTATCGCGCCGTGCTTCTTGGCGCAGACAAGTTCAACGTGATTAAGCTCGAGAAATATTTTGAAGGCATTATTAATAATAAAAAATACAACCGCGGTGAAATTGTAATGGCGCTTGCAGGAGAGGCAGCCTTGAAATTGCCCGTTTTGAACGATATGAAAATGTTCATGTCTTACCAAAAGGATTTGAATTTGAATGAAAAATTGATTCTTGCATACGGTTTGGCGGCGCTTGGAGATAACGGCGTTGCCGGTAATTTGCTGGATGAGGTTTTGAGTGACCGCGAAAAAATCGAAGGTAACGAAATAACCTTGGAAATTTCAAAGGACGCTCAGGATAACGCGGAGGCTACCGCTCTTGCGGGAATGGTTGCCGCTATGACGTCGCACTCGAAGGCGCAGGGATTGTGGAATGCCGTTATTAACAGCAAAACAACGCGTACGCTTACCGGCATTGAACGCGCCGTTATGCTCAAATCTTTCGTAAGTCATTTGGCTTCGATTCAAGAAGGTTCGTTCAGCTATACATTGAATGGAGTAACTTCAACCGAGTCGCTGAAGAAATCGGAAAGTAAAAATATATTTGTTTCCGGAGATGATTTGAAGGATATAAATTTTTCAAGCATCAACGGACCGGTTGCAGTGACTGTTTATTATGATTCTTCATTGGCTTCCACCAACCCGCAATTGACACCGGCGTTGGTAATTTCGCGTTCATATGCGGTTAACGGCGACGAAACAAAATCTTTCAAAGAAGGCGATTTGGTCAGAGTGGTTTTAAAGACGCGACAGATGAAAGATCGTTCGTCGAACGGTTACGAAATAATAGATACGTTGCCGGCGGGTCTTGTTCCAATGGCACAGGTCGACGCCTCCGGTTATTACGGAGATGGCTATTACATGGATGTAAAAAGCTATGCAAGTCTTCGTTATCCGTATTGGGTTGAAGGCCAAAAAGTGGCGTTCCGTTACTTCGGATATGCCAAGGATGAATCTGAAATTTCTTACATGGCGCGGGTGGTTTCAAAGGGCGTATTCACCGCAGAGCCGGTGATAATTCAGGACGTTTCGAATCCGACGAGATTGAATGTTTCCGGAAAGGCCGAAGTGACGATTAAATAAGCTGAATTGTTAGACTAAAATCCGCGCTTGGTTAAAAATCGGGCGCGGATTTTTTGTGTGTATGACAAATATAGGTTTGCCGTGAAGCATTCCCTTCAAACAGTGGAGCGCAGCCCCCTCACCACATGTGGTGAGGGAACGCTCGCCTCATGAGGCTCGCTCTGCTTCCTGGTAAAACTGTTTTTAGGAAATGCCCCACGGCAAACCTACGCGAATGCTCGCCTTAGCAAAATGCAACCCGCCGCCTAAGTCCTCTCCACGATGCTTTCTTCCGCCGGTTCGTGCGCCACGTTTTTTTTATAAAGCGTCAGCAAATAAAGACCGAAAATAATTATTACGACGCCGGCCAGTTGGTAAAAAGTAGGGATTTCGCGCAGAAAAATACATGCATAAATAAGCCCGAAAGCCGGTTCGGCGATGGAAATCGATACCGCTTTGCTTATATCCAATCTTTTAAGCCCCGCAAACCACAAAAATTTCGCGGCGCCCAGCATAAAAACTCCATTGAATAAAATAATCGGCCAATAATTTTTTAAAATTTGAACGGGCGCCGCCGTGTATTTTTCAAAAATCAAACTTATCAAAATCAAAAATGCCCCGCCGATTATGCTGCGTGCGGCGATTATTACGGCAGGATCAACAAATTCAAGCGCTTTTTTTGAGCACCTGTTCGCAAACGGATAAGAAATGACGCCGGCTATTACCAAAAAATCGCCCAAATTCAGTTTAAAAGAGCCGTTATATAGAACCGCAATTGCGCCGATCAATATGGTAACTCCTCCTATTAACTTTCTACGCGAAATTTTTTCCTTAAAAAACAGCCAGCAAAAAATGTAAGTGAATAAGATTTCGGTCTGAAGCAAAAGAGTCGTGTTGATGCCGGAAGTTTTGCTGGTACCCGTGAATATGAAAACAAAGGGAATTATTATACCGAAAAGAGTGACCCCTAGAATGTAAGGAAAAGCTTTTTTGTTAAAAAGATTCTTCAGTTTTCCGCTGATCAGCAAATATAGAAAAACAACGACGGCGGCCACCAAACTGCTTGCTCCGGCGAACATTATCGGCGGCATTGCTTTCGTCGCATAATTTGCAACCACCGGAAAAAGTGAAAACACCGATATGTAGCTCAAGAGAAATATCTCGCCCATTCGTTCCTGTTTTTTGTGTGTTTCCATTGTTTGAAAATCTTACTTATCTTCGGCAGGGAGCTTGCATGTGGATTTTTCCGCAAGCTGCTTGAAAGTGAGTTCTCCTTTCAGTTGACTTCCATCCTGAAATTCCCAAGTTGGGAAACTTTCTATTTTCTTTTCCAAACAAAGTCCGGGATTTGGCTTTGGGCCTCGCGGATCACACTCGATATAATTTATCTCCGAAAAAGACGAGCCGAACAATTTCTTTTGATTTGCACAATGGGAGCACCAAAAAGCGCCATACATTTTAACGCCGCGCTCCGTTAAACACTGCGCGAAACCGACATATTTTGCTCCCGCATCGGCGCATCCTCCAAGAATTAACATCAAAGGCATTAAGCACGCGAGTGCCACTGCGCCACGAGTTCCGGATTTCTTTTGTAATGTCTCCATAGAATTATTAAAGATATCAAAATGATTAAAATAAGCGCTTGTTGTGTTACACAGAGCAAACAGACGGTGTAAAGCACGAACAATTCAATGTAGGTAAGATAGATTGAAAATAAAAAGGGAAATGCCGCAAAACCGGTTGCAAGTTCCAGTGTGTATTTGGGTATCGGGCGTCCCCTCATAAAATGGACTGAGACATAAAACAGGAATGAATAAGCCAAAACTCCCAATGCGCTGACGGGAATGCCTAAAATCTCCGAATATTGGCTTTTGTTAACCACGTCGCAGTTCCAAAGCTCGTTTATATTGCAAAAAGAGCTGCCGGTGGTTTGATAGTGAAGGTACAAAGCGTATGCGCTGACGGTAACTCCGAGTGCGGAACAAAAGCCGATAATCATCAGTAATGTTTTTCTCATTTCGTTTGGAAGTCTAACTTAACGGGGTCTTAATGTAAAAAATAAAATGTAAGATGTACAATGTACGCGTTTACCATTTAACCTTTTCCTTTTCACATTACTTATGAATACTCTACCTCTCGACAAATTACTCGATCTAAAGGGTAAAACGGCAATCGTTACCGGCGGCGCAATGGGAATCGGTTTTGGTATTGCATACAGGTTGGCCGAGGCGGGCGCTAACGTGGTTATTGCAAACAAAGACAAACAATCCGCTGAAAAAGCCGTAAAAGAGCTGACCGGCAAAGGGTGGAAAGCGGTCTCGATTGAAACAGATGTTTCACAAGAGGAGGATGTGAAAAAAATGTTGGCGGAAACGGTAAGAGTTTTCGACGGAGTTGACATTTTGGTAAACAATGCGGGGATTTACCCCAGTATTCCGCTGGCAAACATGACTTCTGCGGATTTTGACAATGTTATTGCGGTTAATTTGCGCGGAGTTTTCCTGACCACGAAATATGTTTCGCAGGAAATGATAAAACAGGGGCGCGGCGGCAAAATAATAAATGTCTCTTCGATTGATGCTTTGCATCCGTCGTCGGTCGGGCTTGCGCATTATGACGCTTCAAAGCACGGCGTTTGGGGTTTTACAAAGAATGCGGCGCTGGAGTTGGCGCAGCACAAAATCTGGGTTAATGCGATTGCGCCTGGGGCGATCAGAACGCCCGGTGTCGAGAGTTTTTTCAAAAAACTGAAGGAGCAGGGCATTAATCCGAAGCAGGCGTTTGATGCGATTAATGCCAAAATCCCCATGCACAGGTCCGGCGAACCTGATGATATCGGCAAGGTTGCGCTGTTCTTGGCTTCCGAAATGTCTTCTTACATGACCGGCGAGCAGGTTGTGGTGGACGGTGGGATGCTATTGGCGTAATTTTTCTCGGGTAAAAGAACTTTACAAATAGGTGATTTTGGAATATAATTACATAATAAAAAAACAAAAAGAAACCCCTGAATTCCCATGTTCGAAAAAGAAAAAGAAAACAGCGGTGTTGGTGTTAATAAAATGCTGGACAGGCTGAAGACGCGTGTTGACAGCGGTAAATTGAAGGAAGCGGATGCGAAAGAAACTATCGCCAAAGTTGTAGAGGGGACCATGGAAGCCAAGAAAATTCTCAATGACGATTTTTTCAAGAATGCCAAGGTTGAAGACATAAAAGCGGTTTCGAATGCGTGGACGGCGTGGCAGGAAACAGGTGTGCTTTCGGGGAAATTGCCTACGCAGCTTAAAAATCTGCTATCCACCACCGACAGTGAGATTTCGGCCAATTTGAAGCGTTTCGCCCGCCAAATATGGCGCACGGAAATGGTTTCTCACATCGTTGACAAGGTTAAGAGCAGTGACAGGAAAGACAAAGCGGCCGTGGTTGAGCAAGTGATGGCCGCACAGATAGTATCTTCATCGGAAAATGACCCGATAGAAGCTTTAACGGGCGCCATGTGGTTGGACGGATCAATCAAGGGAAGGGATGTAAGATTGGCGCTTGCCAAAGAGATGGAGGCTGTAACCGAGACTTATAAGGTAGATACACTGGGAAAGATTATTGGAAGTCTTGGTGTGCAAGATATAAAAGTCGTGGTTGGGGGCGAGCTTTTGGTCATTCCTCTTGAACTTGCGGCCGAGTTTGTTTTTCAGCATGCGGTTTTTAAGAAGGAAGAAAGTCGCGTTTACGCCCAAATGAAAAACGGTTGCCGCGGCAATTTGGTGATAATTCAAGTAGGTGAACCTGTTGTGCCGCCAGTGCCGCCTGTTGTGCCGCCAGTGCCGCCTGTTGTGCCGCCAGTACCGCCTGTTGTGCCGCCACCACCCGAACCACCGAAGCCCGTCCCATTCCCAATCATAGGTGATGCGGAAAGGGACAGCCACATTCGCGTGGATACGCGCAGTGGAGACCTGACTCCAAGCGCAAGGGAATTTCAAGAACTTATAGATCCGGACCTGATGTCCACCGAACTTATTCGTTCATACGAATCCGCCGGAGTTATCGCTTTCATTCAAGGCATAGATCGCGTGCCTGCCGACAAACAAGCCGCAGTGCTGGAAAAAGTATTTAGCAAGTTGAATCAGACGGACCCCGCAAGGGCAAGAAATTTAACATTGGAAATTCTGAAGAACAAGAAGGCGGATCTCATGAAAGCTTTATTGGAAGGAATTACCGAGTCTATTAATGCAGCTCCCAACGGCAGTACAAAGGCAATGTGGGAGATTGAAAAGATGCTTGTTGAGGGCGATGCGCAGAGTGGTGATCCGGAAAAGCTCAGGAAAATCTTCGAAAAACTTCGTTCAATAAAACCCGATGAATTGCAGCCCACCGAATTAAAGGAAATGTATGAAACCCAAAAGCGTTATTTGGAATTCTTCATGAAAAGCGGGTTGGCGGTTGATATGGTCGAAACTTCTCTTGCTGTGGCGCAGTCCACTTTTAAGGAACCGGAAAAACTTGCGGAAATGAAACGCAAGTGGAAAGTGTCGCCCGCTGAAGTAAAAAGCGATTTGAGCAACTTTCTCGACAGGGATGTGGAAGTTTATTTGTCCTCATCTCATGTGCTAACCGCCCTTAGTCTCGCACTTAGATACCAGTATCCGGCGGATGTGGAAGAGGGCAAGCTTAAAATTGACAATCCGGTTCAATATTATTATGAACAGCTCAAATCAGGTAAGCTGACTGCAATCAAAATACCTAATGGTGTACAACCGGTAAGTTTTGAGAATCCTATTTTAGACGCGCCGGTTACCGTCAATGCTGGAGATCAAGTTGATTTTGATAGGTTGTTTATTGATCGTGAGAACGAATTCCGCTTGTTTGAGCAATACGAAAGCGGTTCGGAAAGCCTTGGGGAGCATGGGATTTGGCATCCGGAGGGATCCGCAGCCGCCTTTATGGGAGAGGGAGTCGGGGGGCTTGGAATTATTGGCGAATCCGCGGATATTTTTAAGAGCGATTTCTTTGAAAAAGGCTGGAATCTCGGAGCCGTTGAAAAGATATACGTTGCAAAAATAAAAACGTTGATAGATTTGAAGCGTTATGACGAAGCACGAACTTTGTGCATCAATGTTCTCAAGAAGAACCTTGGGGAACCGAACAAGCCGGACATTGACGTGAGAAAGCAAAAACTCTCCAAGGATTACATGACAAAAATCAGCGCTCAAGTCAGGATTCAGATTGAGGGGAGCGGGCTTAGCACCGATTCACAGGTCGTTGCTGCGAACATTAAAAAGCTAAGTAATCCAAGTGACACTTACAAAACTCTAAATGAGATGATTGCGGATTACGCTGACAATCAGCTTGAAAAACGCGCGTATATTGAATTACAAGGAGAGAAGGGCGAAATTCTTTATGATGCCAATACCACACTTAGAGGTTACGGCGCGTTTGAAAAGGCGGTATTTGAACAATTTAAGGATTTGAATGGATACGGTAATTTTGATATAGCCGAGGAAAAGCTAGATGTGGTGAAAGACGTGTCCAAGATGGTTACGGAAATCATTTTGATCGAGGCGGCCACGGCCGGAGTTGGCGGATTGATTGCCGGCGCCGTGCAGGCGGGCCGCGGAGCCGCTATGGCTGCAAGAGTCGCGTCTCTTGGCACTCGAGGACTTGAGATCGGAAGATCCGGGCGCATTGCCGAAAGAACTTACGCACTTGGAGAAAGAGCGGCGGCGTTCACGCGTTTCAATCGCATAGCCGGTTTTGGTCCAAGACAGGTTGTGAATTATTTGGGAGAAGGTGCTTCATGGCACGCACGCGGAGCCAGAAACATAGTGCATTCAACCGCATTCGTTGAAGCTCAAAGCTCCATGCATGATCAGGGATTATTGAATCCTTTAAGCGAAGAGGGGGCATTTGCAATAGGAACGACTGCCGTTACTCTTTGGGGCTTGGATAAGGTATCTAAATTTTTGAGAGGGGATTTGCAAGCGGCAGCTGCCGTTAGGGCGGGTGCGCCAACCGGAGGCTGGAACAGACTTAATCCTCTTCGTCAAATTGGAAGAGCGAGCGAATGGGTTGGAGCTCAGAGCAATAGAGTTGCTGCGATGGGAGGGCTTGGGTATGCCGGAATATCAACCGGTGAAATGGCCATGGAAGCTCTTGCTTTGAACAATTTAGACGATGTTCAAACTTGGTTGGCAGTTGAAACGGGACTTATGGATCGCACGCAGGCCGAAGCTGCGCAGGAGCCGGATGCATGGAAAAGATATGCGCATACGGCAGGCGTGGTACTTGGACTTAGAACGTGGAGGCATTTGAGAACGATTGTGCCGCCGGTAGCACCGCCGCCGGTAGCACCACCAGTTTTACCACCGCTACCACCTAAACCTCGTATGCCAGTCGATTTCGCCGCGAAAGGTTTAAGCAGAAACAGAATGGAAGCCGGCAAGACCGGTGTAAATCGCGGATCTCCGGTGGGGACAATTGATATCAATGGCGTTGCGGTTGACGTCAAACCGGTGATGGACCATACATTGAACGGCAAAAAGTTGTCTGATCACTATGAAGATGCCCATAATATGCCGAAAAATACATCGATTGAACAACAAGCCAGAGACGAACGTTTTATGGAACTTGATCGTTTCGCGTCGGAGAGACTTATAGCCACGCAGGGACATTATGTGGAATTTCCAAGCGTTGCTGAAGCGGAAAAAGCCCACGTCGGCATGGCCAAAGATATGCCGGATCGCATATTCAGAATAGAGGTTGAACCGAGCGGACGAGCCGTTCTCGCCAATGATGTAATTGTTGACAACGTAAGAATTCCTCTTGTTAATCTCAAGGACATACAGGTTGGCGGACAAAAGTTTATTGACCTCTATCAAAACGCAATGAAAAATCCGGACGCGGCCGCGCGCGCAACTGCCGTAAGGACTTTGATTGAAGGCGTCATGCAGAGAGATGCCATAACGACCGGAAAATTTATGAGGTTTGGAACTCGTGCGGAAGCGGATGCTTTGCAAGTCGCGGCAACGGCAGATTTCCCGGGCCGCATATTTGAAGTCACACCCATAGGAACCGAATTCTTTGTTGCCGAGAAAGGGACTGTTTTGCCGGGTGCGCCCACGCCTACGCCTGCGCCAATTCCGTGATTCTTTAGGGGAACTCCGAGAATTTCCTCGTTTACATAGCGCCTTCTTTTATATACAATGCAGCCTTACATTGTAGCTTTTTCATATGTACATAGGCTTAACGGGTTACATGGGAAGCGGAAAGGGAACATTGGCGAAAATGTTGGTGGACAGGGGATTTAAGTTCATTTCGCTTTCGGAAATTGTGCGTACGCAGGCGACGGCGCGCGGGCTTGAACACACGCGCGAGAATTTGCAAACCATCGGAAACGAAATGCGCGCGCAAAACGGTGCGGGCGTTCTTGGGATGCGCGTTAGAGAAGAAGTTTTAAAGGGGCCGACCGCGCATTGGATTATAGACGGCATCAGGAACCCGTCCGAAGCCGGTGAACTTAAAAAACTGGATCATTTTTATTTAATCGGAGTGACGGCGTGCAAGGAAATTTTGATAAAAAGACTGTTGGAACGTGGACGGGCAAGCGAGAGCAATGCGACCGAGGGAGAAATCATGGACAAAATTGCAAAAGAACAGGGGGCCGGCGAACCCGAAACCGGCCAGCAAATAAGCAAATGCTTGGATGTGGTTGATTATTCCATTATAAATGAAGGGACTTTTGTGGATTTGGAGCGGAAATTAAATCACTTTTTGGGCCTGCTAAGCGGAACAGAACGCCCGTCGTTCGATGAGATTTTTATGGAAATCTCTTATGCGTGGGCAAAACGCGCGACGTGTTTAAGAAGAAAAGTTGGCGCCGTGATAGCGAAAGACAAACAGCAATTAACCGCCGGTTATAATGGCGCGCCACGCGGTTTGCCGCATTGCGCAGAGCTTGGCGGTTGTCTGCGCGAGAAACTTGGAATTCCTTCCGGTCAGCGCCACGAACTTTGCCGCGGCACGCACGCCGAACAAAACGCCATCACGCAGGCCGCAAAATTCGGCATCAGCATTGAAGGCGGAACGCTTTATTGCAATACTTATCCGTGCGTCATCTGCGCCAAAATGATTATTAACGCCGGAATAACAAAAGTGGTTTTTGATTCCAATTATGACGACGCGCTTTCAAAAGAGCTTCTCTCAAGCCAAAAAGTGCTCGAGGTCGTTAGGTACGAAGGCAGGAAATTCAGGGCGTCCTAATCGAAAGAATTCCCCGCAGCTTGCTGCGGGGTTATTCATTGTTCGCCATTTCCATTCTCGTCTTCAATTTGAACAGGATGGTCTTGGCCTTTCCCGGCTATATACAGGTGCATTGGCCTCGTTGAATCGTCAGGACGTTCCACATTGTCCTGCGCCATATGAATGCGCCAGCCGCCCTTCGGTTTTTTATGTTTTGTGCCAGAATGTTGCTGTTCCAATCTTTTTTCCCAGGTTGCATTAACATCGATGACTTTTATGAATTGTTTTAAACGTTCGGGCACCGGTGGGAAGTGAGTCGCATCATGCTCAGCTTTGCGTTCGAATTGCACATCTGCATCATTTGAACCGCACTTATAAGCGCTCGCCATGTTTGCGTCCATCAAAAGTTGGAAGAAATGCAGGCCCATTGATGCGTCCGCCGAGCCGCTTTCGTGCAGTTCAACGAAACCGGCGGCATTTGAAAAATCCGCAAAATTAACCGGTATGCCGGAAGTCTCATTCTTCGATCCCCATCTGCGCGGGGCCATCACCAAGTACGAATGTTTCTTATCTTTAAAACTTGCGTTAACTTCCGAAACATACCTTGCGATATCTTTCATTGCATTATCCGTTTGCCCGCCGTTTTCGAAAACTTTCGGATCAACATATAGCAGATATTCTATGTCGGCGCAGCAAGTGCCATTAATGCTATTTTCTCCTTCAAGTAAAACCCTTTCCGGCGGCATCTCATCGGGCATCCTGGAAGGTCTCAAATTTTTCGGAATATTTTGAGGTCTGCATTGGACGAGATTTACATTCCATGTTTCTTCTTTATTGTCGTATTGCAGTGTAAATTCGCAGTCAACTTCATAGCCCAGCTGGTGCTTTAATTTCTGAACGATATATTCAAGCAAAAGGGGTATGTCGCTGCACGCGGCGATATTTTTGCATGTCAATTTCTCGCGTCCATCGGAACCCCTTTCTACAGCATATCCTTTTACATCCGGCGATAAATTGGAATCGCCGAAATATATATGTTCTTTCTTTCTGCTTTTTACATTAATTACGCTCATTTCCGATTGACCATTGTCTTCCTCCGGCAATTTAGCGCTTTTGTTCGGATTCGCAAACATCACAAATCTGCCGCCTTCTCCCTCCACGGCCATTTCTCCAAGTCCGGCCACGATTTTCATCGCTCCCCTGCGAGGATCCGCGCCGAGAGATTGAGTGGCGCGCGACATTGCCACCGCCGCAATATCCGGATAAAAATAATCGCCATTTTGTTTGCCATTCAAACGCTGAACCAATATGCCCATTTCCTCATCGCATACCAAAAGCCCCTTTTGCCTTCTATACTCCATTACATTGCGCGAGAAAACGGATGCATATACCGTAAGTATCGCCGCCTTGAAAGCTTCAAAATCCGCTTTTTCATCGCCGGAATTTGCAAGTTCAACGCTTTCATATTGGCCGGCGAATGACGCGCCATGGCGATCCTCCAGCTCGCTTGAAGACCTGACTATAATTGGCTGGCCGTGAAGTTCATCAAAAAATATTCTCAATTGCCGCTCTATGTGCTTTGGGAATTCCGCTACCGCCATTGCTTCTTTTATTTTTGCATGGCGGGTTTCAAGCTCCTGTGAATCGTGAGGTGAAGCTGCGTTCTTCAAATAATAAGTTTTTAATGTGGAGGCTGAGGAAAGTCCTTTATTCTGCGGGTTGTCCATTACTTGTTTAAATACATTAGAGCCTATAAAACGGGATGTGTTCGGCTTTAACCTTGATGCTACATTTAACTTTCCGTGTAATTCGGTGGAATTTCCAATCCCGTGTTTTTGCGCAAACTGTTTATCAAAATCCGGACTTTCTTTTTCCAAAGCCGCATATGCAAGAAGTACTCCTGTTGATTTTCCGCCGATTCTTCCCGCTGCAAGACTGTCGGGCATTTGGTCCAATATTGACTTGAAATGTTTGAGCCCGAAAAGTTTGCCTCCCACTTCTATTGCCTCGGGGGTTTCCGTGAGCAAACGGCGAATCAAAAATTCCTGGGCAGTTCTTCTGACTCTTATGCAAACGGGTTTTTCCTTTAATTCAGGCTCTTCCGTGAGCGCAACAATACTGACCAAATCATCCAATGGCGTGTCCGAACTTATATGTCGCGCCGGTTCCTGCTTGCCGAGGTCAAAATACGTTAATGCGGTTTTTCTATCGGGTTTAAGCCATCGCGCTCGAAGCGGACCGAGGGCGCGATCTCTGGAGCTCTCATCAAGCGCCGACAATGCATATAAACAAATTACCGTTCTTATGCGCCGCAATCTTTCGGCGTACTGCTCGGCGTTTTCCTGATTAGTAGGATCCGTTAATCCATCGCTTTTTTGTTCATTTTGTGCCAAATCGACGGCCCATGGTTCTATTTCATCGTGTCCGCCCATCAGTCCAAGCGCATATACTGCGTGACGGAGTGCGGCCATAATTTTTTCTACGGTTTCGTCGCCTTTTTGAGATCTTTCTTTGAGCTCACGATACAAACCTCCCGCTGTTAAATTTAGATCTTTTACTCTGCGGGGATGCCCAATCACTTGTAAGCTCGCGATAGAAGTAGGGATTCTATCGAGTGCTTCCATGGAAAGAACTCCTTGTCTAGGCTTTTCAGGATTGTCTGTGCCCATAAATTAGTCAGAACTATACCTATAATTGAGAGCACGTCAAAGAAGGTAGTGAGGCGCGGGCACCTGTTTTTATGTCACAATAAAATTTATTTTACTTTTTGTCATTGCATACGGACCGGCTGATTTCGCTTTGCTTATGCTCGATTGGAGACATCATTTCTTTGTTTTTGTCAGTTATCCCTGATGCGGACCATTAAACCACGCCTTTTAGGTACGCTCGTGGTGGTCAAGGGTCTTGACATAACCCTCATTCTGCGGTAGCATTCGCCCCTAAGTTTTCCCGACTTTTATCAACTAACCCCCCTACAAACCATATGTTTAAGAAGAGGCTAGTTCTTACAGTGCTTAGCGCCATCATAATGGCTTCCACACCTGTTGCCAAGGCAAGTTCCACGCCTGTTATTGCTCCCGGATTTGACGATTTATATACCGTTAAGG
Organism: Candidatus Peregrinibacteria bacterium; assembly: GCA_016220145.1. Classification (GTDB taxonomy): domain Bacteria; phylum Patescibacteriota; class Gracilibacteria; order UBA1369; family UM-FILTER-53-11; genus JACRID01. Next base: position 22,175 of record JACRID010000047.1, read on the forward strand.
AGTCCACATGGGAAAGCGTCGATATAGCCTCTTTTGAGCCTTCAGAAGGGGATTACATGGTTGCCGATACGAATAAAGGCATTGGTTATCTTATCAACGATAAAACCCTTAAATACACCTCTTTTGACCTATTATCGGGTCAGAAGCGCTATGTCAGCTATATTGGCCGCTACTATTTTGCCGCTACTCCTATGAAGGACTGGGCTGTTAAGAGTAAGGAGGTTAAAGGTGACAGGGTTACTTTTGGCGCAAGCGGCAGATTTTTACGTTTGTTCTCGGATGGGAAGGGTACTCCTTATGGAATTCACAACTATAAATACTTCGATTATTCGGTTTCCAAAGGAGAAAAATATATCAGCTTTGGGTGTTTACTGGTTGCTGACGATGTCTTGAATGTCATCGTTAAGTCTTTTGAGGTTAACGGCAGCGAGCTTAAGGTTAAAACTACAACAAATGAGCAGATTTTGCCATTCTGGAAGCCGGTATTTTAAGTGGCTGGCCAGATGCTCTGCCAAGAGCTTGTCAAATGTAAATTCGCAACAAATGAGTCAAAAATCAGTATAGTAAGCTTGTTATGATTACTGTCAAAAAGTTCAAAAAAATCCTTCTTATAACAGGTGCGGTTTTAATGGTTGGTTTACCTATCGGTTACCTGGCGGCGGAGACGTTTTCGCTGCAAAAACAGATAGCCGAACTTCGCGTTTCATACCCGAAATTTACCGATGAAGAAATAGCTGCCGTTGAAGTTGTTAAGAGGTCGCAAAGTTCGGTAGTCAGCATTTTGATTAGCAAGGAGGTTGTTGTGCAGGGAGAGAAACTTTTGGATTTGGGAAACGGTTTTCAGATGGTTGTGCCTGGCGATTTGCAGTCAAAAGGCAAACAAGTTGTTGGAAAAGGAAGCGGATTCGCGGTTAGTGATAAAGGTCTTATAATGACCAACAAGCACGTGGTGGCCGACAAGAATGCCGATTATCAGGTGATTTTTAATGACGGAACTAAGGCGGATGCAAAGGTTGCGGCCATGGATCCGATAAATGATGTGGCGATTTTAAAGTTGAATAGCGGTTTGCCGCCGAACGTTGAGCCGCTTTCTTTCGGCGATAGTAAAGAAATTTATATAGGCCAGACGGCGATTGCGATAGGAAATGCGCTTGGAGAGCTAAGCAATAGTGTCACAAAAGGTGTTGTTTCAGCCCTAAATCGTTCTATTACCGCTGCGGATGATGCGGGGGGCCAGACCGAGAGGCTTGTTAAAATAATTCAGACGGACGCCGCAATAAATCCGGGGAATTCCGGCGGGCCTTTGCTTAACACGAGCGGGGAAGTTATTGGCATGAATACGGCGGTGGATAAAGGCGCGGAAAATATCGGTTTTGCGATAATGGTGGATGATTTAAGATTTGCGCTGAAGAGTTACGAAGATAACGGGTCAATCGTGAGGCCGTTTGTAGGGATACGTTATGCGCTTATAAATCAGGAGATTAAAAAAGAATTGAATTTGAAGTATTCAAGGGGCGCGCTTTTGGTAGAGGGGGAGAAGGGAGAGCCGGCGGTTTTGGCCGGAAGTCCCGGGCAAAAAGCCGGTTTGGCGGAAGGGGATATAATTTTGAAAATAAACGACATTGCAATTAACGAAGATAAAGAACCGTCAGGAATAATTAGGAATTTTCCAATCGGCAGTAAGCTAAAAGTGCGTGTTTGGAAAAAATCCACGGGAAAAGAAGTGACGGTTACGGTTAAGCTCGCGGAGATGAAGTGACGCTTTCCCAATCTTGTTGGAATTTTTTAATTCCAGCGTCCGTCAGCGGATGCTTAAACATTTGTTCCAGTATTTTGAAAGGAACGGTTGCGACGTGCGCACCAAGCGCTGCGGCGCGCTGCACGGTCAGCGGAGACCTTACCGAAGCCGCAATAATTTGCGACTTGAATTTGTAATTCTCAATTATTCTTAAAGATTCGGCTATCATCGCAAGGCCGTCTTCTCCGGCATCGTCCAGCCTGCCAACAAATGGGCTTATGTATGACGCGCCGGCCTTTGCCGCCAGCAAAACTTGATTTGTAGAAAATACCAAAGTGACATTTGTCCGGATTTTGTGCTCTTCCAGAATTTTAGCTGTCTTAAGTCCTTCCGGCGTGCATGGAATTTTAATGATCACGTGTTTGTGCCAGCGTGAAAGCTTTTTCGCCTCTTCTACCATCGCGCCGGCTTCCGTGCTCATTACTTCCGCGCTCACCGGCCCATTAACAATTTTGCATATTTCAATGACGGTTTGTTTGAAATCGCGGCCTTCTTTTGCAATCAAAGTCGGATTTGTGGTCGCGCCATCGACAACGCCCCAATCTGTTGCGGTTTTAATCGAAAAAATTCCCCGCAGCTTGCTGCGCGGGTAGAATGCTCGCGTGAGCGAGCATATAGTCAAGAGCCATAACAAGAACTTGTTGCTGTATCATTTAGTATGTCCTGCGAAATACCGGAGGAAAGTTTTCAGTA
>JACRID010000048.1 GCA_016220145.1 Candidatus Peregrinibacteria bacterium
TAAATTATTCACACTAAAAGCATGATCCCTCGGTCCAGCAGGCCAGACATGAACGAAAAATGCAACATACTGCCTGCTTTTATGATCAAAGTCTTTACAAATATCATTAAATCTTTTTCAAAGGAAAAAGCGTATGATCCAACATTGATCCTCTTCCCCGAAATTGTTACTATTAGCCCAATAAACTTTATTTTAACTTTTAACATATGAAAAAAATCCTTCTCCCCGGCCTTCTTGCCGGCATTGCCACCCTCGCATCCGGAATGGCGCTCAGTTTTTTATTCATGAAATTTCCATCCATCGCGGCAGATTATGCAAACGCAAACCTGATCCGCCCATGGAAAGACCCTCTCATGTCGCTGTTTTTCTTGTATCCATTTGTACAGGGAATAATCCTCGCGTGGGCCTGGAATAAATCAAAATCTCTTTTTCAAGGCACCACTGTCAACCGCGGCCTAAAATTCGGCCTTTCAATTTGGCTCATAGCTTCGGTGCCCGGAATGCTCATAAGCTACAGCAGCTTCCCTCTTTCGTTGCTCACGATCGTTTCGTGGCTTACCGATGGGCTTGTGAACGGATTTATTGCCGGCATGATTTTTGCGAAAATGAACAAATAAAGATCCTTAATGCTGATCAAAATCCCACTTTTGACGATATCCACGGAAGCCGCAATCGTTTTGGACCGCAAGTTTTTCGGCTCAATGAGAAAATATTACAAACATAAAATCCGCATACATCACGGGTACACCGGCATTTTATGCGTTATAATAAGCCTGTTCCGCCCTGCAGATGCACTACTTATTTTCGGGTCGGCTATGTTTTTCTCCGATTTAATACACCATTTCGTCGTTTTGCCGGCATGGATAAAATCCAGGGAATTCCCGTGATGTTTTTAAACCGGCTGCTGCTGCGTCGAGCAGTGAATTGTTCCAAGTCCCCAAACCAAATCAACGCAATCAATTCCAACAATCTTTCGCGTCGGAAAAATATCTGTCAGCACTTTTAGGGCTTTCTCGTCACGTTTACAATTAAATATCGGCACCAGAACGGCCTTATTTGCGATATAAAAATTCGCATAACTTGCAGGCAAACGCTGATCCTTATAAAAAACCGGTTCCGGCATCGGCAATTCAACAGTGCGCAGCGGCTTTCCGTCCTGATCCTTCATTTTCTTCAAATCCTCAAGGTTTTTCTGCAAAATCGCGTAATTTTCATCTTTGGTGTCCTCCTCCGTCACGCAAACAACCGTCCGGGGATCAACAAAGCGCGCGATGTCATCAATATGACCGTCCGTATCATCGCCGATAATGCCTTCCTTAAGCCACAAAACGTTTGTCGCACCAAGATACGCATTTAAATACTGCTCAATCCGTTCGCGTGAAAACGTCGGGTTTCGGTTTTCATTCAACAGGCACTGTTCCGTTGTAAGTAGCGTCCCCTTCCCGTTCACGTCAATGGAGCCACCTTCCAAAATCATATCGGCATTCATAATGTGGATTCCCAATTCCCGGGCAACTTTTCGCGGCACAATATCGTCAAAATCCCACGGCGGATATTTGCCTCCCCACATATTAAAAACCCAGTTCGTAATAATCCTCTTGCCGGCCTCATCCTTCACGAAAATCGGCCCGAAATCGCGAATCCAAGAAGAATCCGTCCGGATTTGATAAAAGAATATGTCTTTCAAATCTTTGCCAATTATTTTTTTGGCGGAACGCTCCATCTTTTCGTCCTTTACGCAAATAAACACTTTTTCGCCGGCATCGCGCAGCGCAATCGCCATTTTTGCAAAAACCGGTGGAATCGGGTCAAATTTGCCGGGCCAATGTTCCTTATTATGAGGCCATGCAAGCCACGTCCCCTCGTGGAGATCCCATTCTGCGGGCATTATGTACTTCATATGCCCCCGATTGTACCGTTTTTTTAATAATTTTTTCATAAAAATTTCATCACCATCTGCTACATTGGGCCATATGAAAAATAGATTAAAGATAATTGCGCTACCAAAAGAGCGCATCGAAAGGAGGATTCTATTCCTACGTGGCAAAAAAGTGATGTTGGATAAAGAACTAGCCGAACTTTATGAAGTCGAGACGAAAGCTCTCAATCAAGCTGTGAACAGAAATAAAAAGCGCTTTCCGTCTTATTTTATGTTTCGTTTAAATGAAATGGAAATGAAAATCTTGAGGTCACAATTTGTGACCTCAAGTTGGGGAGGTATGCGATATATGGCTTATGCATTCACAGAACAAGGCATTGCGATGTTGTCTAGCGTACTGAGCAGCGAGCGTGCAATACATGTAAATATCCAAATTATGCGTACTTTTACGAGACTCCGCGAAATGATGGCGACGCACGGGGAACTAAAGACCAAAATCGAAAAATTGGAGAAAAAATACGATAAACGCTTTCAAATTGTATTTGAGGTCATAAAAAAGCTTTTGGCGGAAAAACGCGCGGAAGAAGGCGTGCCTAAAAGACAAATCGGATTCAAAGTTTACTCCTAACGCAGTTTGATTCGGCGATTTTTCAAAAACGGCCAGTCCTTGCGCATTTGAGGGATGACACCGAGATCGCATTCGGCTATCAGATCAGCTTCTTTGTTTACCGGCGCCTCCGCGATCATTCTGCCGTACGGATCGCTGACAAAAGACGAACCCCAAAAAATCAGGTTATTTTCCGGACCGACATGATTAACCGCCACCACAAACATATTATTTGCGATAGAGTGGCTGCGCTGAATAAGCTGCCAAGCCTGGCGTTCGGTTTCATTAATTCCAAGCGGATCTTTTAGCTGAAAACCGATTGCGGTCGGGTAAAAAATGATCTCCGCGCCCTTTGCCGCAGCCAATCTGGCGACTTCCGGGAACCATTGGTCCCAGCAAATCAAAGCGCCAATGGTGGCATATTTTGTCTTAAAAACCTTCACGCCCAAATTCCCCTTTTCAAAGTAAAAAGTTTCGCCGTAATAGTGTTCAAGATCATCCGGAATGTGCATTTTTCTGTATTTGCCGACGAATTTTCCATCCGCGTCGATACAAATTGCCGTGTTATACAACTTCCCGGTCTTATCCTTTTCATAAACGGATGTGACTATGACAGCATTATTCTCCTTCGCGGCCTTGGATAAAGCCTTAATCGTCGGTCCGCCGGGAATTTTTTCGGCCAGTTCAAAGAACTTTTTATCCTCCGTCTGGCAGAAATATTCTGCCGAGAAAAGCTCAGGTAAACAAATTATCTGCGCGCCTTTGTCGGCAAGTTTTTTAATGCGATCAAGAGCCTTATTTAAATTCTCCCGCACGTTCGTACCGGCATGCATCTGAATAAGGCCGACTTTAACGATTTGATTCATAATTAGGGGCGTAGAGAAGTAGGTGGCAGGGCTCAGGATTTGAAAATCTTGGCAAATTCGCGCGGTTTTCGCGTCTTCCAAAGACCTTTTTTGTATGCAGCTGAAGCCAAAATCGGCAGTGCCAAAGTTGCCTCGGCATAAACCATCTGTTCGTAAACAGTGCTGACTTTTCCCCAAGAACTGGCTTCCTTAAGCGTCGAAGAAGAACACGCGCCGTCTCGCACGTCGGCAACCGTAATTTGCACCGCATACTTGTGAACCGGAACCTCAAACCCAAGAACTTCCGCGCATACAACCGTGTCTTGCGCAAAATTCTTTGGAACTCCTCCTCCAATCATCAACAATCCCGTATCTTTTGAGGCCATCTTAACCTTTGTCAGCTCCAAAAAGTCTTTAACGGAATCAATCGAAACGTGCGATTTCGGATTTTTCCACTGATGAGCGACGAGTCCAAAACCCGCAGAGGAATCGGAAAAAGCAGGACAGAAAATCGGAACATTGTGTTCGTACGCGACTTGCACCAACGAATCCTTTTTCTTTGAATGTTTCACCAAATATTTGCCCATTTCGGCAATAAATTCGCGGGAAGAATACGGCCTGTGTTCAAGCCCGTTAGCAATCTTCTCAATCGTCTTGTCGCACTCCTGCAACTCTATCTCATTTATAAAGGTATCGTAAATTCTGTCAATATAGAGGCTGCGGAGCAATCCGTCGTCAATAAACGGCGTGCCCTTGTAGTGTTTAAATCCAAGAGCTTCAAAAAAATCCATATCCACAATTGAAGCCCCGGTCGCCACAATCGCGTCAATCATATTATTTTTCACCATGTCCACATAAACTTGCATGCAACCGGCCGCGCTGGTTGAACCCGCAAGCGTAAGCCAAACTCCGCCGTTTTTTTCGGCAAGCATTTTATTATAAATGTCGGTTGCGCGCGCAAGATCGCGGGCGGAAAAAGACATTTGGGAATAAGCCTCAATCAAAGCCGTCGCGTCCAACTTAGTAATATCGATGTGTTTTATCGGCTCCTTGAGCAAATCCTTTTTTGTAACTTTTGCCATAAAATTTTGTCGCTAAATAATATATGAAGTTTTTGACGGCAACATATTAGCAGACTCCTTTGACATAAAAAACCATACGAACTATCTTAAATAATGAACAGGGTGACTTTATTTATTTAACTTTTTGAATCTATGCATCATTCATGGCAAAAATATGTGGCCGAAGCCGTTGGGACTTTTGCGTTTGTCTTCATTGGCGCGGGGGCCGCTTTGGCCAACTGGCAAACAGGAGGCAGTCTGCAAACTCTCGGCGTGGCTCTTGCACACGGCTTGATGCTGGCCGCAATGATTTACTGCGCTTGGCATATTTCGGGCGCGCATTTGAATCCGGCCGTAACGATCGCATTATGGGCGACGGGACATGTAAAAACGCTGATTGCCGCCGGATATATAATCGCACAATTGGTTGGCTCTGTGGTCGCCGGCATTTTGGTAAAAGCAATTTGGGGCGGGATCATGTCTCCTCAATATTTCTACGGAACACCGGTTCTTGGTGCGGGGATTTCTCCGGCAATGGGAATTTTGGTTGAAGCGGTTTTGACCTTCTTCCTTGTTTGGGCGGTTTATGCGGCTATTGTGGACAAAAAGGCCTCTCCGAATTTTGGAGGATTGGTGGTCGGTATGGTTTTGACGGTTGGTATTATGGTTGGAGGTGCTTTCACGGGAGCAGCCCTTAATCCTGCAAGAGCTTTTGGCTTTGCGCTGGTAAGTTCTCATTGGACGGCTCATTTTGTGTACTGGATCGGCCCGGTTGTCGGTGCTTTGGTGGCGGGATTTGGATATCACCTGTTATTTGGGAAGCCGCAGGAATAATTGGCTTATTTTGAAGTATGTATAGAAAGCCCCCAACATCGGGGGCTTTTTCGTTCACCGCCAGATGGGCTGACAGTGGCTTTTTTATGCGCTTTTTGCTAGTATTGGGCCCTGATGAAAGCCCCTCCAGCGCCGTCTCAAGTGAAGTTGGTTGCGAAGAATAAAAAAGCATACTTTGACTACGAAGTTTTGGAGAAATATGAAGCCGGCATTGTCCTCACTGGCGCAGAAGTAAAATCAATCAAAAGCGCTCATGTACAATTAAAAGGAAGTTTTGTAACCATAATCAATGGACGGGTGAGAACGGAAAACATGCACGTCTCGCCTTACAAATACGGCATTTCAAAGGACTATGACCCGTTGCGCCGGCGGGAACTGCTGCTCAAAAAAAAGGAGATAGAATATTTGTCCGGCATGACGGGGCAAAAAGGTTTTACCATAATTCCTCTGGAAATTTTCTTAAAAAGAGGACTGGTGAAGGTGCTGATCGGTGTTTGCAGGGGCAAAAAACAGCATGATAAGCGTCAAGTAAAGAGAGGTCGGGCCATAGAAAAAGAAATCAACCAAGGACTTAAAAAGTTTTCACGGGAATGAGGAATATGTCAAAATTATAAACTCCAAAAACTACCCTGACGGAGACGAGAGAACGAAGCGCATTCGCTTGCGCTCATGCGTTATGAAAACATCCACTAACCAAATTTCAATTTTCAATCTTATGGACACAACCACTGCAACATCGACGACTCAACCGGAAAACGCAAAGTCGGAAGTAAAAAATGCAAAAACCGTGCCGCAATCAAAGCCAATAAAAGCTCATGCACGAGCAACATCATTGGACAAAATGTATGAGACTCTGGTGAAGGGCCTTAAAAAATTCTTTGCGGATAATAATTTTAAGCGCGGAGTTGTTGGAGTTTCGGGCGGCGTAGATTCATGCCTAACCTTAAAAATAGCCGTTGATGCGCTTGGCGCGGAAAATGTGACGGCGGTTTTGATGCCGGAACTTGGCTTATCAAAGCAAGAAAACATCGATCACTCAAAAATTCTCTGCCAATATTTGGCGGTGAATTGCTACTACCTGCCGATCAATAATTTTTTGGCGGATTTTAATGTGGCGCCGTGGAAACCGAGTCCTTTGGCGAAAATGAATACCAAGGCGCGCGTGCGAAGCGTGCTTCTTTATAACTTGGCGAATACGGAAAACTGCCTCGTCTTGGGTACTTCCAACAAAAGCGAACTTTTGCTCGGTTATGGGACAAAATATGGTGATTTGGCTGCAGATGTCGAGGTTATCGGCGACTTATTTAAAACCGAAGTCGGCAAATTGGCCAACCACATTGGTTTGCCTCCGGAGATTGTGGATAAAACTCCTTCGGCGGAGCTTTCTCCGTGCCAAACGGACGAGCAGGACTTGGGCGCACCATATGAAGATTTGGATAAAGTGCTTATGAAACTCGACTTGGGGTCCCAAATTTGCATTGAACACGGCTTGCCGGCGGCGCTTGTTAATCTGGTTTTCCGCCGTGTCAGCGACAATAAGCACAAAACTCAGCTCCCGCCTGTAATTAAAGCTAATGAAAATTAAAACGCCAAAAATTCCGGCGCTTTTTATTGGCAGATTTCAGCCATTTCACCTTGGGCACCTGGATGCGCTGAACCAAGTTTTCGCGCAAGAAGATTATGTGATTATCGGTATCGGAAGCACGGAAGATGACTATGTGCCGGGCAATCCGTTTACAGCCGGAGAAAGATATCAAATGATAGAGGCCGCTATTATTGGCCGGAAATTGGGTGGAAAGATTATAACTCGCGAAAGTTTTGACATACTGCCGGCTCGAAACATTCACCATTATTCCCTTTGGGTAAAGCACATCGAGAGCTTGTTTCCGCCTTTCGGCAGAGTTTATACCGGATCCCCCATTGTAAGTCGGCTGTTTGAAGAAAATGGCGGACATAAGGTTGTTCCGATAACAAAAAGCCGCCACATTTCCGCAACGGAAATCAGACAAAAAATGCAGCGCGGAGAAAAATGGGAATCTTTCGTTCCGCCGTTCGTCGTCGAATTGATTAAAAAATGGAACGCCGCCCAGCGAATAAGAGATATCGCCGGTTAAAATAAACACATTTACCATTTTCCTTTTTACATTTTCCATTTCACCATGGACATCAACCCACTGATCTTTAGAGCGTATGATATTCGCGGAATAGCGCAAAATGAACCAGGCGAAATTGCCGATCTGACAGCCGAAACCATGTATGCGATCGGCCAGGGTTTTGGCACTTACGTCCAAGAAAAACACGGAAAAAATATTGTTTGCGGGAAAGACAATCGACTTTCCGGCGATGAATTGCACGGCGCCTTTATTTCAGGGCTGATCGCCACCGGTTGCGCGGTTACAAACATCGACTTGGCGACTTCGCCGATGATTTATTTTGCCTCATGCAAGTACGATTTTGATGGCGGCGTGAATATAACGGCGAGCCACAATCCAAAGCAATATAACGGAGTAAAACTGGTGGCAAAAGGCGCGGAGAGCATTTGCGGAGACGAGATTCAGGCCATTTTAAAGATTATTCAAAATGAAAATTTTAAGCACGGGAAAGGCACTCTTGTATCAAAAAACATATTTTCGGATTATTTGGAAGAAATTAAAAAGAATGTAAAGCTGGCGCGACCGCTAAAAGTGGTTGTGGATGCGGGAAACGGGGTTGCGGGCATGTTTGCGCCGCAAATTTTGCGAGAGATTGGCTGTGAAGTGATTGAACAACATTGCGAACCGGATGGAAATTTCCCGAATCACGAAGCAAATCCTGAATCCGCAAAAAACATGGAAGATGTAATGGCGCGCGTGGTGAAAGAAAAGGCGGATTTGGGCATCGGGTTTGATGGCGATGGCGACCGTGTCGGCGTCGTGGACGAAAAAGGCCGCCATTATCATGCCGATTATTTGTTAATACCGATTGCGCGCGATCTGTTAAACCGGAATCCGGGTGCAAGCGTAATTTTTGATATCAAGTCTTCAAAAGTTCTGGAAGATGATATCCGCCTGCATGGAGGCAAACCAATCCGTTACAAAACCGGCCATTCTTTTATTGAGACAAAAATGAAGGAATCCGGCGCACTTTTGGCGGGCGAAACGAGCGGCCATATTTTCTTCGGCGAAAAGTGGTTCGGCTTTGACGACGGTATTTATGCTGCGGCCAGGATCGTTGAGCTTTTGAGCAAAACCTCGAAACCTTTTTCAGGATTATTTACAGATGTGCCAAAGGTTTTTACGACGCCGGAATTTAAAATCCCCTGTTCCGACACTGCAAAATTCCGCGTAGTTGAAGACGTAAAACAATTTTTCACAAAACGCTATCCGTGCATCACGATAGACGGGGTTTGGGTGGATTTCGGCAAGGGCGCATGGGGCGCGGTGAGGCCATCAAACACAAGTCCGTGCCTTACGGCGCGTTTTGAGGCCCATGATGAAAAAACCCTTAATCTGATACAAAAAACCTTCGTCGATAAACTGAAAGAATATCCGGAAGTCGATTTACGCTCGTTTTAACTTCGGTCTGTATGGACGATCTAAAAAGAAATTTCCGGTACCGTTTGTTTGAAATTTTGCCGGGCGCAATAAGCTGGTTAATTCTGATTTTCCCGATTGTCGGAGCTTTTTTCTTTCCGCGCGCCGTCTCCGTTTTCATAACGTTATATGTGCTTTTTTGGTTTTTCCGCTCGCTAAAATCGAGTGCCTTCCTTATATATTCTTACTATAAAAGCAAAAAGATGTCGGCGATGAACTGGAGCCGTCCGCTCACTTTTTTTACAAACAATCCGCCGATTCCAAACACGGATTTCGAAAAAAGTATCGAGGCCCGAGTGCATGAACTAAAGGAAAACGGCCTATTTAAAAACTCGACCGATATTTATCACGTGGTGTTGCTGGCAACCTACAAGGAAGACAAAGAAGTTTTGGAATCAAGTATTGAAGCCATAAAACAGGTGGATTTCCCCCTTGATAGGATCATTTTGGTGCTTGCCACGGAAGAGCGCGACCGCATGCGCGCGGAAACCAACGCATCTTATTTGAAGGATAGATTTCAAGGAGTGTTTGGGCATTTTTTGCATTTTATGCACCCGGCGAATGTGCCCGGAGAATTACAAGCAAAAGGCGCAAATATAACTCACGCATGTACAAATGCAGCGAAGTTTCTGAAAGATCTGGGGATAGACTTTAGCGATGTAATTGTCACAACTCTGGACGCCGACAACAGACCTCACCCGACTTATTTTTCCAATTTGACGTTTAATTATTTAATAGAACCGAAACGCGGCAGGCGCAGCTATCAGCCGTTGGCTTTTTTCTTTAACAATATTTGGGATGTACCCTTCACCAACAGGTTAATTTCGCTCGCAAACACTTTCTGGTATTTGGCCGAATCCGGTGAATCGACGCACCTTTTTAACGCTTCCGTTTACGCTCAAAGTTTGGATACTCTCGTTGCCGAGGATTTTTGGTCGCGGCAAACGATCGTTGAAGATTTGCACCAATATTGGCGAACATATTTTCATTTTAAAGGGGACCACGAAGTCTTACCTCTTTTTGTGCCGGTTTATCAAGATGCGCTGCAAAACCGCACGTACTTTACCAGTTTAATAGGCCAATATCGGCAACTGCGGCGCTGGGCATGGGGTGCCTCGGAAATTCCATATGTAATTATAAAAATGTGGCGCGAACGCAAATACTTGAAGTTTTGGCCGAATTTCACCAAGTTTATTTATCTTTTTTACATTCAGCTGACGTGGGCCACCGCACCAATCATTATTTTCTTTAATAATTCCATTCCGACCTATTTGAATCCGCAATTCGGCAACTCGGTTTTTGCCTATAACATCAGCCAAAGCATTTATGCGATTTTGACTCTGATGCTAATTGGAATTGCCGTATCGTTGTGGGTTTCAATGCTTTCTCTGCCTCGTCCGGTTGGGCGTTTTGGCCGTTTGCGTTTTTTTTCCAGTCTATTGCAGTGGGTGCTTTTGCCTTTTGTGACACTGATTTACGGCGCGATTCCGGCGATAGACGCGCAAACACGGCTTATGCTGAATAAACCGCTTGGATTTGTGGTGACGGAGAAAGTGAGAAAAGGTTAAAAAAATTGTTCCGTCCCGCAATGCGGGACTCGCAATGACATCATTCCGTTTTCGGCGGGACTTCGCAATTCAAACATTTTTCGCCGCCTTCTTTTGTCTGAACCACAACGCCTTTTTGGCACTTATCGCAATTTTTGACAGGTTTGTCCCAAGTTGCAAATTTGCACTTCGGGAACTTATTGCAACCGTAAAACACTCTTCCTCCTTTGCGCGTGCGACGCTCAATAAGTTGACCGGTTTCGCAATCTTGGCATTTTGCGCCGGTGAAATGCACGATAGACTGAATATTTTTACATTCAGGATATTTGCTGCAGCCCAAAAAGCTGCCAAAGCGGCCGGTTTTAACAACCATCGGACTTCCGCACTTGTCGCACTTTTTGCCGGCCAGTTTTTTCTCCATTTCAATTGTTTCCGGGCTCTTTTCCACCGGGTGCAGCGGTCTCGCATTTTTGCATTTCGGATAATTTGAACACGAAAGAAATTTCCCAAAACGCCCAAGTTTAATAACCATCGGCAACCCGCATTTTTCGCATTTCTCCTTGGTTTCCTCGTTAACAATGTCATCTTTTTTAATTGTCTCCTGTTTTATTTCAATCATATGGTGAAATGGGTCATAAAATTCTTTAATAACCGGAACCCACGCTCGCTTTCCTTCCGCTATGGCATCCAAATCATCCTCCATTTTTGCGGTAAATTTGGCATCCACAATGTCCGGGAAGTGCTTAACAAGCATGTCGGTGACAACTTCGGCCGTATCGGTCGGCACAAGCTGTTTTTTGTCTCTTTGAATATATCCGCGGCTGATAATTGTTGAAATCGTCGGCGCGTACGTGCTCGGGCGGCCAATGCCTTCCGATTCCAATTTTTTAACCAAACTGGCTTCCGTATAACGCGGCGGCGGCTTGGTGAAATGCTGTTCGTGCAGCAATTTCTGCAAATCCAGCGTCTCATTCTCTTTTAATTCCGGCAAAAACTTTTCGCCTTCTTCCAGCTCTTCTTCAGGGTTATCTTTGCCTTCAGTATATGCCTTCATAAAGCCCGGGAACACGACCGTTTGACCGGTCGCGCGGAACGTGTAAGGCAATTTTGCATTATTTTTCTCCGTGGAAATGTCGGCACCAATTTGTTCCAAAACCGCCTCTTTCATTTGGCACGCAATCGTCCTCATCCAAATCAATTCATAAAGACGATATTGGTCTTTATCCAAAAAGGCTTTAAGTGCCTGTGGATGCAAAGAAAGATCAACCGGACGAATGGCCTCGTGAGCCTCTTGCGCGCCCTTTTTGCTCTTATACGCGCGCGGGGAGGGCAATCCATATTCCGCACCAAATTCTTTTGTAATAACTTCTTGAGACTGTTTAAGAGCCAATTCCGACAAGTTTACCGAGTCGGTTCTCATGTAGGTAATAATACCCATTGTATCGCCAAAAACATCTACCCCTTCATACATTCCCTGAGCCAACGTCATCGTCTTTTTCACGGAGAAACCGAGTTTGCGCGCGGCTTCCTGCTGCAAAGTCGACGTCGTGAATGGCGGCGGCGGTGTGCGCTTTAGTTCTTTTTTATCAAGAGATTGAACCTTGTGCGTCGCACCTTCAAGATTTTTCACCACCTCATCAACAACACCTTGAGCGCCAATCTCCGCCTTTCTATCTTCAATTTTTGAAAGTTCTGCCGAAAATTCCTTATTTTCATGCTTATAAGTCGCGGTAACACTCCAATATTCCTTCGGCTTAAAGGCTCTGATTTCGCGTTCACGCTCAACTATAAAACGAACGGCTACGCTTTGAACGCGCCCTGCGGAAAGTCCATATCTCACTTTTTTCCACAAAAGCGGCGAAAGTTCATATCCAACAAGTCTGTCCAAAACACGGCGCGCCTGTTGCGCATCCACAAGGTGATGATCAAGTTGTCTCGGCGTCTCAAGCGCGTGCAAAATCGCCGGCTTCGTAATTTCGTGAAACACGATGCGCTTCACGTGCTCATCTTCAGGTAATTTCAGCGCCTTCAACAGGTGCCAACCGATCGCTTCTCCTTCGCGGTCCTCATCAGTCGCGAGCCAAACTTGCGTTTTTGCGCCCAGATGAGAACTCAACTCCTTCAAAACCTTTTTTTTATCCACCGGTATAATATAAGTAGGCTCAAATTTACCTTCCACATCAACTCCCATCTTGGATTTTGGCAGATCGCGAACGTGGCCCATCGAAGCTCGGACTATATAATCTTTGCCGACAAACTTGGAAATCGTCTTTGCTTTTGCGGGAGACTCTACAATAATCAGATTTTTTGCTGGCATAGGTACGGGGTACAGGGTATAGGTACGGAATGGGAAAAGTCAAAGGCTTTTAACTTCACGTTGCGCATATTTTGCGATTGTAGCGTAATCATTTTCCCTTTTAAATGGACGAAAACCGGCTGTTTGCAATGTTGCGCTTGCGGTATTTCTCTTTTTTGTCTTAGAAAAGGCAACCGTTGTCTTAAATTTTCACTAAAAATAAATCGCAAAACTTTTTTCCGTGTCATTCATGCGCTTTCTAAGACTTTTGCACAATTTTCTTTTTCGCTTGCATGCGGCCGGCGCATTCCTATAATGGTGCTAGTTCATTTAATTTTTAATTTTTTAACCTTTTTGCTTTATGACAAAGCAGGATCTCGTTTCAGCAGCAGCTACGGCTACTGGTGTTACAAAGCGTCAAGCTTCGGAAGTTATCGAAGCGGTTCTCGGTACTATCACAAAGTCTCTCAAGAAGGGAGAAAATGTGACGGTAACCGGTTTTGGCACATTCCGCGTTTCCAAACGCGCAGCTCGCATGGGTGTTAACCCGCGCAAACCGGGCGAGAGAATCAAAATCCCTGCAATGAAGCTTCCGGCTTTCAAAGCAGGAAAATCTCTCAAGGATGCTGTCAGATAAAGAAGTGCGATTAAATCGCTCTTACAAAGGCGCGATTTCAAACGGCAACTAAATCCCCTTTCGGGTTCGCCCTGAAGGGGATTTTTCGTATACACACGAACGAAGTGAGTGTGCTACGTTCTTCCGTCCCCGTCAGGGCTGTTTTTGGGATTCATGATTTTTTAATAAAAAGTTAATGGGAAGTTCATGCGACTTTGGTATAAGCAAAGTTGCCAATGGCGTGGGCGAGGTTAATGGTAACAACAAGGGGTTGGTACCCTTGCATACCGGTTCGATTCCGGTCTCGTCCACCACTGTTGGCAGAAAAAAGAAATAAGAGCCGTCCGGCTCTTATTTCTTTAGGGCGGCCTATGTAACAACCAGAGGTTGATACTAGTCTCATCCACCACCTGGCAAACTTTTTCAGTAGCCTCGCCGTAGCTCGGCATGGTGGCAGCCAGGACCACGTCTGCATTTTATCATTTTAGCTCTTTGTAGTAAAGTAATCGGCGATGATGTTGCCCCCGCAAGCGAGGGCATTAATTAATAGCCGAGCTTAGGCTCGTCCTGTATGAAAGAGCTCTTAGCCAAGATCAAAATCCAGGCGCTTGAAGAAATCGGAAAAGCGCAAAATCAGGATAAACTTTACCAAACTCAGGTTAAATATCTGGGAAGAAAGGGAGAATTGACCTTAATTATGCATGGACTCAAGGATTTGTCGCCGGAAGAAAAACCGGCTGCCGGCAAGATGTGCAATGAAATAAAAGTGGCAATGGAAGCGGCATTTGATCAAAAGCGAGATCAACTTTCTGCGTCCGAAATCAACAGCAAGTTGAATGACGCCTGGATTGACGTGACGGCTCCTGGAACTCCTTATAAAACAGGCCATATTCACCCACTTTCTCAAGTGCAGCAGGAAGTGGAAAACATTTTCAGCGCGATGGGTTTTGCAATTATGGATGGACCGGAAGTTGAAAGCGAATATTTTAATTTTGAAAGTTTGAATGTGCCTTCGTGGCATCCGGCGCGCGACATGCAGGATACGTTCTTCGTGAATCAGGAGGCGGATAAAAAACATGGAAAGTTGGTTTTGCGCACGCAGACTTCGCCGGTACAGATTCGCACAATGCAGAAATATGGCGCACCGCTGCGGATAATCGTTCCAGGGCGCGTTTTTAGAAACGAGGCCACCGATGCCCGCCACGAGCACACTTTCAATCAGGTTGAAGGTTTGCTTATTGATAAGGATATTTCCCTTGCTCATCTGAAAGGCGTAATGGAAGAATTTTTGACACGACTGTTTGGAAAACCCACAAAAATACGATTCCGACCCGGATATTTCCCATTCGTAGAGCCGGGACTCGAAATGGACATGAGCTGTCTGCTTTGCGGCGAAAAGGGTTGTCGCGTTTGCAAACACACCGGCTGGCTTGAATTTATGGGCGCCGGAATGGTGCACCCGAATGTTTTGAAAGCCGGAGGCATTGATCCAAAACAATATCAAGGTTGGGCTTTCGGATTCGGCCTCACGCGTTTGGTGATGATGCGCTACGGAATTGACGACATCCGCCTACTTCACGGCGGCAACTTAAGATTTTTGGAACAATTTTAAATGATTCTCGCATTCGCGGGAATGACATCTACTATGGAAATCTCACTTAATTGGATAAAAGAATTCACCGAAATCCCTGCAAAATATTCCGCAAAGGAGCTGTCTCACCTTTTAACGATTAGAACGTGCGAAGTTGAGGGATATAAAGATGAAAGGCAAAAATTCGCCTGTATGGTAGTGGGCAAGGTTTTGAAGATGCGACCTCATCCAAATGCGGATAAATTAAAATTGGCCGATACGGATATTGGAGGCAAGATTGTGCAAATTGTTTGTGGAGGGAAAAATCTGGTTGAAGGAATGATTGTGCCGATTGCACTTCCCGGCGCAGTCGTAAATTGGCATGGAGCTGGAGAAGTAATGGAACTGAAAGAAACGAAAATTCGAGGCGAGCACAGTTTTGGAATGATTTGCGCAGGGGAAGAAATTGGACTTCCGCCATCTCCGCCTGAATTCATAACCGACCTGGGTGAAATGTGGGCAAAGTCAGGCGAAAAACCGGCAAAGCCGGGAACTCCTCTTGCTGATGCGCTCGGCCTTGGCGACACCATTCTTGAAGTCGACAATAAATCACTCACTCACCGCCCTGACCTTTGGGGTCACTACGGCATGGCGCGCGAATTTGCCGCATTCTTGGGCCAAAAATTGAAACCGTTTGCGCCGAAGGTTAAATTCCCGATGGAAGGTGAAAGGGTGAAAGTCGTGATGCCAAAGGAAATCGGCGATCGTTTTGTTGCTGTAATTATTAAAGGCGTTAAAATTGAGGAATCGCCGGCGTGGCTTAAACGTAAGCTTTCGGCAGTTGGCATGCGTCCGGTAAATAATATTGTCGACGTTACTAATTACGTGATGCTTGAAACCGGCCAGCCGATGCACGCTTTCGATAGAAAAGTGCTTGGAACCGACACTCTGGCCGTTCGTTTTGCGAAAAAAGATGAGGTAATGGAGGCGATTGACCACAAAAAACGCGTACTTTCGGAGCAGGACGCGCTTGTTACAAACGGCAAAGATGCGATGGCTATTGCGGGAGTTATGGGAGGCGCGAACAGCGAAATTTCCGCAGCGACAACTGAAATTATCTTGGAAGCCGCCTGCTGGAATCACATTTTGATAAGGAAAACTTCTCAAAAACATGGGCTTCGCACCGACGCCGCTCAGAGGTTCGAAAAAAGCCTGGATCCGGAATTGTCGATTTTGGCTTTAGAACGCGCTTGCGAGCTTATTTTAAAAATTTGCAAGGGCGCACAGATTGCCGGTCCGGCGACGGATGTTTATAATAAAAAAACTGCCGGAATCGCCGTGAGTTTGGATGTAAAAACCGTGACCGGCAAAATCGGAGCTGAAATTTCAGAAAAAGAAATCGCTGAACATTTGAAATCCCTTGGATTTGGCGTTACAAAGGCCGGAAAGGGCAAATTAGAAGTCTCAATTCCAAGTTGGCGCGCAACGAAAGATGTGAATATTGAAGATGACTTGGTGGAAGAAGTGGCTCGCATGTACGGTTACGAAAAAATTGCGCCGACGCTGCCTTTGCTGCCAATCAAACTTCCGCTCGCGAATCGCGAAAGGCAACTCAAAAACATGGCTCGCAGTATTCTTTCCAACTCTCTCGGCTTCGACGAAGTGAGTTTTTATTCTTTCTACGGAATGCCGGAAATCAAAAAGTGCATGTTGCCTGCCAACGCCCACGTAACCATCCAAAATCCGCTTACGGACGACCAAACTCACATGCGCATAAGCCTTTTGCCAAACATTTTAAAGGCGGTCGAGAAGAATTTAAATGTGCGTGATAATTTTAAAATTTACGAAATCGGGCGAACTTATATAAAAGGTCCTGAATTTTTCCCTCGTGAAGAAAAATTTATTTGCGGAGTTGTTATTGGTTCTTTTTATGACGGACTTGGAGCATTGCAGGCCTTTTTAAAGGCATTCCCGATAAATGCGCGCGTTGAGACTACTGCAACTTTGCCTCCATACGCTCACCCTGCAAAATGCGCATCATTAAAGGCAAATCGCGGTGGTATTGAAATTGCGACAGTTTATGAAGTCCATCCTCAAATTTTGAAAAATTTTGGAATTAAGGCGAATGTTGCAGCTTTTGAAATCAACTTCACTCGGCTTGCGGAACTTGGCCAGGACGAAAAAAACTACATTCCAATCCCCCGTTTTCCGGGAATTGAAATCGACGTTTCGGTGTTGGTTAACGCAAAAACAAAGGTTCGCGAAATTCAAGAGCTGATTCGTCGCTCCGACCAAAATCTGATCGCAAACATCTCTTTAATAGATATTTTTGAAGATAAAAGCCTTGGCGAAGGCAAAAAATCCTTCACTTTCCGCGTTCTTTTGCAGTCACCCGACCGCACTTTAACGGATGAGGAAATGAAGAAGGTACAAGAAAGAATCTTCAAAACGCTCCGCAATGAAGAATTCGTTATTAGGGGTTTGTAGTCTTTGATCTGTTAATATGGGGCCCATCCCCACCGCCTCTTGACTTAGACCTATTTTGTGCTACTATATCTACCAGTCTTTAAAAATGGTGAATTCTGACCTCAAATGCAACTTTTGATGTTAGGGTCGGAAGTAATAATACCATGAGCCATGGCGACCTCCAAAGCACTGGCGTAGTTTAGGGATTTTCGGTATTTGTTGTTGAGTGTTGATAGTGCATGCTGCAA
>JACRID010000051.1 GCA_016220145.1 Candidatus Peregrinibacteria bacterium
CAGAATATACGTAATGCTGCATTACTCAAACATCATACAGACCAATCTCCTGGTCTACGCGATGCTGTAACTGCAGCCCTCACTTCCCCATCTTCTCGTGTAAGGAAAACCGACTTTAGATCCCAGAGGCTGCACATAAACATAAGATTTTTGCAGGACCTCCTAGTCGCTTCCGTATGCATATCGGAGGGTGATAATATTCCAACTGTAATCAAAACAGCATTGAGCAACCCTTTCTTAAGGGAGATCGCAAGCAAAAACTTAAAATTGGCCATTGAAGAGTTTAATAACATGGTTGTTGATTGCAGAGATTTAGGCAACGGTAGCCATTTAATCATGACTATGCGTTTCTTGGTATTTTTAATGGACGCATTCACTGAAGCTGAACTGCAAAGTGAACTTGATATTAAATTGGTAAAAGATCCAAAACAACCCGCATATCTTTTTGTTGCAATACGTGAAGCATGTCGTAAGTTGCTGGGGGTAGATCTCAGTAAAGTTACAAATTGGACAGAGTTAAAAACCTTGGCGGCCGCAGCGTCCGCATCATCGCCAAAAGCCTGATGTCGCAATATTCGTCTTTTAGGCAGCTTAGTATGCGCCCCTTGACACACCTCTCTTCTGTCATATAATTAGCAGGTGAGAACTTCGCCAAACCATATAGAAAGACCATCCTGAAGCCCGTCTGTTAAATCAGGTAAAAATGTCGCAGTCGTTGCCATTGCCATAATAGGCGCTTTGACTGCTATTTCCGTTAAAAAATGCCTATCGGATCAAGGTGAGATTAGACCTGTTGAAACCTCGACGGCAGATTCCGGAACGGTTGTTCAAGAAACAGAACCTACGAAAATCGAAATTGTCACCCCTCAGGAAGAGCCAAATACTCCGCCACAAGAAGAAGATGATGATCCTCCAATAAGTCCCGAAGACGGCTGCAGATTGCTTTCAACTGCCGACTTGTCCAAACCCGGTGCTGTTTCGGCAATTTTGAAGAGAATTCAATTTCCAAAAACTCCGGCAAAAAATTATGATCATTTAATGCTTGAAAGCCTGGAAAATCCTGAAAATCCGGCCTCTCAAAATCAAATTGAACCTGAACCAGACCAAGCACCGGACCAAACAGATGGTTTTGGCGATCTGGAAGCCGAAGATGAATACCCGACAATCCCTCTTAGTGATGAGACTCTTGAAAAATTGCTTCCACTTTGCGGGTTTGACCCAAACAGGTTTTTTAGGGATTACGTTAATCCCGCGATCTATGACGGCGATGCGGAACTTGCCAGAATGACGCGCGATTTTGTGGTTGGCCTATGCGACAGACTTGCCGGAGAAAAAATAGAAACTCAGTTGGAAGAAAGACAAAAGGAATGCATTGGAAAAGAGAATGACTCTCCATACCAAAAGTGCGTAGATCAAGCTCGAAAGGGCTTAAAAAAAACAGCCGAATGTTCATTTAACTTTAAATTATCAGCTGATGGCGGCTTGCCGGGCAGGGAGGAACTGGACGAATTATTGAGATGTTACAATCAACTGGATTATGCTGCAAAACCTTGTGAAGGATTGAGTGACGAATCTCCCCTTTTGGCATGCCAATTTAAAGTGATGGATGAAAATGAACAGAACCACGCGGACGTCGGT
This sequence comes from Candidatus Peregrinibacteria bacterium, assembly GCA_016220145.1. GTDB lineage: Bacteria > Patescibacteriota > Gracilibacteria > UBA1369 > UM-FILTER-53-11 > JACRID01. The sequence goes on from JACRID010000051.1 coordinate 1,639, forward strand.
GTAAGGTTTCAAGCTTGCGTAAACGATCGTTCTCGCCTATTTGGGGTGAGCATTGATAGAACCTACGAAGCCATGGCTGATCATGATTCGGATGAACTGAAAGGATTACGAGCCGAATTATTAAGCGGCGACGCTGCCGCACTGACTTCGGATGGCTGCGAAAAATACACAAACACACTGGGATTAGTCACTCGTCCGGAAGAAACAGCCGCACGGGATTATGCAGGAAAAACTGAATTTATACCTGATGATCAAGATGAAGATCCTATTGGAGAAAGCGGGCCGGCAAAAGTGTTTGATACGGCCGAACTTAGTCGCCCGCTTTTGGAGAGGTTGGGCGTTGGGACTTTTGATGAATTTAAGGGGACTTATGTTGATGCAGTAGTCTCTGCATTGAAAGCGCAAGGAACGGAAGATGCGGCTGCCTGCGCATTGGAAATAAGACGCGCCGGAATATCAAGATCGCGGTGGTCCGGAAGAAGCAAAAGTTATTGAGCAAACGCCTCTCCGCGAAGTTCCCTGATCACGCTAACCTTAACTTGACCAGGATACTTCAAATCCATCTCAATCTTCTTTGAAATGGCATGAGAAAGTTTCATCATAGCCAAATCGTCGATTTGTTGCGGATTTACGATGATGCGGACCTCGTTACCGGCCTGAATCGCAAAGACTTTTTGCACGCCGTCAAACGCCCGCACAATGTTTTCCATTTCCTCCATGCGCTTGATGAAAGTATCCAAATTGTCTTTGTGAGCACCCGGACGAGAACGCGAAATTATATTTGCAGCTTCGACAATCAGCGCCTCAATAGTCTGAGGAACCGGATCGCCGTGATGGGACTCAACTATATGCACGATTTCATTCGGCAAGCCGAATTTTTTTAAAATATCGCGGCCAATGTTTGCATGATGACCGGTAATTTCGTGATCTATAGCTTTACCTATATCATGCAATAGACCCGCCTTGCGGCAAATGCTGGCATCCGCGCCAATCTCCTGAGCAAGCGCACCGGCGAGGAAAGAAACTTCCATTGAATGTTTCAAAACATTTTGGCCATAACTGACACGGAATTTCAAACGACCGAGCAATTTGAGCAAATTCGCCGGCAAACCCGTAACTCCGGTTTCATAAGCCGCTTTTTCGCCAAGTTCGCGGATCATTTCGTTCACTTCTCCCTTTATTTTTTCAACCGTTTCTTCTATGCGCCCGGGATGAATGCGCCCGTCGGCAACAAGTCTTTCCAGTGCAATTTTTGCGATATATCTCCTCATTAAATCGAAACCGGAAATCACAATTGATCCCGGCGTATCGTCAACGATAACGTCCACGCCCGTAGCCTGTTCAAATGCATTAATGTTTCTACCTTCCTTACCGATAATGCGACCTTTCATGTCATCGCTTGGAAGCGGGACGATCGTCGCCGTAGATTCAACCGCAACTTCAGCCGCATACCTTTGAATTGCATCGGCAATAATCGCCTTTGCCTTCTCCTTGGAAATGCGTTTTTCTTCGGCTTCCAGCTTTTTCACACGTATAACAATTTCGCCCTTAACCTCTTCTTCAACCTTTTGAAACAAAATTTGCTTCGCCTCCTCTTTTGAAAGACTGGCAATTCGCTCAAGCTGGTCCTTTTGCATCTGATGAATTTCCGTCACCTCCTGCTTAAGCTGTTTGATTGCATTCGCGCGCTGTTCCAAATCTTCGCGCAAGTGCTCCGTCGCCTCTATTTTTTTGTCGAGCTGGTCTTCTTTTGTAACCAAACGCTCGCTAAGACGCTCAAGCTGGGCGCGTTTTGCACGCTCCTCCTGCTTGGCCTCCTCCTGAAGCTTCATCGCCTCATTCTTGGAATCGATAAGAATTTCTTTCGCGCGGGCTTCCGCATCCTTAACCCTGCGTTCGCTGCGCTCAATCGCTTCTTTGGTTTTGGTGTCCAATTTGAACTTTCTGTAAAGCGATCCCAGAAAGGTACCGACAACGACGCCGGCGATTACAAGGACATAAGTTAACTGCATAGATAAGCTTGTTATCCTTGAAGCCTGCCACACGCGCACCGGCGATAGATTCGATCTTTAATTTGCCCTAAAGAGGGCGCAACTAAACCCTTATGTTCTTATATCTTATAATTTTCAATTGGGGTTTCATCGAATGTTGATTGTGTGGGGGTTACGCTGGTCCCATGGACCACGTACTTAAAGACTTCAAGTTGAGAAATAAAACCGCATAAATAATAGACTTTTTTTACCTTTTGTTCAATCGGCTCCCCTCCTGTTTTGTCAAAAGTTTAACCTGAAAGATTGAGTGTTCAAAATTGCGTTGACAAAAGTGTAACCTGGGTTGAAACCAACTTTATGTGCGCCAATTCCCTGTCATCTTTTTTTAATATTTTTTTCATCACGCATGAGCGCAAGCGAGTGCGCTTCGTTTTTTCGGCCCCGCCAGGGTGGGTTTTGGAGTTCATAATTTTGTCATAAATATTTAACGGAAATTTCATGAAGTTTTGCTAGGGTTGTGATATGCAAAAAAAATCCACAGATAAAGCCATTTTTACAATATCATTTCTACTTTTGTTTTTGGCGCAACCGGCGGTGATCTTTTCGGCCGACGGTGAAATCCCGCAAATCGTAATCAGCGAAATCGCCGCATACGAGCCATCCGACACCGAATGGGTTGAAATATATAATAACGGATATTCGTCCGTGAATTTAACGGGCTGGAAATTTTTTGAGGAACAGACAAACCACGGGATCAATGTTTTTCAGGGAACCTCAACCTTAAATCCGGCGGAATATGCGGTAATTGCGAATAAGGCGGATTTGGTAAAACAAAAGTATCCGCAATACACCGGCACGATTTTTGATTCAAGCTGGGGAACTTTAAAAGAAGAAGGCGAAGAAATCGGGCTGAAAAACGCCTCGGGAAATATGAGTGAAGTTTTCACATATCCGCAAACCGGCACTTCGACTTCACTGGAAAGAATGGATTTAAATTTGGCGGGAAGTTCCACTTTAAATTGGGAAAATCATCCGACTTCAAATTCAATCGGACAGGCGCGGCAGATTACACAAGCTACACAAGATCAGATTGCCGGTACTACAACCGAGACTGCAACGAGTATTACGGACGTTGGAACAAGCACACCCGTCGAATCGGGAACCACAACCCAAATTGTCGGTTCTTCAACCGTTGAATCAACGCAAACCGAAGGTTCATCGACTCAAACAGCGTCAGCGCAAACTCCAACAAATTCCCATCCCGTCGCCGTAATTCAAATTCAAAGCGGTTCGCTGACGGCATATGAACACACCACCATAAATTTTGACGGACGCGCCTCCTCCGATCCTAATGGGGACACACTTATTTACATTTGGGACATGGGGGACGGCACAACGGAAACGACCGCGAATCCTTCTCTTCACGCTTATGACCGACCCGGAATTTACACCGTAACTCTCACCGTCATCGATGAATTCGGCGCTCAAAACAGAGCCCAACAAACCGTAAATGTTTTAAATAAGCCGGTTTTGGAAGCACCGACCGCGCAAACCCAATCGCCGCCGCCGACGCAAACCGCGACTTCAACATCGACGGGGTCTTCAATCGTAAAGCAGACACCGATAGTCGTTGTAACTCAAAATATTCCGCCGCAACCCGCAAAAGCCGCCGAATCAAAAACGGCGACTCAATCCCAATCATCCTTATTAAGCCAACTGAAATTGCCGCAAACGGAAATCACATTAAAAGGTTATTTTGTTTTTGTACCGAGCGAGAATGTGGTGGCACCAAAAACCGCGACCAAGAAAAACACGTCCGCGACAACGGCCAAGAAACCTGCCGGCACCGTCGGCAAGCCAAAAACTCAGGCCACCAAAACAAAAGTTCTTTATAAGAACGGCGACATTTCAAACGCGATAAAAATAACCGAAATCCTGCCGAATCCGAACGCCGACGAGGGGGACCAGGAATGGATCGAGCTTTTTAACGCGGACACCGAACCGATCAATTTGGGCAATTGGAAACTCGCCGATGGCAGCAAAAAAACATTTTCGATTCCGGATTCCGCCACGCTTGAACCGGGCGCCTATAAAATTTTTCAAAAATCCGAAACCTCATTGGCACTCAATAACGGTGCGGACTCGGTATTTTTATATGATTTTAACGATAATTTGGTGGACACCGTCGCTTATGAAAAATCTCAAAAAGGATATTCTTATGCTTTGATAGACGTTAAAAGTTCACCGGATTTGGTTGCCAGCACGGGCGATTTTGCGCCCAGAGCAAAACAAGAAAGCGCATGGGAATGGACTGCCGAACTGTCGCCCGAAGCCCCCAATCCGTCTTTTGAAAAAGTTGAGGGAGTTGTTTCCCGCTTGCTTGCCGGAGGCGACGCCGGCGAAAAAACTTCTCTGGAAATAAAACTTCTCAACGGCGATCCTAAAATAATAAATTTTAACCGGGAAGTTTTGGATCCGCTTATCGCAGGCGTTGTCATGAAAGAAGGCACAAGCGTAAATTTGCGCGCGCAAAAGCGCGAAGACGGCTCTTATGCATTAAATAAAATTGAAGAAGTTCATCCGGCACCCATTAAAGAAGAGCAAAAAAGTCCAATGATTTTTTGGGCGATAATCGGCATCGCGGCATTAAGTTTTTCATTGAATGTTCCGCCAATCCTAAAAGCCCTAAAAAATTATTTGAGCGAAAGGAGAAAAAGGATGTCATCCTGAATTCATTTCAGGATCCTTTAAGAGAATTTAGCCAGTTTTGTATAAACTGCTCCGGAGCTTGAAAGCTGGCTCTGAAACAAGAAAAACTCTTTAACTGTAAATTTCATTACATTTACATCGCCGCAGATTTCGGCGACAGAAATTTTATTTAACTCTTCCAGAAAATCCCTGGAGTTCTTAACATATTTTATTCGCGCCAGCGTTAAATGCGGCACAAAACGGTTTGCAACCGCAAAACCAAGATTTGCCATTCTCATTTCCATTTCTTTTACCGTTTCAAAAATGCTTTCCGGGCACTTCAATCCAATCCAAACAACACGCGGGTGGCTGCCTCCAAAAGTTCCAATCTCCTGAAGATTGGCTTCAAATGGATTGAATTTTACTTCTTTCAATTCTTTTTCAACCTTAACTTTGAGTTCGTCATCGCAATCCCCCAAGAATTTGAGCGTCAAATGGAACCCGCCAGCCTTAGACATCTGCGCTCTTGGCAAAACCGCCTGCACTTTTTGCAAGACTTTCTTTGTTTCCTCCGGCAAATCAATGGCTACAAAAAGTCTCATTTAATTAAAAAGATTCCTGCTCGCGCCGGCGCGCTTTTTCAAGCAACTCCTTTAATTTCTCCAAGTCCCACTTGTTAAATCCGTTTTTATTTTCGCGCTTTTCTTGTTTCAAAGACAAATCTTTAAATGGATTAGGCTGGGACGCGCTGTCCATTATTGATTTATCTACAAACACGGGGATGCCGGCTTGCAGCGCAAGTGCAATTGCATCGCTCGGCCGCGCGTCTATTTGAACGAATTTCCCGCCGGCCTCAACGTAAAGCGATGCGAAATAAGTATTGTTTTTGAGCCCGTCTATTACAATCTTCGAGAGTTTCCCTCCCGTTTTTTCAACAACATTCAGCAATAATTGATGAGTCATGGGACGCGGCACCGACATTTTATTCAAAGAGATTGCGATGGCGCGCGCCTCCGGATCTCCTATCCAAATCGGCAACAACCTATTGCTCGGCAAATCCCGCAAAATCACGATCGGGCTCGAACTGGCCTGATCCTCAATAAGGTCCGCGACTTCTACTTGTATCAATTCCTTCTCAGTCATAAATCTACAAATCGGGATTGCATTATATACCGGAATTCCATTTATGACCTCAAAATAATCATTATTTTATGCCCGTTCAAAATATTTTTACTGTCGAAATCATGGGCTGCATTAAGGACATGCTGAAAAACAGGACCGGGTTTTGTAAAATACGGGTTACGCAACAGACGCCCGGCGGCCGGAATTATTACAGGATATCCGCTTGCCAAGGTGTATTTCAAATCTTCAAGAGTGAAATTATTTATCGGTTCGACATTTCTGTGCCCGAAATATTCCTTCCATGTTCTGGCCATTTCGAGTGAATCCGTATCCTTGTAATAGCCAAAAGTTTTGTTTTCCCAATCAACCAGCGACAAAATTTCTTTTTGCATTGTTTGGGGATCAATATGCTTACCGGAATAATAATAGTGCGCCAAAATCAGAGCGGCCTCTTCGCATGCTTCTTGATATGGCATATTCCAATTGCCAAACGGCGCCTGCGATTGGAATGAAATATTAAGATTTACGGAGCTTTTTAAAAAGTTCTTTTTAAATGCGATGGTTATTTTATTTAACTCCGACGCGTCAAAAAAATTACCGGCAAGTTTTGAAGCAACATGTGGCGGCTCATTTACAATAATTGTGACGGTGACCAAAAATGCTGCTAACAAAAGAGCGAAGAAACTTTTTTTCATGGTTTATGTGATTGGTTGGGGAGGAAGGATTCGGTCACGCGTCCCCGCCATAGCGGGGCGCGCGACCCCGCCTTGCCGCACTGCCGCCAGCAGATGCGGCTCCGGCATTCGAATCCTTCCTGTTTTGTGCACCTTTTAAATGTTTTTATCTTTTCACGGAACTAACGTGGTTGGGGAGGAAGGATTCGAACCTTCGAATGGTAGCTCCAGAGGCTACTGCCTTACCACTTGGCGACTCCCCAGCGACGATCGCGGGCATTATAACAAAAATTCAAGCCATATGTTAAAGTGGCGAACATGAAGCTTTTTGTCCAACTCTCACAGAAGCAGCCATGCTTGGAATAATAGGCGGCGCGGTGCCCTGCCCTATGCTAACGGCGGTTTTTACGGAAGTCCTCAGCGGCGGCTGCAAAAAAAGCCTGATTGTCATCGCAAAAGCGCTGGCAGCGGAATCTTTTTTCGCAATATTGATTTTATTGGCGGTTTTTTCTTGGAATATTCCTCAAATTTATTTTCATTTCGCTGGCAGGTGCGATTCTGCTTTTCTGGCTTGCAAGCCAAGTTTGGAAAATCGACAAAATCGGCGACAAAGAAGGTGCAATCTTTTCTTTTACAAAAATATTTCTATTAACCTTTTTAAGCGGCGCCTTTTGGATGTTCTGGATAAGCATCTGTGTGCCGCGAGCCTTTGAATTAAGGCAAACCGTGGCAGGCGGACAATTCTTATTTCTACTTACTTTTGAACTGAGTTGGCTTTCTGCAACGATTTTTCTTGCGTTTGTTTTTTCAAAATTCCGCCCGATTTTATTAAAAAAGAATCTGGTCTCCGCCGTATTCAAAATTTTTGCCTTGATATTGGTATTTTTCGCCTTACGATCAGTCTGGACAAGCATCACCTACTTGATATACTGATCGTCCCGTATGGGACGCATACTGCACACAATAAAATCCAATAAGAAAAAAACCATCGCAGCCGGTTTGGTTTTGCTTGTTTTATTTTTGGCAGCGGCAAAAAGCAAACCATTGAGGCTGTTGTCGTAAAAAAGGGCGATATCATTCAAGAAGTCAGCGTAACTGGAATGGTTAAGGCGTCGCATTCCGTTGAACTCGCATTTGAAAAAGGCGGCAAACTTGCAAATCAATACGTAAAAGTCGGCGATCGCGTTAAAAAAAATCAACTGCTGCTTGAACTTTTTGCGGACGATTTATACGCACAACTCAATCAGGCCCAGGCCGGCGTTGAAGTAGCGCAGGCTCAACTTCGCCAATATGAGGCGGCGCTCGAAAGCCAACAGGCGAAATTGGCGGAACTGGAACGCGGCACGCGAACTGAAGAAGTAAAATTGTCGGAAACAAAGGTTGCAACTGCGCAAAAATCCCTGGCTGACGCCGAAACCAATCTAAAAAACGTGCGAAGCAAAGCAGACATCGATGTTGCGAATGCCTATGACGACGTGCCGGATACGCTGAATGACGCTTACGCAAAGGCCGATGATGCGGCACGCGTAAAATCTTCAAGCGTTGTTAGCGGCGGAGCTGTCAACGGATACACACTGAACTTTGGCACGTGCGACGCAAGCGGAAGCAACGTGATTACATCTCTGCGCAGCAATATAGAAGGAACACTCGTTTCATGGGAATCGGAATTAAAAAACATTACCGGCAGTTCATCGCCGGAAACGCTTGATGCTGCAATAGATACGGCTAAAAAACGCCTATCAATGATTAAAGACATGGTGGACAGAATCAACGCGATTATAACGTCCGCCTGTTTAATCGGTGATTCTTCAAGAAATACCGACCGCACAAATATCGGCATCGCCAGAAGCAACATCAACACCACTATCGCAGCATTAAATACGCAAGAACAGACTATCTCGGCTCAAAAGGCAACAAACAACAGTGCAATAACAACAGCCCAAACAAGTTACAATGCGGCGCAAAATTCACTGGCAAGCGCACGGAATGAATTGGACCTTAAAAAGGCCGGCTCAACACCGGAACAGCTTGCTTATCAACGCGCACTCGTAAAACAAGCTCGGGCGAACGTTGACGCGCAAAAGGCTCAAATAAGGCAAGCGCTGGCAAATCGCAATAACTACGACGCGCAAGTTCAAAAAACGATGATTGTCTCCCCCATTGACGGCATTGTGAGCAAATTGGACAAAGAGGTTGGAGAAATAGTTTCCGCGAATGTGGCCGCAGTTTCGGTTGTATCTGACGCCAAATTCGACATTGAAACGAACATAACCGAAGCCGACATTGCAAAAATTAAGCTTGGAGATACCGCAAAAATCACGCTGGACGCCTTTGATCAAGAAACTTTTTGGAATGCCGCAGTTGTTGAAATAAATCCTGCGGAAACAGTCATTGAGGGCGTTTCCACTTACAAAACAACTCTGCAATTTGCTAAAGCGGACGAAGAAAACCTAAAACAAATTAAGCCCGGCATGACGGCGAATATAGACATATTAACAGCGGAAAAAGATGGCGTGCTGCTGCTGCCGGGTCGTTCCGTTTACGGCAAAGATGGTTCTAAATTTGTAAAAGTTACAAAAGCACCCTCAAACACAAGCCAACCGGCAGCCATTCAAGGTGCGGTTGAAACAAAAGTTACTCTTGGCTTGCGCGGTTCGGACGGCAATGTGGAAATAATTGACGGCGTTCGCGAGGGCGATCGCATTTTGATTCCTCAAGAATAAGGTTCCTAAGGTATGGCGATAATAATTGAGGCTAAAAATCTGATGAAAAATTACAGCGAAGACGAGACGGAGACTCCGGCTCTTCAAGGAGTTTCTTTAACAATAAAAGAAGGTGAGTTTGTCGCGATTATGGGACCTTCCGGTTCCGGAAAATCCACACTTCTTCACATACTCGGGTTTTTGGATCGTCCAACCGGCGGTGAATATATTTTCGCGGAGAAAAATATGAATAATTATTCGGATGACGAACTGGCGGCAATTCGCAATAAAAAAATGGGGTTTGTCTTTCAGGCTTTTAATCTACTGCCGCGCACAACGGTTCATGACAATGTAAAACTTCCACTAATGTATTCCCACGCTGCCGAAAGCCATTGGGAATCCATGACAAAGAAGGCAATAACAAGCGTCGGGTTGGAACACAGAATAAATCACGAATCTTCTCAGCTTTCCGGCGGCGAGAAGCAAAGGGTCGCAATCGCGCGCGCGCTTGTGAACGATCCTTCCGTCATTTTTGCCGACGAACCGACCGGCAATCTTGATTCAAAATCCGGCGGGCAAGTCATGGAAATTTTGCAGAAACTGCATGATGAAGGCAAAACAATCGTTCTCATTACCCACGAAACCTACACGGCGGAATATGCCCAGCGCATAATTCGCCTGAAAGATGGCTTACTGGACACCGATTTGCAAGTTGCGACAAGACGCCGCGCGAACAACCGTTTCATAAAATAATTCCATGAGATTAAGATATACATTTTCGAGCGCCATGCACGCGCTTCACAGAAATAAAGTCAGAAGCATGCTGACTTTGCTTGGGATAGTAATAGGCATAACGTCCATAATAATGATTGTGTCACTTGGCGAAGGCGCGCAAAATTTAATTTTAAACCAAATAAAAACAATTGGCTCTAAAATTATAGCGGTGTTGCCGGGACGCCAGCCGAAAGGCCCGACCGATATGTTGGCCACTCTTTCCGATTCTTTAAAACAAAAAGATTTGAATGCGCTGAAAAAGAAAAGCAACGTTCCCCACGCGGGGCAAATCATGCCGTTGGTTTTTGGCTCGGAAAGCGTTGCTTATGGCAGCGAGACTTATCGGGCGACTATATTTGGGGTTACTCAAATGTTCGCGAAGATTTACGATATGTATCCGGACGTCGGAAGAATTTTTACCGACGACGATGTAAAAATGTATGCCGACGTTGTTGTAATCGGTAACAAGGTGAAAAAAGAGCTTTTTGGGAACGACGAAGCTCTTGGCAAAAAAATAAGAATAAAAGGACGAAATTTAAAGGTCATCGGCTTGCTGCCGGAGAAAGGCCAAATGCTTTCTTTTAATTTTGATGAAACGATTATTACGCCCTATACGACGGCTCAAAGATATCTTTTCGGGATTAAGCATTTTAACCGCATAGTTATTGAAGCTGACAGCGAAGATACGGTGCAAGAAACGGTGCGCGATGTGCAGCTTACGATTCGTGAAACTCACGGAATAACCGATATTTCCAAAGACGATTTTAATGTTGAGACTCAAGCTCAAGCGATGGAAACGGTCGGAACCATCACCAGTGTTTTAACCTTGTTTCTGGCTGCGGTGGCGGCAATTTCACTTGTGGTCGGCGGCATCGGGATCATGAATATAATGCTGGTTTCCGTAACGGAACGCACGCGCGAAATAGGTTTGCGCAAAGCCCTTGGAGCTGTGAACAAAGACATTCTCACACAGTTTTTGCTGGAATCCGTGTTACTTACAACCGTCGGCGGGATAATAGGCATAACGCTCGGAACATTTTTATCGTTCCTTGTTTCCCTCATTTTAAGCAACGCAGTATCGACAGGTTGGGAATTCACTTTCCCCATTTACGCCGCAATTTTGGGAGTTTGCGTATCCGGCGTCGTCGGGCTTGTTTTCGGAATTTATCCGGCGCGGCAAGCCGCAATGAAAAGCCCGATTGAAGCATTGAGATACGAGTGAAATGCGTATAATATGATGGTAAAGTTTATTTTTTAACCAAAGTTTTCTATGAAGAAACTTGGAACGGCACTCATCGTAGGACTTTTAATGGTTCCGATGGCAGTGTCTGCACAATACGGCCCACCGGCCGGTTTTGATATGTCCAACATCCCTGCTGGATATGACACGTCCAATATCCCATCCGGCATGCAAGGTCCGCCTGCAAATCTCGAGGAACTTCAAAAAAAAGGCCAGGAAATGGGGAATAATGGACTTGAACGCATGAAAAAAGGCGTAAGAGGCATGCAAAAAGCCGTTGATCAAATGAACAAGGTAATTAAAAAGATAAAGGATGCCGGATATGGAGTTCCCGCCGGCGTGGAAGATTCTTTGGCCAAGGCCGTTGCAGCAATTGCAACAATTAATGCCGCAACTGAATTTACGGACGAAGTGCAAACGGCACTTGATGATTTCAACGCTTTCGTTGATATATTGGACGAAAATATGGAAACCATGCAAATGCTCGGCGCTTTCCCAAAAATAAAGAAGCAGGCCGACCGTGAAATGGCCAATCTTCAAAAGACTTTTGATAAGGTTAAAATTAAACTGGAAAAAACGGAAATGGACCTTACGGCCGCATTTTCAAAAGTTCAATCGAGTATAGATGGAGTAAAAGCCGTTTATGATAAAGCAACGGCTTTGGCAAAAGCCGGTAATGCGCAAGACGCATTCACATCACTGGAAGAAGAATTCTTCCCGTCAATCGGCGATGTGCGCCAATCAATAGGGATGCTGGACGCTCTTAAGAATATTGCGCGTGCGGTAAAAAGCGTGGAAAAAGGTATTAAGAATGCGGAAAAAGTTGTGGCAAAAGTAAAGAGCAAGGGAGCCGATGTGTCCGATCTTCAAACCGTTGTGGATTCTTCAAGGGCCGAATTGGATAAACTGAAGGCGAGTCTGAAATCTCCCGATTTTGACCCCACAGACGCAGTGGATTTTCTGGAAAATTTGAATGATCTGCGCGACCAATTTGAAGAGACATTAAATGATATTGTCGAAGAAAATGACATCAATGTAAAAATAAATCCGATCACATTCTTTGGCGGCCAAGCGCCAAAAATGCCCAAGGAAATGCAAAATGGGTTTGGCAACGGCAAAAACGGCGAGGGAGAACGCGGCAATGGAAACGCATATGGATTTGAGAAATTGGATTTTTAGGAAAATCGGTTATTATTTCCATAAAAGGCCCGGCCGCAAAAAGCCGGGCTTTTTGAAAAACAGAGTTGTCATCGCTGACTTGATCAGCGATCTATTTCGCATTCTCTTCGATAATTTTTCCGACTTCGGTGCAAAATTCCTCGATATTCCCCTCTTCGCTCATCACCACGAAGTCGCACTCTTTGGAAAATGCCATTTCAAGTTTGAAGCTCGATTCACGCCGGACCAATTCTTCATCCGGAATTTTGCTGCGCTTTAAAATGCGATGTCTTAGGCTTTCCCATGACGGCGCCGCAATAAAAATCGCAACAACCTGATCCTGCGGCAAAAGCTTGCGGATTGACTGAACGCCCTGCATATCGACTTCACGGATCACAATTTTGCCGGCATTTATGGCTTCCAGAATAGGTTTTTTGAGCGTGCCATAAAAATTATCATGATGCACAACGGCCCATTCCAAAAATTCACCGGCCTTAATTTTCCGATCAAACTCCCCTTTTGTTAAGAAGCGGTAAACTTCGCCGTCTTTTTCCGTTGGCCGGGGCTGGCGCGTCGTGCAAGATAGCGGAAAAACCGCCTCCGGAAATCTACTTTTAAGATATTGAATGGCGGTCCCTTTGCCTGTTCCGGAAGGTCCAAGTATCAAAAATAGCCTACCCTTTTTCATCGGTTGCATTATATCAGACCATTGTGCGGGACCGCAAAATATGATATAATTACATAATTTATTTGCCGCTTATTGCCGCGAAAATCCGGCGAAAAATACAAAAAAACCGCTCCTTGAAAACAAAACTCACGTGAATGAAAAGTGGTGAAAAAGGCGTCAGAGCCGCTTTATTCCCAGTCCGGGCTGCCGAGCGAAGCGCAGGCGGAGCGAGGAATAAAGCGAGCGGCGAAGGTCTGAGCGCATGTAGCATTTTCGAGCCGCGGGTCCGCTTTGCGGGGGTCCCGGGCGAGAAAATGCAAGCCTATGCGAAGACCTGAGACGCGAGAACAATCAAAGGAAAGATGAGCTCGTGAGAAGGAAACTAATCAGTTTCCTTCTCACGCCTTTCTCCCTACTTTTCAAGCGCGGGCTGCCGATTACAGTCCCCTACACGTGAAAAGTACCCTCTATCTAAACAATGTGAGGGACAAAAAACACAAAAAACAAATGCAAAATACCCCGCCACGCGGGGATTGCAAACAAAAACACATTAGACCGTGGTGGTAAAGGTCTAAAAATTCCACCCAAGAACGGTAGGGAGATTCTCCGCCTCGCAACGGAGAGGAAATAGAAGCCATAATCGACTCTATTCTCCCATCGCTCTTTCCAAAGATTGTCATCAGCCGTCCTGCGGTAACCGCGGGACATGGCGGATGGCCTGAAAGAGCATTGCGTTTAGACGGTGGCCTCACCTCTGCGATTTTCCCGCTTTGCGGGACCGCACGTGAAATTCAGGTCACCGTCTATTGAAGAAAAGTGCGAGTTTTGCGTTCCATAGCGAAGGGCTTGCGTAATCAGCAAGCCCGAAGCGTAGGATGCCGAGCCATGAAATTGGCGCTTCTTGTAACGCAAGAAAGACAATTTCATGAGCGAGGCGAGCAAAACCCTCTTGAGAGAACAGCGCGTGCTCAACTTTTTCGGCTCACTTTTATTAAAATATCGGCGAGAAAAACCCTCCTGAAAAGATTTTTCAATTCCGCCGTGCTTCTCCACTGCTTGCTTTTGCGCATCAGCCGGTACTTCCGGTACGTTGAATTCTCGCTTGTTCCTCAGGCGTTATAACCTCCGAATGATCAACAAGCTTAGGTCTGTCTTTTTGATGTGCCGCTCGTTCAGCCGCTAATCTCTTTGCCTCTTCTTGTCCGGCGGCCCTCTCTTCCACCCTTACCAAATCTGAAACGGCAACGGGTGGTTGAACGGTTGGCGTTGCCGCTACCGCCATCTCAACTTTTTTTACCGGTTCCGATTTCGGTGCCGCCGCTGCCGGCGCTTTTTTAACATCTCCTGTCAGCTGCGCCAAATACTTTTTCCTCTGCGTATCCGTATCATTTGGTAAATTAAAAGATGCCAATGCGGTTGCCTTATCGGCCCCTACCACACTTATTCCTTTTGTTACCGGATTGAAAACAAACTCCGTTCCACCGGCAGGCATTGAAGTAATCCCATAAATGTTTGCCACTTCCGCGCCCGTGAGTGACTTCGCTCCGAGCCCCAAGGCTTGCGCAACCTCATATCCCAATCTTACAAGAGGTTTGTCGGGCTGTTTTTCTTTACCGACGGTAATACGTGTTTCCGCATGCAAGTCGCTCTTCATTCGGGCAATATCGGCATATATATCCTCTCTTCCGCAATTTGTTTTTGCCCAGTCGCGCTGAAACTTTTCAATCTGTGCGCCTGTCTTAAGATTGGCGGCAACGTAATCTTTTTTAAACCGATCAAAACTCCCGCCTGCGGCAATTACCAGATTCTTAAAAATAAGCCCGTCATCGGCTGTTGTTATTGTTTTTTTCGATTTACCCGGTAATCCCAAATTCATTTGAGCAATAAGTTTAAGACCAGCTTTCGCCTTATCAAAATATGCAGTATCAGCTCTACCTTCGAAGGTTTGAGCAGCTTGATCGGCAATTCTTGCATCCACTCGAGCTTCCACTGCTGCACTATCTTTGCGACCTTCGAGAGGATTGGTCTTCCCCGGTTCTGGTTTTCCTTCAGCCAAACGCACTTCAGTTTTGGCAGAAGCACCGCCTACTCCACCTATTCCAATCACTTCGCCACTGACGGCAGGGCCCCTGCTGCCCAAAGCAGTCACACCTTGATCTTCAGTTGGAAGTGTAGGTCCCTTAAGTTTAGCCAAAGCAGCTGCCAAATCTGGAGAAGTTGCCATTGTAGATTTAATAGCCTCTTTAGCTGCTTCCCCCTGTTTCCCCCTAGATTGAGGTAGCAAACCGGCAGTTTCAGCAGTTAATTGATCACCTTCTCTAGAATCGAGCTTTGCAAGAGGAGCGACTTGAGCTGTACCCCCTCTTACCGCCTGAATCGCCTCATCATTACTAACATGAAGTGCCGCTGCTTGAGCCTGTTCACCCAATTTCCTTGCAGCATCCCTTGCTGCTTCTTTTACTTTATCTGCTCCCACTCCTACCGTTACAGCTTTGATGTCAGGAAGACCATGAAGCGCTTTCTCTCCAGGACGAGCAGTGGCCTTTCCTTTTTTTCTTCCTCCAGCATCGGTTTCTGCAACTCTACGACTATCAGGTTTCCCTCTATCAGCCACCGTCAGCCCCTTAAGAGCCTCATTCAAAATTGGCTCAGTTGGCGACGGACGTTCAGCTTTTTCACCTTTACCAGCCAGAAAAACCCTCCTTCCATCTTTCCCAAAAACTTCCCTAAACGCACAATACAAATTTTTCATATTTATTTTTGTTAAATATATTTTAATTTCTACTGCTATATTTTACCATTTTTAGACTAAAAAGGCAAGTCGTCGATGGAGATTTCCGCCTCCTGGGCCGGTTTGTCCGCCGCTTCTTCAACCTTTTTTATATTCCTTTGGGCGCGTTCTTCCGATGCCGGAAACGACGACTCGGAATTTCCTGCCACCACACTTGCCGTGGCGTTTGACGACGCCACACCACCGCCAACCTGATCCTTTCTGCTCAACATAATCATATTTTCCGCAATAATTTCCGTCCTGTAGCGCTTCACGCCGTCCTTGCCTTCCCAGTCGCTCGTCTGCAGGCGTCCCTCAATGTAAACCTTCATCCCCTTCTTCAGATACATTTCGCAAATTTCGGCCAGCTTTCTCCATGCAATAATGTTGTGAAATTCGGTTTTTTCCTGCTTTTGGCCGGCCGGGTCCAGCCAGCTTCTACTGGTTGCAACGCCAAAAGACGCGACTTTGCTGGCTCCGGCCATGCGAACTTCCGGATCACGGGTTAAATTGCCGATAATTTGAGCGCGATTTAGTGAGAAAGCCATGTGAGTGAAAGTTAGAGATTAAATTTTACTTTGTCATCCCCGACTCGATCGGGGATCTATTTTCCGTACGTCATAAATTTACAGAAATCCGGCTGCGAAGAAAGGGGTGCTGATTTTTTTGATTTGTACATGTACCTTCTTTGTGTCATTTTGGCACTTGCTATGAAATACGCGTTGGTTTTGGGTAGAACAAATAAAATTTCGGTCGCGGAATTGGGAAGTTTTTTTGATGCCGGAATGGATGCGCCCCTCGGGCGCAGTAATCCAGTAGGCCGCCCCCGCTTGGGGACGGCATCGAGCCTTAGCCTGACCGAGCCGCGGCTCGGCCTGATGGAGGTCGCGAAAAGCGGCGCGGTTGCATATGCAGAGAATTTGCCAGCCCCTCCTCAGACTTTTCTAAACAAATTGGGCGGATGTGTTGAAATTCTGGAGATTTTTGAGAAAGGGATCGCGATTGGCGCCGTCGAATCTTTAATCTTAAAATACTTAATTAAGGCTTGTGAAGGCCAAAAAGGAAAGCTCTTATTCGCGGTGAATATTGTGCCGGAAGGAAAAAGTTCAAGTTTGCTGAAATACCTCCTGCCGAAGCTCAAAAAAGCGCTGAAGGAGGTTGGCGTCAGCGCAAATTACATGAATAATGACCTGAAAAATGTGAGCGCGGTTTTGGCGGTTAAGCAGAATTTGGTTGGAATGAAGACTAATATCAGTGTTATTGAAGAAGGCGAAGGCAGATTTTCGCTTGGATTTTCCGTGGCAATGCAGGATTTTGAGGCTTATTCAAAACGAGATTACGGCAAGCCGTTTCGCGATGCGCGCGTGGGCATGTTGCCGCCAAAGTTGGCGCAAATGATGATTAATTTGGCAACGCACGAGCGAAGCGAGTGCGCTTTTACAACTCGTCACGCCAGTATGGCGGGACAACCTGGAGCGCAGCGAAAGCCCGGTCTTAATTGGCCGCAGCAACCTACGCTCGTTTTCGATCCTTTTTGCGGAACCGGAACAATTTTGATGGAAGCGATGCTGCTTGGAAATTCCGTGGTTGGTTCGGATGCGGATGCGCGTATGGCTACCGGCGCGAGGACAAACCTTGAATGGCTCCGGAAAAATTTCAAGATCGCGGAAGGTGTGACGAGCGAAGTTTCCACAAAAGACGCCTGTCATTGCGAGCGGCTGCAGGGCGCGAAGCGATCTATCTCCGTGGTCACCGAGCCCCATCTCGGTCCCCCACTTTCTACTTTTCCGGCTAGAGCGTTTATTGAACAGGTGATGAATGAGCTTTCCAAGCTTTACCTGGATTTCTTCAAGAATCTGGCTAAATGGCTTCCGACTGGCTCTCCTGTAGTCTTCCTGTTCCCAGTTTGGCATAACGGAAATAAGGAGAAAATCCACATTTCCGCGCTACTTATTGATAAAATTGAAGCGTTTGGCTATATTAAAACCACTTTTGTTCCTTTAAAAGAAACCTCATTGTTTTATGACCGTCCGGGCCAAGTGGTCGGGCGCGAGATCGTGAGGTTCACGAAAAAGTAACAACATCATTCCGGAGTAGCTCAATGGTGGAGCAGCTCGCTGTGAACACATAAAAATCACGCAGCTTCCTAGGGTAACCTAGGTTGAAACTCCTCGGGATAACGGTGAAGCCCTACCCTCGCGTAAAGCGGGGCGGGTAATACCGTGGGAACCCCCAAGCTGGACTGGGGGGGCGCCGTAGAGACTAGATACCGAGGCCTCCCCGCATTGCGGGGAGGAAGATATAGTCCACCCCTCATAGAAATTTGAGGATAAGTGTAACGAGACGGTTCTCGGTTCGAGTCCGAGCTCCGGAGCCAGGTTGAAAATCTGTTCAAATCGGTTGTGGCGCGCCAGCCTCTTTTGGCGCGCCACTGCACTGCCCGACCTTTTAAAATAAAGTTCGAGCCGATTTTTTTGATAAAAATTTTTATTTCCTCTTTATTAGCCCATTGGGCGATTTTTTGGGCTTCCTGACTCGCTAAAATAAATTGCCGGCAAGGTTCGAGCCAATCATTTCCCTTTCGTTCAAAATCGGTGATTTTTTCTTGGAAACTGATTTTAGCGTTGATGAGTTCCGTCTTTTTAGATTTGTACTCGTCGGTTTCGATTGTTCCCTCTAAATGGGCGTCGAGAAGCTTATTAAGCTTTTTATCTATCTCTTGGACTTGTTCTTGAAGATTTTGAACGAAAGAGCCAGACGACTGGGCAGCTATTTGTTTTTCTTCTTCGATTTTTTCTAGCATTTTCTGCACCCAGTCGTCGGGCAAAGAAACTTTTTGAGCGGTTTCTATAAACTGCGTTACTAAAATCTCTTCTCTGACGTACTTTTCATCGCATTTACCCTTCTTTTTGGTACAACGGTAGTAATTGTGACCTTTTTGAACTTCCGCAGTTACCATACAACCGCAATTTCCGCATTGGATAAACCCTGTAAAAACATATTCGTGCTTTTTCTGATCGTGTCCCCTGCCCTTTTTATTGAGCATTTCCTGCACTTGATCAAAAAGTTTCTTGGAAATGATTGGCTTGTGGGCGCCTGTATAAAGTTCATCCTTAACCCGGATTACGCCATAGTAGAAAGGATTTGAGAGCATATGCGCAATAGAGCTGATTGCTAGAACGCCGCCGTAATTACTGCGTAATCCGGCTTTTTCTAAATATTTCTTGAGACTTGAGAAGTTATAATTGCCGCTCGCATACAGTTCGAAAGCTTTTTTAACAAACGGTGCTTTTTCGGAATCAACGAGGATTGCGTGAGTTTTTAAGTCGTTGAGATATCCCACAGGCGCCCATCCAATCCACTCACTTCTGCGTAATTTCTGCCGCAGGCCGCGTTTTACGTTTTCGCTAAGATTATCGGATCATACGTTTTTTCCTTTGAAAAAGCGTATGATCCAGATTATCGACAAAATATTTGCTCTGGCCAAAAGCAATATTGAGCATAAATTTGCCCTGCGGCGTACTTTCAAACCAGAAAGTTGGGAATTTGAGACTGCGAACCTTGCCAGCATCAATAAGGTAAATAATTTTACCGCCGTCGATAGGATTACGAGCAAGGCGATCCGGATGCCACGCAATAATCCCCTGTGCTTCTCCGTTTTCAATTCTCTGTATCATTTCATTAAAAATCGCCCTGCCGGGACATTTGGCGGTTTTTGCTTCCTCAAAAACCGCCACGATATCGAGTTTTTCTTTAGCGGCAAATTCCTTAAGTTCAGTAATTTGCGCTTCGATTGAGAGAACTTGCCGATCGTCTTCGTCTGTCGATTTTCTAACATAAACAAAATATTTCATGATGTTATTGTTAATTTTTAAATAAAAACGCAAAAGGGCGCATGCAGGCTAAAAGGTCGGGCAGTGCAGTGGCGCGCCAATGGATCCCCACGGGTAAACCCGTGGTACCATCGCCTACAGCAGCTTAAGCTGCTGTCCTGAATCCTGGGTACCCTGAAATTCAACATATCGCTTAATCGTTTTTTCGTCCAAACCCACGGACCCCAGGATTCAGGATCCGACGACGGTATTTGC
>JACRID010000050.1 GCA_016220145.1 Candidatus Peregrinibacteria bacterium
TACTGAAAACTTTCCTCCGGTATTTCGCAGGACATACTAAATGATACAGCAACAAGTTCTTGTTATGGCTCTTGACTATATGCTCGCTCACGCGAGCATTCTACCCGCGCAGCAAGCTGCGGGGAATTTTTTCGATTAAAAAGATATTCTGCTTCGAAAAGCAGAATATCCCATCATCATCACACGTCAATTTTTTTGGCACTACATTTTTTACGCAATCCCCATTTTCTCCATTCAAAAAGCCAATCCAATCCCGGCTTCAGGGGCTAAGTGGTGAAGATGAGTTAAACCTGAGTTGTTCCAGCTCTTCCGGAAAAGTCATATTTCAACGATTTTTTTGTGGCTGGTTGCAGGATGTTTTCTGAGAACAGTTTTTTAGGAAGCAGAGCGAGCATCATGACGCGAGCGTCCCCCTCACCTCATGAGGTGAGGGGGGCTGCGTTCCACTGTTCGAAGGAAATAGCTTGCAACCAGCCTTTATCCTAAACATGGCCACTCTTCTTCTGCCACAGCACAAGCAGCGGGCTTGCGATAAAGATTGAAGAATAAGTCCCGACCGTAATACCTATCACAAGCACAAGTATGAAGTTGAATATCGAAGCGCTTCCGAAGATGAGCAGCGCGATCAAAGTGATCAAAGTCGTAACGGAAGTGTTTATCGAACGCCTCATGGTTTGAGTCATACTCTTGTTTGCTGTGTGTGCGAAAGTTTCATCGCGTTCCTGGAAACGCAGATTTTCCCTGATACGATCGAAGACGACGATGGTGTCGTGAACGGAGAAACCAAGCACAGTGAGCAAAGCCGTTATAAAGAGAGCGTCTACTTCAAGTCCAAATACTGCGAATACTCCAATCGGAATAATAATATCGTGAACAAGCGCGACAATTGCGCAAACGCCGAATTTCCACGGGCTGACGTGTTTTGGAACCTTTCGGAAGGCAAATGCCAAGTAGAGAATTATTGCTGCCATTGCGAGCAAGACGGCCATAACGGCCTTTTGCTTTAGTGTGTCGCCAACCACCGGTCCAATTGTGGTGAAGCGATTTTCCGTCAATGCGCCAAACTTGGCCGTAAGTCCTGCAATAATTTTGTCATGAGTATCATTATCAATATGTTCAAGGTGAAGCATGTATTGATTTGTGCCGGGAGAAGTGACGATGCGTGAATTATCAAATGAAATCGCCTGTCTGCCGCTCTCCAAAGTTGTGCCGGAAGCAGCCGTCGTCTTTGAAGTCGAAGCGCCGACATTAATAATTTTTTCCAGATTTTTCAATTCGGCCTTCAATTCCTCGACCGTGACTTTATTGTCGAAAGTGAAATCGAGCAGAGTACCGCCGGTGAAATCCAAGCCAAGCTTTAAGCCGAACATAATCACGGCAACCAAAGAAATTACCAAAACGGTTCCGGAGAAGCCGAACCACATTTTTGTTTTTTCAATAATGTGGTACATCTTGCTTGGGGCTTCATGGATTTCTTGGCTTACAGATGCCGGATTCTGTTGTTCGACCGCCTTGTTTTTCAAGCCCCAAAGCCACATGTTATGGCCCCAGTTTGCTTTCATCACCGCGTTAAGCAATGTCTTTGTGATTGTGATGGCCGTGAACATGGAGACCAAAATGCCTGCGGCGAGGTTGAATGCGAAACCCTGAATTATGGAAGTGCCGAAATAGAAAAGAATCGCGCATGTGATTAGAGAAGAGAAGTTTGAGTCGCGGATTGAGCTCCATGCTCTGTCAAAACCGACGTCTACCGCGGAAGTGATCGGCCGGCCGGCTCTTAATTCTTCTTTGGTTCTTTCAAATATCAAAACGTTAGCATCCACAGCCATACCTATGGAAAGTATTACGCCGGCGATACCTGCAAGCGTTAACACAACCGCGTTGCTAAGCAGGAACGTGACGAAGAACAGTATGAAACAACCTAAAACAAAACTGATGAGCTTTTCCCAGCCGCCGTCGCGAGACTTGAGAATTTTGTTAATTATGACGATGAAGATTAGAACGCCGATGGAAATCGCGAAAGGAAGCGGCAATTCGGACTTAATCAAAAAGAACAAAATTGCGGTGTAAAGAGTTAGTGCCAGTATTGCCACAAGGCCGGGCAGTCTGTAATTCAGCAACATGAAAATTGCCAAAAGAATAAAGCCGACGATACCGGCTTTTATGCTTTTTTGAAGAGCTTCTTCGCCGAGCGTGGCGCCGATGGTTGATTGGCCGTTTAAGACAACGGGGGCGGGGATTGCACCGGTATTGAGGTCGCGGGCAAGAGCCTGCGCTTCGTCCACCGTGAATTTTCCGGAAATCACAGCGTTTCCACCGGAAATTTTTTCATTAACGTTCGGGCTGGAAATCAAATTGCCGCCTACGAAAATTGCGACAGGCTTATCTACGTTTCTTGCGGTGATGTCTTCGAAAAGTTTTGCGCCCGCAGCATTAAACTTAATGGACACGGTAGGCCTCAAAAATTTGTCGAAAGTAACGTCTGCGCGGTCAAACTGTTCGCCCGTAAGTCCCGTATCTTGCCAAGGATCCGGTGCGGTGGAAACGAAGATTTGGCTGTATTTAACCTGCGTAAAGTTATCCGCGCGGATAATATGAAAGCCAAATGGAGTTTCCGTAACTTCCGAAAATTCACCCGGCTTTGTCAGTGTCAATGCGGCGTTTGTGAAAGGCTCGACATATTGGCCATCGGCTTTTACGGAAACAGGCAATTTTCCGGCTGAGTCTTTTGCCCCCGGTTCATCGGAATTTTCTTTTGCGAGTTTTTTAAAATCTTCGCCCGCCTTCAATTTGCCCAGCAATTCGCCGGCCAATTGTTTGGCTTCTTCCTTGTTACGGGTCACGGTTTCCGGAGACTTATCCGCGCCTCTGTAAGAGACCAGAATATGGCTTACTTCCACTGATTTTTCATCCTTCGGCAGTAAGCTCGTGTCGCGCCTGCCAAGCAATTTAACGATAAAATATCCCTCCATGGGAGTTATTTGATTATTCTCGCCAACCGTGTAGCCGTCATTTCCTTCCAGCATTTCGGGCACGACCGTCAGCGTTTCTTTATTTTCAAGCTTGTCGGCAATGCTCTTGTTTGTGATTTCACTTGCGAATTTCCAATCATTCTCAAAAAATTTCACTTTGCCCGGCGAGGCGAAAGATTCTTCCTGTCCAACGGCCTCAAAATTCTTCTTTGTGTTCGAAACGTTCTTAAAAATGCTCTGTGCGATTTTCTTCATCGTCTCCTTATACTCCGGATCTTCCTTTTCACGTTTTTCTTTAAATTCCAGCTGAATTGTTTTGCCTACAATTCTTTTGGCCTCATTCAAATCTTTTACTCCGGCTAATTCCACCACTATGTGCTGTTCCGTGCCCATTACGGATGTATATATGTTCGGTTCAGACACACCCAAACCGTTCACTCGGCGGTTAATGACGTTTTTTACGCCTTCAACTACCGTTTTCTGGTCCTTTTGAGGAACTTTTCGGAGATCGACTTTGTAATCAAGTTGAGAACCTCCTTGCAAATCAAGTCCAAGGTGCACTTTTGCGTCCTTTATTGAAGTCGGCGTACCCGGAATTATCTTGTACTTTGATGGTAAATCAAAGTATCCCAGTGCGAGGGCGAAAAGTACGATTATTGCGATTTTGGATGCGGTTGAACGGAACATAGTGTTTTAGGGTAAATATTAAATAATATAGTAAAAGTTATTTGGATTTTATTTTCTTTGAGAGCTTCGCGTCAAGTTTGTCATCGTTTCCTTGGCCCGTACGTCCATAGTCATCGTCCAGCTTTATTACATCATCAAGTTCAGGTGTGGAGACTTCAAAGATAAGAGAATCCTCCAGCGCTTCGAGCCGGTGAATCGTTCCCTGAAAAATGTCCACCTTATCGCCGGCTTCCATAATAATAGTTTTTAGCTTTTTGGGACTGTTGCCGATCATCAATTTGGCCTTACCCTGCATCAAAAACTGCGTTTCCGTTTTTTGCGCATGCAATTGAAGAGAAAATCGGTGCCCCTTCTTTATCTCAAGTATTTTACCGGCATATTTGTCAGTCCAAGCGAACCAAATTTCACGACCCCACGGTTTCGGTTTTTCGATCAGCTCACGCAGAAATTTTCCTCGCATAACGGAGGGTATTCTAGCATAGTAGGGAAGTAGGGAGTAGGGTGTAGGGACTCCGCAGGGATGAGTTTTTTGAAAATACGCCCGCCCCCCGTAAAGCGCCTTTCAATAGGGCCCTATATCTCCACTACCTACGTGTCCCTACAATCCTACAGAAACCTTTCCTTCTTCTTTTTCTTTATTTCCTCGATCAATTTCTTGGCTTCGCCGGCTTTGCTCTTTGGCATAACCAAAAGAGCCTCAGGAGTATCCACAATAACCATATCTTTTATGCCATATGTAACGATCAATTTACCGCTTTCTCCAAGGATAACCGATCCTGCGGTGTCTATTCCAACATGGTCGCCGATACTGACGTTTTCGCTTTCCTGAAACGCTAATTCCTCATGCAATGCGGCCCAATTCCCGATATCGTTCCAACCAAGTTCAGCCGGAATCACATTTACCGTGTTTGACGCGATTTTTTCCATTATCGCGTAGTCGATTGAGATTTTTTGCGCCTTCTCATATGTAGAACTGTTTTCTGTATTTTTGTAAATATCCGGCGCAAATTGTTTGAATTTATTTAAGATTGTACCAACTTTCCACATATACAGTCCGGTATTCCAAAGATATTTGTAGGAATTTAGGAATTTTTTGGCAGTTTCAATGTTTGGTTTCTCCACGAATTTCTCAAGTTCATAAATTTCCAGACCTTCTCTAGATTCAGAAATCGTTTGCCCAATACGTATATATCCAAGATTAGGATTCGGATATTTTGCGCGCACCGCAACAACCCCAAGACGATTTGTTTTTTTGATGTGTTTTTCGGTAAAAAGCAAAGCGCGTTTAAATTCCTCCGGCTTCTGAATAAGATGATCCGCGTAAATAATCGCCATTACCTCATTTTTAAAGCCCTTTTGGGCCAGATAATGGGCGGCGTAACAAATGCCGGGCGCCGTGTCGCGCATTGCCGGCTCGATTATCAGATTTTCTTTTGGCAAATTTTTTAATTGCTGGCGCACCAGTTTTTCGTACTGAACGTTGGTGGCAACAAAAATATCCGCCGGTTTAAGGAAAGAAAGCCTCTCAAAAGTCTGTTGCAACATCGTTTTATTGCCGACAAACGTGTGAAACTGCTTGGGTTTGATGTCGCGGCTCATCGGCCACAACCTTGTGCCTGTTCCTCCGGCTAAAATTACTGCTTTCATATTCGGGAGGCTACTGTACTATAAAAATAAGGAATTGTACAGGCTTGGGTTTATATAAGGCTTACACCCGTCATCTCCTCCGGTTTTTTGATGCCCATCAGGTGCAAAAGCGTCGGACTGACGTTTTGAAGACCGCCTTCAGGAGCAAGCTTAGTGTTTTCCTTGGTAATGTCTTTGCCAATCACTATAAAAGGCACCGGATTGGTAGTGTGGCTTGGGCACTGTTCGCCATTTTCTTCATAAATCTTATATTCGGCGTTGCCGTGGTCACCAACTATCAAAATCTTGTAATCATTCTTAAGTGCCTCAGGGACAACCTTTCCCAAACATTCGTCCACCGTTTCCACCGCCTTTATGGTAGCCTTCAAATCCCCGGAATGGCCTACCAGGTCGCAATTCGCAAAATTTAAAACAATAAGCGCGTACTCCTTTGAATCGAGTTTTGGAAGCAGCGCCTGCGTTATTTCTCTCGCGCTCATCTCGGGTTTTTCTGCATAAGAAGGGCATTTTGGCGAGTGAATCATGAGTCTGTCCTCGCCTCGCAGCGGTTCCTCAACCTGGCTATTGAAAAAGAAAGTCACGTGCGCATATTTCTCCGTTTCCGCAATTCTAAATTGCTTAAGATTAAGGTTAGAAATGACCTCGCCAAGATTATTTTTGATTACAGGAGTGTGAAAAAGCACTGGCGCCTTCTCTGAAAACGGCCCCATGCAAACAAAATACGGACGCACTATTTTCTTCTCTTTAAATTTTATGCCGTGGCCGGTTTTCGGGTCAGTTTCACCTGTAAAAGCCCAGGTTAGTTGGCGGCTTCGGTCGCTTCTGTAATTCCAAAAAATCACTGAATCTTTGTCTTTTATAACCCCGTGTTCGTCCAAAATTATCGGATCGATGTAATAATCCGTTTCAATGCCGCGCTTATATGCATTTTCAATTGCCTTTAGAGGATCGGTTTCGTGAACGCCTTCGCCAAGCGCATAAAGATTATATGCCTTTTCCACGCGGTCCCAGTTCGTGTCGCGGTCCATCGCAAAAAAGCGGCCTATAATGCTCGCAATTTTTACATTTTTCTCCATTCCAAGTTCCTTAATCTTCGCCCGAATTTGCTTTATAAATACATCAGCGGAGCGTTCCGGCACGTCGCGTCCATCCGTAATCGCGTGAATGTACACCTTATAAACCTTCTCGCGTTTCGCCAGTTCCAAAAGTGCAAAAAGATGATCGATGTGGGAATGAACACCCTGGTCCGAAATCATGCCTATTAAATGCAGTGCGGCCTTTTCGATTTTATTTACGCGTTTGCAGGCCTCACGTAACGGCGCTTTCTTGAAAAAACTTCCATCTTGAATTGCGCGATTAATTTCTTCCAGCGGCTGAAAAACAATGCGCCCGGCGCCGATTGTATAATGCCCGACCTCGGATCCGCCCTGCATCCCGGCCGGAATACCGACGGCTTCGCCGGAAGCCTTTAAAGTCGTCCAGGGATACTTTTTCTTAAGTTCGGTGATTACAGGCGTTTTAGCCGAAGTTATGGCATTGCCTTTATAGACTTTCCCTTCGCCGAATCCGTCCAAAATTACAAGTAGAGCTTTATTCATATTAAAATCCTAAACTGCCCAAATACCATTGCATTAAGTTTTGTCCGAAAAATATTGTAATTAAGGTTCCTGTGACCAAAAACGGTGCAAATGGAATTTTTAAACCGAAGAATTTTCCGGCGCGTATCGCAACAATCAAAGAAACCACGCTACCTATCAAATAAGACAAAAAGAGCGCGACGATAACCAATTTCCATCCCAATATAACTCCCATGAATGCGCCGATTCGTAAGTCTCCAAGCCCGATCCAAGCACCTTTTGAAATCAATGCCTGAAGTCCGAAGAATAAAGCGGCGCCGGAGCCTCCGATTAGAGCATCAACAAGTGAAGGGGTGGCCGGAGCGCCGAGCGTCGCTATCAAACCAATCAAAATCGCCGGCAGCAAAAGCTCGTCCGCAACCTTCATGTAATGCAAATCGAAGAAGAAAGTCGCTATTAAAATAAATGAATAAAAAGCATACAAAAGATAAACTCCCAAAATCGTCAGAGAAAAATTAAGTTGAACGTCTACGAAAGTGAATTTGAAAAACAGAGCGGCGAAAACCATTCCCATCAACACTTCAATCAGCGGATACATATAAGAGATTTCTTTGCTGCAATAGCGGCACTTTCCGCGAAGCGTCATATAGCTCAAAATCGGCACCAAATCCAGCGGCGCGAGCTTTGTGTCGCACTCCGTGCAGGCTGACCTTCCGGTTACAATGCTGCGTTTTTTCGAATGAAGTCTGTAAATTACAACGCCGGCGAAACTCCCGAATGCCGCGCCGATGATAAATAGCGAGATGACGGCGACTGGAATGATATACATAAATTTGCTTTGGTTAAATTGGTTAAAGAAGTGAAAGCGATGGTATTGAATCCAATTGGGCGTCGTCCAGCAGCGTTTCAAGCGCCGGAGCATTTGGACTTAAATTGATTGGAGTTGGCAGGGGAGTGGATTTTAAGTGATCATATTTGAGTCCCGCCGTCGCGCCAACCGAATCGTTCCCCGATTTTTGAGAAATACTGATTGCCGTTTCATAATAACTCAGCGCTTGTTTATAGTTTTTTTGATTTTCTTCCAATTGCCCAAGATTTAAATAAGCTTCGCTTAATTCGGGATCGATTGTGAGCGCTTTTTTAAGATGAGTTCGCGCGTTTGTAAAATCATCGTTTGAAAATTCCGCCCATCCGAGCAGATTGAAGCTCATGGCGCTACCGGGATGAGTTTCAATCGCCTTAAGGCCGAGTATCAAAGCCTCTTTTGGCTGTTTTAAGTGATTTATAGCCAGTGCCAGGGGTCTTATAAATCTTCGAATGTCCGAAGTATCGGTCAAAACGGCTTCTTTATATAATGGGAACGCTTTTTCAAAATCGCCGAGGTCAAAATAAGTGTCTGCAATGTACTGTTTCGCCAAAATTCGCGGCTGCCAGCCAAGTTTTAGGGCTTGTTCAAAGTCCGCAATGGCCGCCGTATATTTTTTCTGGTTTCGTAAAGCAATTCCGCGGTAAAAATAACCGGCAGGATGGTTTGAATCCAAATCAATGGCCTTTTTTAGGGCATCTTCGGCGTCCGACCATTTTTGTTCGTTCAAAAATGCATGGCCGAGCACAATCCAAACGTCGCGGTAGTCGTGCTGCGTTTTTAGCGCATTAAAGGCCAATTCTATCGAAAGTCCGTATTCTCCGACTTGGTCAAAAGCCTGTGCAAGCATCGCCTGTAAAAATTCGATTTTCCCGTCGCGCGCAAGTTCAAAATCTCTGTAAACAGTAAGAATTCTTTGTGCGTTGGTTTTAATGGCTTCGTCGTTTCCAAGAGTCAGACTTTTTATTAGAAAGTTTTTTGCATTGTCC
Organism: Candidatus Peregrinibacteria bacterium; assembly: GCA_016220145.1. Lineage (GTDB taxonomy): Bacteria > Patescibacteriota > Gracilibacteria > UBA1369 > UM-FILTER-53-11 > JACRID01. The sequence goes on from JACRID010000050.1 coordinate 8,738, forward strand.
TGCTCGTTCAAAAAAGCGGCGATTAGTCCTTGATAATAAGCTGACGTTTGCGTTTCGGGTGTCATTTGAGCAAGCCGTGTTTTTGCATCCAGCACTTTTCTTAGTCCAAGCAAACTTTTTACGGCTTTTATTTTTAGTGCCGCATTTTGAGGGCTTAAATTAACCGCAAAATCAAAATTCTGCAAAGCGTATTGATATGCCTTTTGCGACATAAAAACGTTGCCGATTTTTTCATATGGTACAACTTCTTTCGGTACGATTTCAGAGGCTTTTTGGTAAGAAGCAAGCGCTTTGTCAAATTCACCCTTATATGTGTAATTATCACCACTGTCGAGAAGTTCCTTGTAAGTCAGGTTTTTGGGAGCTTGAGTGCGCTTAACTTTAGTCTGAATTATAGGTGGCAGTGGTTGTTCTGCGGATCCTTTTAAGTTCAAGCTCGGGATTTGTATTACATTGAAAAATATAAGGCCGAAAACAACCGCGGAAACCACCAGAATTGAGACTATTACCTTAAGTGCCGTCATCAAATGTGTGTTTTGTGTCATGTTCTTGTGGTGAGGAGGCAAATTGCGCAGGCTATTGCGTCCGCAGTGTCGTCTTGATTTATATCGATTCCCAGAGTGCATTGTAACATTTTTCTGATTTGAAGTTTGTCGGCTTTTGAATCGCCGGCGACGGCTGATTTTATGTGGGCGGGATTGAATTCCGTTATATGGATTCCGTATTCTTCCAAAACCTCGGCGATGACGCCGCGCGCGTGCGAAACCTTCATTGCGGTTTTAACGTTTTTCGAGAAATAAATGTGTTCCAAACCTGCGGCGGCCGGCTTCCACTGTTTAAGCACGCTTTTTAAGTCGTTTGCCAATATATTTAAACGAGTGGGGAAGGGAAGTTTGCCGGACGTTTTTATGCAGCCGCAATCAAGCAAAAGCATTTTTCTGCCGGACATCTCCAAGACGGCAAAACCGGTTCGTTCAATGCCGGGATCGATGCCGATGACTTTCATGGTGTAATTCTAACACTATAGGTTGTATATGAAAGTTAAAAGGCAAGTGGGGTCATGTATTTTTTAAGACCATGTTTGGACTGCTGGGCCGCAGGATCATGTTTTGCGAAGCAAAATGCCGAGACTGCCGTCGAGGCAATCCTGCGGCCGTTGCGCGAGCGCAACAAGCAGGCCTATGGTATTAAAAATACATGACCTCACTTGCCTTCACACCATCGTAGTCGTAATCAATTTCTCCTTTTTTCCAAACCCGGCATTGCAAATAACAATTTCGTCGCCGTGTTTCAGAAGTTTTTGCTGAATTAACGTGTTTTTTATCTGCGGCAGGGAATTTTTTAGATTTATGAACTGTACAAAGGAGTGAGTTACGCCCCAAACAAGAGCCATTTGCCTCGCGACGTGCGCGTCCGGCGTAAAAACTATGATCGGGATGAAAGGACGATATTTTGCAATTTCTTGCGCCGTATAACCGCTGCGGGTTACCGCGACTATGAATTTTGCACCTATGTCATGAGCCAATTTTGAGGCATTTAAACATGTTGCGTTAACTATTTTCATATCCTCCGGTTTGCGCAAATTAAGCAAATGTTGATGTTTTTTCAGGTCATTTTCCACGGCTATAGCAACTTTTTCCAAAGTGCGGGTCGCTTCAACCGGATATTTGCCCACAGCCGTTTCATTAGAAAGCATAAAAGCGTCGGCGTGATCGAAAATCGCCGTAGCCGCATCGGAAATCTCGGCGCGCGTCGCGCGCGGATTCTCCACCATCGAATCCAGCATTTGAGTCGCGACAATCACCGGTTTGCCATATGTATTGCACAAATGAATTATTTTTTTCTGAAGCAGGGGAACCTGTTCCGCCGGCATCTCCACGCCCAAATCGCCGCGCGCGACCATCACTGCATCCGCCGCCATAATTATTTCTTCCATATTGTTTACGGCCTCATGGCGTTCAATTTTCGCAATTATTTTTGCGCGGGAATGGTGCTGGTTAATGATCCGGCGCAAATCTTGTATGTTTTTCGCATCTTTCACAAAAGAAAGCGCCACATAATCGACATGATGTTTTATCCCGAAAAGAAGGTCTTTTCTGTCTTTGAGATCGAGCGGATCAGCCGATATTGAAGCCGTCGGCGCATTAATGCCTTTGTGGCTTTTTATAATTCCTCCGACCGTCACCGTGCAATGAATTTTTGTTTTATCCGCGCTTATGTTTTTAACTTTCAGCTCAATCAAGCCGTCGTCTATCAAAAGCACATCTCCGTTTTTTACATCGTGCGGCAATTCTTTGTATTGCACGGGAATTGTGCCCTTTTCATCATGAATTGAAAGAACTATTTCTTGCCCGTGTTTTGCCTCAATACCGGCTTCCGGCAGCTCGCCAACGCGGATTTTCGGTCCCTGTAAATCCTGAATAATGGCTATCTCGCGGCCCGTTTCTTTTCCAACTTCACGCGCTGCGCGAATTATTTTTTCAAATTGAGCATACGTTCCATGTGAAAAATTCAACCGTATGCAATCCATCCCTGCGCGAACCATCTTAACAAGCACCGATTTAGATTCGGATGCCGGCCCAATGGTGCAAATAATTTTTGTTCTGTTTTCCATATTTCAGGCCGAACCAATTACAAAGATGCCATTTGTTTTTCCAAATCCGCCAAAATCGCCTTTTCTTTTTCCGTCATAATTATTTCCAGTTTTTTCATTGTTTCTCTCGTGGAAGTATCCACTGCGATTTTCAAATCACGCAATGCCGCTTCAAGAATATCTTTTTGCTCTTTTAAAACAGCTTCGCGTCCTTCTTTATCTTCCTGTGGAACGGTTTTTAACTTTTCCTCCGCCTGCGCTTTTGCGTTATCGCAGACTTTGTTGAAAGCCGCCTGCAGAATCATTAAATTCGTTCTCTGGTCGTCTATTGTTTTTTGGTATTGTTCGTCTAAAGTCATATGTATCTTTATTTTGCGTGTTTATTATACCATATTTTTACTTCACCGTCACGCTTTTTGCCAAATTTCTCGGCATATCGGGGTTATTCTTGCGCAGAACCGCTAATTGATAAGCCAGAATCTGCACAGGGATGATATTTACGATAGGGGAGGCATCGCCCGCGTCCGGCACCCTTATCCAATAATCAAAAACCTCCTCGCGCCTGGGGGAAACGCCTATTATAAAACCTCCGCGGGCCTTAATTTCAATTGCATTTGAAATAACGTCACTGCGCGTTTCATCGTTTGCCACCAGCGCAATGCACGGCGTTCCTTTGCTGATTAGCGCAATCGGGCCGTGCTTTAATTCTCCGCCGGCAAAACCTTCCGCATGTATATAAGAAACTTCTTGCAGTTTTATCGCCGATTCAAGAGCCATCGGATAATTCATCCCGCGCCCGATCACATACATGCTCTCGACATTTTTGATTTTCTCGGCCAATTCCAAAATATGTTTTTCATAGCGCGGATTTAACATGTCATTGATTTGAGAAGCCGCTTCAATCAAAAGTTTTTTTCCTTCATTCAGCCGTCCGGCGCATGCATAAGCCAATAAAGTCACAATCGCCAATTGCGCTGTTGTCGCCTTTGTTGAAGCGACAGCTTTTTCCGGACCTGCCTTTATGTGTATCGAAAGGTCCGCCATCCGATCCATGCTTGAACCCTCGACATTAACAATAGTGAGCAGCTTTGCTCCTTTTTTCTTGGCAACTTCCATTGCTTCCAAAGTGTCGGCCGTTTCTCCACTCTGTGAAACTGCAACCAGCAGACTGTTCTTTTTTATAAAATGCTGAAAATTCGGGAATTCGGACCCGAATTGCACATTCACGTGTTTCTTGCAGATTTTTGAGAAGAGATAACTGGCCGCAATGCAAACTTTTCCGGCCGTGCCGCATCCTATGAAATACGTTCCAAATGCTTTGTTAATGGCATCGGCAATTTTCTTCATCAATTTTTCATTCTGATTTATTGCGCGATGAATGGTTTCTTTTTGTTCCATGATTTCTTTAATCATGAAATGCAAAAAAGAACCTTTTTCGGCTTCCTGCGCCTTCCATTCTATTTTCACAATACGTTTTTTAATCTCTTTGCCGGTCTTCAAATCAATAAAATCATGACCGCCGTCAATCACCACCATTTCATCGTCATCCAAATACATGACTTCGTTCGTGTAATCCAAAAATGCAGGGATATCGGACGCAATAAAATAATCGCCATCGTGACCTTTTCCTATAATAAGCGGAGACCCGCGGCGCGCCGCCACAATCGAGTCGCAGTCTTCGCTCATCACCAAAAATGCGTAGCGGCCTTTAAACTGTTCAAGCGATCTCTGAACCTCATGTCTAAATATGGCTTTGTCTATTTTTCCCGGATATTTTTTTAGATTCTCTTCAATCAAATGCGCTGCAACTTCAGTATCCGTTTCGGAAACAAATTTGTGTCCTTTTTTAATCAGCGCTTTTTTAAGCTGAAGGTAATTCTCAATTATTCCGTTGTGAATCACTACAACGCGATTACCGCAGCTGGCATGAGGATGCGCATTCTTATCCGTGACTCCGCCGTGCGTCGCCCACCTTGAATGAGCCATAGCCAGGTGGGAGGTCGGCAATTTCAATTTGCCTATGTTCAATTCGCCGATCTTCCCGATTTTTTTATGGATCACTATGTTTAAGTCGGTCTTTACCGCAACGCCCCAAGAGTCATAACCGCGATATTCCAGTTTTTTCAAACCCTTAAGAACAAGAGATGCGGCGTCCGGCCGTTTGCCCTTATATGCAATAATTCCACACATGTAGCGGGTGGATTATATCTTAATTATGGCGGATTTCAATTCCTTGGGCGTTTTTGTCAGGTTAGTTACTCCGTTGTTTTCCACAATCACCATATCTTCCAACCTGACTCCGAATTCGCCCGGCAGATAAATTCCAGGTTCTATTGTAACAACCGATTTCGCCGGGATTTTGCCCGAATATTTTTGAGATAAATTCGGTAATTCATGAATATCCATGCCGACGCCGTGGCCTAAAGAATGGCTGAAATAAGCCCCGAATCCTGTCTTTGCAATTACGTCGCGTGCCACCGCATCAATATTTTTACCTGTAACTCCGGATTTCAATTTGGCAATAGCCGTCTCATGGGCTTTTTTCACCAGTTCATAAATTTTTTCTTGTTTGCCCGTTGGACTTTTTGTAAAAAGTACGCGCGTCATATCCGAGCAATAACCCTTATGGGTAGCACCCATATCAATCAAAATCATGTCGCCGCGTTTTAATTTTTTATTTGTGTTGTGATGATGCGGGGCGGCGCTGTTTTCGTTAATCCCGACAATTGAAGGAAAAGACAAACAATCAGCGCCAAAATCATGGGCAAGTGTTTCTATTTTCCATGCAATATCATTTTCGGTTTGGCCTGGCTTAAGCCATTTTTTAATAGCAGCAAAAACCTTGTCAATTATATTTTGAGCGCGTTTTATTATATCAATTTCCACCGATTTTTTTGAAATGCGCTTCTTATCCAGTTCATCGCCGATATCGTCAATCTTTATATTTCGGGAGATTTTTTTAAAAGACTTAAATCGCCGCACGCTCATATAATTTCCCTCAATTCCTAAATTCTTAACCTTATATTTCTTAATAAAATCTTTCCATGCGTCTTCAAAGGACGCTGTGACGTCAATTATTTTAAAACCCGGTTTTAATGAGACATTTGCAACCAGGTGATAACGCCCATCCGTAAACAAAAAACCGCTGCCAAAATTATTCTTGCGAAACAAAATCAACTGTCCGCTCGATCCGTCAAATCCGCTAAAATACCTTATGTTTGTTCCGTTGGTGACAAGAATGATGTCGGGCAACATAAAGCCATTCTATACCTTTGTGTTTACAACTCATAAACGTCTTTACGATGTTTTATTCTCAAAATTATCAATATCTGAATTCTGTTGTTTTTATCCATATCGAAAATTGCCCGATAGTCACCGATTCTAAATCTATATTGGCCGATAGCATGGTTTTTAAGTTTTCTTGCAAATACCAGCGGATCTTTTTGGGTGCTGAAGAAAACAATCTTTTTCAAAATGCGCTTGATTGCGTCTACATTCAGTTTTTTTAAATCACTACGCGCGCTTTGTGTATATAAGATCTGATACATAATTCATGACAGTCCAAATTCCGCCAAAATTTCTTTTTGCGTATAAACTTTCCCTTCCATGGCTTGTTCTCTGGCTTTTGCTACATCTTTTTTAAGTTTCTCTAAAACAAATTCCTTTTCATCTATGGGATACACTTCCAGAACCGGAACATTCTTCTTAATGATTACGAATCGCACATTAAGTTCTTTTGCTCTCTTCGTATATGTTGCGATATTAGCCCTGAACTCCTTCATGCCTATAAATTTGGTTGTCATATGTATGTATTGTTAGTGTACCTCTAAGTGTACACTACAAAACCATAAATATCAATCTGAACTTACGGCTTCTTCTTATCAAACATATATCCGATGCAATGTATTGTATGTATAAGTTTGCCGTTTGAGGGAGTCTCCAGTTTTCTGCGCAGCCGATTTATATGTACGTCTACCGTATTGCTGGCAATATTTGCGTTTCTGTCCCACACATTTTCAAAAATCGAATTGCGCGTCAAAACGCGTCCTTTGTTGTTTATGAGAAAATCCAACAGCGCGAATTCCTTGTTTCTAAGCGCGACGGTGTGATTCGCCCTTTTTGCAAGACGGCGCTCCATGTCCAACCAAACGTCAAAAGCTCGGGACCATTTATTGCCTTTATCGTTATTTTTTCTATATGCCAGATTTTTAAGATCTTTGGCCAATTCATGGTACATAATCGGCTTTGCATAATATCGGTTAACCCCAAAATCCAAAGCTTTTGTACGGGTACGTTCATCGTTGTTATCATCGATGACGACGATTGGAGTCGAGGTTTTATTTTTACGCAATTCGGCCGCCACATTTAATATTTCACATCGCGGAGATCGGCAATAAATAAGTATTACATTGGCGTTTGCTATTTCTTGTGACAGTTCGGATTTCGGATTCCAGACTCTTTTTTCAAACTCTACATTTTCATATCGCAACCCGCGCTGAACGCAGTCCGCTTTTTCTCCGAGTTGGTGTAGAAGGATGGCTAGCATACAAAAGGCTTGTTATAATCAAAACGGTTATGAAGATGTCAATTTTAGACAAATCGGCACTGTTGTCAAAGAAAAATTACACAAAGACATTGAAGCGCAGGGCTTTAATCTTATTGATCAGCGCAACTTAGTGTTGTTGATTGCTGACAAAACATAGATTTTGCCACTATTTGTCATGATAAGCAAACATACGTTGGAACAGTTATTTAAGGAAAAAGGAATACCTAAGTTTAGGGTGGCCCAGGCATTGCATGCCATTTATAAGGAGGGAAAAATGAGTTTTGATGAGATTACCGTATTGCCGAAAACGTTGAAACAACAGATGGGTGAGTTGATTAAGGTTTATTCATTTGAAGTGGATAAAGAAGTTCATTCAAAAAACGGAAATACCACAAAAGCCCTTTTTAGAATGCAGGACGGCTCCCTTATAGAAGGGGTTTTGATGCATTTTAAAGACGGCAGAAATTCGGTTTGCGTTTCCAGCCAGGTGGGTTGCGGGCTCAAATGCGCATTTTGTTCCACCGGCCAGATGGGTTTTAAAAGAAATTTAAGTGCGGAAGAAATCGCCGATCAGGCGCTTTATTTTGATCAGCTGTTGAAAAAGAAAAATAAACGCGTGGATCATGTGATTTTTATGGGAATGGGTGAGCCGTTTCTGAATTATGAGAACGTGATGAATGCGATTCGCACTTTAAATGATGCGGATTGTTTGGGTATCGCCGCGCGACATATAACGGTTTCAACGTCTGGCATTATTCCTGGCATAGAGCGTTTTATGGAAGAGCCGCTGCAGATAAACCTTGCCGTGAGTATGCATGCGCCAACGCAAGAAATAAGAGAAAAAATTATGCCGATTGCAAAATCATACAAGTTGCCTGATTTAATGGACGCTCTTAAAAAATATATGGAAAAAACTCACCGTCGCGTTTCATATGAATATGTGATGCTGAACGGAATAAATGATTCCGAGAAATGTGCAGGAAAACTTGGAAATCTGCTCCGCGGACAGCTTTGCCATGTGAATTTGATCCCATACAACGAAACGAATCTCGGGTTTAAGAATTCCGATAAGAATGAAACCCGGCAATTTCAAAAAATAGTTGAATCATTCGGGATTCCAATTACGGTGAGAGTGTCTTTAGGGCAGGATATAAGCGCCGCGTGCGGTCAACTGGCCATAACAAAAAACAACGACAAATAATCCTAATTCAAGGCCAATTGTTCTTATTTGTTGCAATCTTTGCAGCCAACACTGAAGAGAACTATCAGGCCCCAAACAATGACCAATACCGGCCAAGTCCATCCCCATGGACTTTTGGCAAAAACGCCAAGCTGCTGAAGCAGGCCTATGATGCCAACCGCCAGCATGGTTAAACCAAGAAGCCAGTGGCATAAAGCGCTGCATGCGCCACACGTACCTTTTTGACTGTTGAAAAACATGATTTTATTATACTCTAATTAGTCAAGACGGAAGTTTTACCGCGCAGAATTTATTGCTAAATCTTCAAAAAGTTTTTTTATTCAAGTAAAGCCATGTAATAATGAAAAATATGAAAGCTGTAATTCAACGTGTGAATAATTCGAAAGTTGATGTTTCAGGCAAAACGGTAGGGCAAATAGGAAAAGGATTGCTGGTATTGATTGGAATTGCTGCAACCGATACCGAAGCCATGATAGATACTTTTGTGGATAAAATTTCCAAATTAAGAATTTTTCCGGATGCGCAGGATAAAATGAATTTGTCTTTGATTGATGTTAAGGGTGAAGTTTTGGTTGTTGCTCAGTTTACTTTATATGCCGATTGCAAAGGCGGACGTCGTCCGAGCTTTACTGGTGCCGCCGGGTCGGAATTCGCAAAAGACATGTATAAAAAATTTGTTCAGAAATTTAAGGAAGTGACCGGTTTAAAGGTTGAGGAAGGGGAGTTTGGTGCTATGATGGACGTGTTTTTATTAAATTCAGGACCTGTAACAATAATTCTTGATTCAGACACATTATGAAAACTCCAGTAACAATGGAAAAAATAGTTTCCCTCTGCAAACGTCGCGGATTTGTTTTTCCGGGATCGGAAATATATGGGGGATTGGCCAATACTTGGGATTACGGCCCATATGGAGTTGAACTTAAGAACAATGTGAAAAAACTATGGTGGAAGAATTTCGTGCAGGACCGCGAAGACATGGTCGGCATTGATGCGTCTATTCTTATGAATCCGCGTGTTTGGGAAGCTTCGGGTCATGTAACTTCTTTTTCCGATCCGTTGATGGATTGCAAAAAGTGCCATGAAAGGGTGCGCGGCGACAAATTGTTGGAGGCAAAACTGGGTATAGAAGGTGCGGTGGGCAAATCCCTTAAACAGATCAGCGATTTAATTAAAACTCATAAAATGCCATGTCCGAAATGCGGCGCGTGTAATTTTACCGGGGCGCGTTCGTTCAATCTGATGTTTAAGACTTATCAGGGAGTTATTGAGGAAGATGCCGCGATGGTTTATATGAGGCCGGAAACGGCGCAGGGAATTTTCGTCAATTTTAAAAATGTGCAACAGACGACGCGAAAACGCCTGCCTTTTGGAATAGGGCAGATAGGTAAGGCTTTTAGAAATGAAATCACACCTGGTAACTTTACTTTCCGCACACGCGAATTCGAACAAATGGAGATTGAATATTTTGTGAAAGAGAAAGAGTGGAAGCCGCTTTATGACGGTTGGAGAGATTTTATGTATAAATTTTTTGTACAAGAACTGGGCTTCAAAAAAGATAACATGAGATGGAGGCAGCATGACAAAGACGAACTTTCTCATTATTCAAAAGAAACGTGGGACGTGGAGTATAAATTCCCGTTTGGCTGGGGGGAACTTTGGGGAATTGCCTATAGAACGAATTTCGACCTGACTCAACATCAGAAATTTTCAGGTGAAAGACTTGAATACATGGATCCTGAAACAAATGAGAAATTCATTCCTCACTGCATAGAACCGACTTTTGGAGTTGAGCGCACCGTGTTGGTTGCTTTGCTGGAGGCTTATGATGAGGATGAGGCTCCTACTCAAAAACCGGATCAGGAAATGGAAAAACGCGTGGTAATGAGGTTTCCCCCAAAGCTTGCGCCGGTTAAAGCTGCAATTTTGCCGTTAATGAAAAAAGATCCGCTTGGTCCAAAAGCCAGAGAGATGTTTGAAATGCTCAAAAAGAACTTTGTGGTTGAATATGATGACAGTGGAGCAATCGGTAAACGCTATCGCAGGCACGATGAACTTGGGACTCCGTTCTGTTTCACTATTGATTTTCAGACGATTGAAGATGACACGGTCACTGTGCGCGATCGCGATTCCATGAAGCAGGATAGGATAAAGATTTCCGAGACCACATCTTATCTAAAAGATAAATTGGGGATTTAGCAAGGTATGAGTGGGGATGATCTAGTCTAACAGGTTGAGTAAACCTGTAATTTCTGGTAAAATTAAAAGAAATGTCATCCTGAACTGGCGCGAAAGCGTCATCCTGAACTTGTTTCAGGATTTGGAAAAAGAAAATCGTAAGTAGATGCTGAAATAAATTCAGCATGACGAACCAAGTTCAGAATGACAAAAATATAAACAAAAAAATGAATTCAATCTTGGAATATTTCAAACAAATAGATTTGCAGGCAATTCTTGAGTTTATAAAAACTCACCCTTGGCAGATTGCCGCCGGTGTCGTTGCCGTAATTATAGGTTTGCCGATACTTATAGATTTTTTGAGATATGTACGTCACAGGTTGGTCGAAAAAGATTTGATTTTCATGCAGATAACACTGCCGCGCGAAGATTCTCAAAAAGATAAGGAGAAAGAGGTGGAAAAGGACTTTCGCGAGCGCATTGCAATCATGGAGCAGCTTTACCGCAGTTTATACGAGATGAGAGAGCTTTCCATACACAACATCATCAGAAGGTTTTTGTATAACCATAACTTCGTGTCGTTTGAAATAGTTGCCGGTGAAAAGAGTGTTAGCTTTTATGTCGTTGTTTTTAAAGAATATCAAAGTCTTGTTGAAAAGCAGATTACGTCTTATTACCACGATGCGGATATACAAATTGTCAAACCTTATGAAATAAACAGACCTGGAACGAAAGTAGTCTCGTATTATGCATATGAGTCCAGACCTTTTTGGTTCCCTATAAAAACATTCAAAACGATTGAGAATGATCCTTTGAACAGCATGACCAACGTGCTTTCCAAGCTTGCTGAAGATGAAACGGCGATAGTGCAGATTGTAATAAGGCCGCGCAGCGGCAAATGGAGAAAGAAAGCCGAAGAATTCGGCACCGCCATGATGAAGGGCAAGGAGAATAAAAGTTTTTTGTCTAAAATTCCAATTGTTGGCTACTTGAACACGCTGATTACGATGATCTTTTTTGGATATGAAAGGGCAAAAGAAGGCAGTAATGCTCCTGGTGCCGATCGCGGAGATGCCTATGTGCGTATGTTGCAAACAAAAGAGGAAACGGCAAAAATGATAGGTCAAAAAGCGCAACAGGACGGCTTTGATACGGTTGTCAGGCTTGTGTCTTCGGCAAAGAATCGTTCCAGGGCGGTTGAAATCATGAACGACTGCATAGTTTCGCTTAATTTGTTCAAAGATCCGTCCAGTAATTATTTTCAGACGAGGAGAATTGTCCCGATACATGCGATCAATAGCCCTTGGATGATGCACAATTTTCGTCATCGTATTTTTAGATTCGGCGAAAAACAGTCCGTTCTGGTGCCGGAAGAATTGGCATCATTCTTTCATTTTCCAACCAGCCGTTACAACTACACTCCAATCATCAAATGGCTTCAGTATAAGGTTCTACCGGCGCCCACCGATTTGCCGGCGGAAGGAATGCTGCTTGGCTACAATGCCTATCGCGGAGTAAAAAGAGAAGTTCGCATAATGAGAAAAGACAGAATGAGGCATCATTATGTGATTGGGCAGACCGGTACGGGTAAATCGGTTTTTTTGGGGTGGATGGCTCGGCAGGACATTAAGAATGGAGAGGGTTTGTGCGTTATCGATCCTCACGGCGATTTGATAGAAGACATATTGCAATATGTGCCGAAAGAACGCGCCAAGGATGTGGTGATTTTTGATCCTTCCGATCAGGAGCGCCCGATGGGTTTGAATATTCTGGAAGCGAAAACTCCTCAGCAAAGGGATATGGCGTCCAGCCAAGCCACGGAAATTTTCTTGAAACTTTTCGGTGATGAGGTGTTTGGTCCGCGCATTCAGCACTATTTTAGAAATGCGTGTTTGACTCTAATGGAGGACGAAGACGAAGGCGCTACTTTGATAGATGTGCCGCGCATTTTCGTGGACGACGCTTTTATGAAATACAAGGTGACGAAGGTGAAAAATCCGGTGGTTAAATCCTTCTGGGAGCATGAATATGCCAGCACCGGCGAGCGTGAAAGGCAGGAAATGATCCCGTACTTTTCCGCGAAATTCGGTCCGTTTATTACAAATACAATAATGCGCAATACGATCGGCCAAACTCGCAGCGCTTTCGATTTTAGGGAAGTGATGGATAATGGAAAAATTCTTTTGATTAAGCTTTCCAAGGGTGCCATCGGTGATTTGAATACGCAGTTGCTGGGCCTTGTCATGGTCGCGCGTTTGCAAATGGCCGCAATGAGCCGCGTGGATTTGCCGGAAGAAAAACGCAAAGACTTTTACCTCTACGTTGATGAGTTTCAGAACTTTGCAACCGACAGTTTTTGCTCAATTCTTTCGGAGGCCAGAAAATATCATCTCGGTCTTGTAATGGCTCACCAATATATAAATCAGCTTGTTGTAACCAAATTCGGGAATACGAGTTCGCAGATACGCGATGCGGTATTCGGTAACGTTGGAACCATGATGTCGTTTAAGATTGGCGCCGAAGATGCCGAGTATATGGCAAAAGAATATGCGCCACTGTTAAGCGAGCAGGACGTGATCGGAATCGCAAATTACAAGGCATATATGAAATTAAACATAAGAAATTCGACTACGCGTCCGTTTTCCTTGGAAACCATTTGGGATGAAGCCGGAAAGAGCGCAAAGATAGCCGAAATTTTAAAGCAGTATTCCCGCATGAAATACGGCAGAAAGCGCGAATTCGTCGATCAGGAAATAGAAGCCAGAATCGGCATTAGCGATGGAGGATAAGAGTGGAGGGTGATGGGAGTTGCTATCGTTATTTTCTCCCCTTCTTGCGTTTGGATGTTTTTCCCAATCCTTTGCGCCATTCAATCCAGTTCTTTGAGATTTTTTCGCGCATTGCTATGGAAAAATGCACTTTGCGAGAGTGTTCGGTTTTTCTTGGCGTTCCCGATAATTTGCTCTTTTTCTTCATGATACTTGTAATATAGGGGAAAAATCCGTCCAATGCTATAATTGCCGGCGATTTTATGAGTAAGCGTAAACGAAAGTATACTGTTTTGGCCATTAAGGTACCGAAGACGAGTGAGGTCGGACCCATTGTTGCAGAGCAGATTTTTGCAACTTTACATGGTTTTTATCACAAATTTTCTTTATGGGATCGGCTGTGCGGCAAGCATCAAGATCAAGTAAGCTTTGAGATAGCCAACACCGGCAGGCAAATAAAATTTTATATTTGGTTTCCGTCAAAGTTGAGAAATTTGGTGGAGGGACAGATTTATGCTCAATATCCCGGTGCTGAAATAGAGGAAATTAAGGATTATGCCGCAATACCCGATAATGCGGAAAATGTGGTTGGTGCAGAGTTACATCTCGAAGAGCCTGTAATATATCCAATAAAAAGATACGTTCAGTTTGAAGACAAACTTTCGCGCACGCCGGTTGATCCGATTGCCGGAATAACGGCGACTTTGGCCAAATTGCAAAGCAGCAACGATCAGGCATGGATACAAATAATAGTGCGCCCGATGGACATGAAATGGCGCACCATTTATTTAAAGTGCCTTAGAATAGCCAGTAAAGGCATTTTCGGGAATATAGGAAGTCTGAAAAAGGCTTACATAAGGCTGTTTATAACGCGCAATTGGAAATTAAAACTAATTTTATTCCCGTTATATATTTTCTTCTGGTTCAGGGGTTTGACTTCGGGAATGAAGAAGGGGATTGATTTGGCGACCGGTGAACCGGAAAGTGATGGCGGAGATACTCTTAAGGAGGAAACTTCCAGCAGGCACGAGAGGGAAAGCGACATAGATGCGGCAATGGACAAGATTTCAAAGTTGCTTTTTGAAATTACGATACGCATTGTTTGCGTGTCCGAAAAAGAAGATCGCGAGACGGCGGTTGTTAAAGTTCGCGAAATAGCGGGTTCGTTCAAGCAGTTTAATATCCCGCATTTAAATGGATTTCACATTAAGAAGATTGAACATGGAGAACATGCAGCGCGAAAATATATGAACAGGTTCATAGGCGGCGAAATGGTCTTCAATAACGAGGAATTGGCCACGCTTTATCATTTGCCGCATATGTCGGTTGCGACTCCGAATATTGCTTGGGTGCGTTCTAAAAAAATGGAGCCGCCTTCGGATTTGCCGGGTGCGGCAACCGTTGGCGATGGTGGTGGATTTACTCTTCTTGGTAAAACGAATTTTCGTGGCGGCAGCCAAGAATTTGGAATAAAAACAGGTGATAGGCGCCGTCACATATACATCATAGGTAAGACCGGCATGGGGAAATCGACTCTTTTGGAAAACATGATTTTGTCGGATATAAAAAGCGGCAGAGGAGTTGCGGTTGTTGATCCTCATGGAGATTTGGCCGATCACGTTATGGATTTTGTGCCTTCGCATCGCACCAATGATGTAATTTTATTTGATCCGGCAGATCGCGATTTCCCAGTTGCATTCAATATGCTTGAAAATGTTGATCCTGCTTACAATACGATTGTTGCTTCCGGCCTTGTCGGAATTTTTAAGAAAATTTATGCGGAAAGCTGGGGGCCGCGTCTTGAGCATATTCTGCGAAATACGATTTTGGCGCTTTTGGAATACCCAAATACCACGATGCTTGGCATAACAAGGATTCTTCAAGATGCGCAATTCAGACGACGCGTCGTTAAGAAAATACAAGATCCGATTGTTAAGAGTTTCTGGGTTAATGAATTTGAGAAAATGGAACCGCGCATGCGCAGCGAGGCGATTTCTCCGATTTTGAACAAAGTGGGTCAGTTCTTGGCCAGCCCTATAATTCGCAACATAGTCGGGCAGCCAAAGAGCTCGATAAACCTGCGTTTTGCGATGGATAACAAGAAAATCGTCATTGTAAATCTTTCCAAGGGAAAAATCGGCGAAGATAATTCATCTTTGCTTGGCGCCATGATAATCACTAAATTCCAGCTGGATGCCATGAGCCGCGCAACGCAGCAAGAAAAAGACCGCACGGATTTTTATCTTTATGTGGATGAATTCCAGAATTTTGCGACGGAGTCATTTGCAACAATCTTGTCCGAAGCTCGCAAGTATAGGCTTGATCTTACAATGGCCAATCAATACGTATCTCAAATGCCTGAAGAAGTAAGGGATGCGGTTTTTGGCAACGTCGGTACTCTTGTGTCATTCCAAGTCGGATTCGATGACTCGGAAGTGATTACGGGGCAGTTTGGCGGCGACGAAACCATGGTGACGGATTTGGTTGCACTTCCGGTTGGCAACACTTACATGCGCCTTCTAATAGACGGCATGCCTACGCCGGTTTTCTCCATGACGACATTCAACTCTCCCAAACTGGAACCGGAACCTGGTCGTCGCGAAAAAATAATGAAATTTTGCAGGGAAAGATACAGTGCGAAGAGGGAAGTTGTGGAAGACAAGATCAAAAGATGGAGCGAGGGCCAATCTTCCGGAGAAAGCGGGACCGATAATGATTAACAAAAATGATATATGAAAATCTTTATAAAAACATGGATTCATCAATGGAAAGAACTTTTAAATGAGAGAAATTTTAGAATCTCGCTGTACGTTGGAATCGGCCTTCTTTTGTTGGCCATGGTTATCAATTATCAGGCGGTTTTGTACACATCAAATGTGCCCGTATTGTCCGTTGGCGACTTGATTTTGGACAATATCCCAACCAAAGATCTGTTGTTTATGTACACTTACGGCATATTCATAGTGGTGGGAATAACTGCTTTATACCCGTTTATTTTTAGGCCGAATTTGGTTCCGTTCACCATGAAAACCATTGCCGCTTTTATTATGATAAGAGCATTTTTCATTAGTCTTACCCACATAGGTGCTCCGGAGAATTTTTTTCGTCTTCCGCAAATGGACGATCAGCCCGGGCTTTTTAAACTGTTTTATCTGAATGACCTGTTTTTCTCCGGACACACTGGTTTTCCCTTTTTATCCGCTCTCCTTTTTTGGGAAAATAAAATTTTGCGTTATTTTTTAATAGCGATGTCGGTTGCGCAGGCCAATACGGTTTTATTCATGCATGTTCACTATTCCATTGACGTATTCTCCGCTTATTTCATTACCTATACCATCTATACTGTCAGCGACAAGATCTTCAACAAGCTTAATTTTTCATTCAGAGAAATAGCGCATCGGGTTAAGGATAGAATTTGGTTCTCGGCTAACTCACATTAAAACCGCAATACCTGGCAATTTTCTGCCTTCCAGAAATTCAAGCATTGCTCCTCCTCCGGTGGAAACGAATGTAAATTTTTTCGCAGATATTTTGCAGCGCTTTAACGCGTCTATGGTATCGCCACCGCCTATGTATGTTCCCGCTTTCTTATGCATTTTTGCCAGTGCGGCCGCTATTGCCTTTGTGCCGGAGCAGAATGGCGTGAATTCATAAAGTCCCATCGGTCCGTTCCAGATGACGGACTTGGATTGTGCAATAATTTCCGCAAATAATTTTCTGGTTTCGCTGCCGATGTCGAGTATCTTCATTTTGCCCTCAACGTCTTCAAGTGGAAGGTCCAGGGTTTTTGCGTATTCGGTAGCCATATCCGCCACAATCACATCCTTTGGCAGCACAATCTTTTGGCCGCGCTTTTCCGCCAATAATAAAAGATTGCGTGCGACTTCAATTTTATCTTTCTCATATAATGAAGCACCGACGTCATAACCTTCGGCGGCAAGAAACGTATTTGCAAGAGCGCCGCCGATCAGAATATATTCCGCTTTACCGAAAAAGCTTTTAAGCAAGCCGATTTTTGTATCTACCTTGGCGCCTCCGACAATGAGTGTCAGCGGTTTTTTGGGATTTTTAAGCAGAGGAGTGAGATTTTTAATTTCCTTTTCCACTAAAAATCCGGCGTAAGCCGGCAAGTACTTGGCAATTCCCGCTGTCGAAGAGTGCTTTCTATGGCACGCCGCAAAAGCATCGTTCACAAAAATGTCCCCGAGTTCGGCCAATTCTTTTGTGAATTTCGGTTCGCACTTTTCTTCTTCAGGATGAAATCTGATGTTTTCCAACAGGATTATTTCACCGTTCTTCATTTTTTTAATTTCTGCAGCAACCGGTTTCCCAACACAATTGTGAAGTTTGTGAACCCTGTGTTCTACGAGTTTTTCAAGGCATTTAGCCACGGCATCAAGCTTTAATCCGTCAACTATGCGGCCTTCCGGCCTGCCAAGATGAGTCATTACTATAACCTTGGCTCTTTTTCTCAATAAATATTTTATCGTCGGTAAGGTTTCTTTTATACGCGTGTTATCCGTTACACCATGTTTGTCGATTGGCACGTTGAAATCCACACGAAGCATTACGTGGCGCCCCTTAATGTTCTTGAGCTGTTTTAATGTGTGTAACATAGTTACCCTCACTATATCATTTTTGTGGGCTCCTTTGCAGTATTTCGATAAGTCCATTTGCACATTCGTATCCTTTGTTGTGTTTTGAATTTTCTGCAGACCGTTCAAACGCATTACTAATATCATGGCACATCAAAACGCCGAACATAATTGGTATGCGATTTTCTATCGAAACTTTTTGAATGCCATAAGTTACGCCTTCACAAACGGCTTTATAATGGTCTGTTTCTCCTTTGATTACACAGCCGAGTGCAATAATGCCCGCAAATTTCTTGGAATCGATCAATTTCTGCGCCATAAATGGAATCTCAAAAGCACCCGGAACTGCAAAAATCTCATATTTTAGGCCGGCTTTATCCAAGGCTTTTTTTGAACCCGTAATAAGGCGGTCGCAAATCTTTTTATTGAATTGTGAGGCGATAATTGCTATCTGCATTTTTCTTCTGTTAATAAAGATGCGCCTTACGGGCGCATTAATGGCTTAGCCTCGCTGCGGCTTCGGCCTGGTTGTAAAGATATCGTGCCATCACATCCACTTCAATATTAATTGGGTCTCCTTTTTTGCAAAAACGCAGGTTAGTGTTTTTTAAAGTGTAAGGAATGGTTGCGACGGTGAAACTATTATTGGATACCGACGCTATTGTTAAACTTATGCCATTTAACGCGACAGAACCTTTTTCCGCAATAAATCGTTTAATGGAATTGGGCAGTTCTACGGTTAGATAAGCGCCTTTTTTGCCTCTTTCAAATTTTATGACTTTGGAGGTGGAATCAACGTGGCCTGTGACGAAATGACCGTCAAACGCGTCGCCAAGCCGAAGACTTGATTCCAAGTTCAGATGTGCGCCGATTTTTAAATAAGAAAGATTTGTTCTGTTCGAGGTTTCTTTTATAACACATGCCCTAAATCCTGTTTTTGTTATGGCTGTTACGGTTAAGCATGCGCCGTTTACTGCAATGCTGTCGCCCGATTGCGGTTTTATTTTTTTGGAGGCGATTTCTATAACAACGGATCCGTTTGTAGCGGGCATTTTTGCCTTCAGGGAGCCAACTTCTCTGATAATTCCGGTGAACATACATTATTGTGATACCCGGATTGTTTAGGATTGTCAATTCGCGGGCGAGTATGTTTTGTTCTCTCATCCACGCAGGGCAGGTTTATGAGTTAATATTTTTTTCATAAAAATTTAACGGAAATTTCATCTTGTTTTGCTATGGTGCAGACACTTTATTTTTTAACTTTGCACTTATGCGAGGTTTCAACAAGGTTATGCTCTACGGCAACCTGACTTCGGATCCGGAGGTCATACCAACAAAGACCGGTAAAACGTTTACCACGTTTTCACTCGCCACAAACCGCGATTGGAAAAACAAAGACGGAGAAGTGGTTTCCGCAACGGATTTTCACAAGGTTGTATCATTCGGGAAATTGGGGGAAATAGTCGGGAAATATCTAAAAAAGGGAAGACCTGTTTTGGTTTGCGGGCGCTTAAACAACAGATCTTATGTAAATAAAGAAGGACAAAAGCGCTATGTGACGGAAGTTGTAATGGATGATTTTAATTTCTTATCTCGCGGCAAAAAGCTGAAAAAACAGGTGCCGACGGAAGAATCTGCGGAAGTGGCGGTTGCCTAAAGCAAGGACGGAGGATGTATTTTTGAGACCATTTTAGACTGCTGGGCCGCTGGATCATGCTGACCCCGCATCGCGGGGGAGGTGGCGCAGATACTTCTGCGCCAATCCAGCGGCCGTCGCGAGGGCGTACATGTTAGACCGAGTGACATGCAGGCCATGGTCGAAAAAATACGCAGACGTCCTTGCCGCAATGCAGTATACTTTCCTCGAGTATGAGGTTCTCAATCGTAATTCCAACGCACAATCGCAGCGAAACTTTAAAAGATTGTTTAAAAGCGCTGTTTGAGCAGAATTATCCAAAATCGGAGTACGAAATAATAGTTGTGGACGATGGAAGCCAGGATGATACTCAAGTTGTCCTTAATAAAATAAAGAGGAGATCACCGGTTGATTTTTCCTTTTATTATCAGCCAAACCAGGGGCAGGGAGTTGCGCGCAACAAAGGCATGGGGAATGCAAAGGGAGAAATAATACTTTTGCTCGGCGATGACATAATTGCAACACCGGAACTCTTAAGCGAACACGATCGCATTCACAAATTGCATCCGGAGGAGCGCGCGGCCGTTTTGGGCTTTGTGACTTGGCATCCGAAGCTTTGTGTAACCCCGTTGATGAGTTTTATGGAACGCGGAGGCGCAATTTTGGGTAAATTTGGAGGGAATCAATTCGCCTTCGACTTATTGGAAGGCACAGAACGTGCGGATTATCGCTTATTTTACACATCCAACATATCTTTAAAGTCGGCTGTTCTTAAAGAAAATAAATTTGATCCGTGGTTTTCCGGTTACGGCTGGGAAGATATAGAGCTTGGTTACAGGCTTACTCAAAAAGTTGGATTGGAACTTTATTACAATTCACAGGCAATTGCATATCACGATCACATGATTGGCGAGGAACAATGGGCATCCCGCATGGTGGATATTGGTTTTTCAAGTCATTTGATTAATAAAAAATATCCGGAATTAAAACGCGTGCCGTCGCGCAGAAAGCAGGCGATTTTTTGTATAATAAGCCATCCATTAGCGCTGTCCGCCTTCAAAATCCTAAACAAAAATTTGTATTTCTACGCCCTCTCGAAAAAATATTTTCTAGAAGGCCTGTTTAGAGGGTATAATGAAAAAAGATATGTATAAAAAGATACTTTTAGGAGTGGCAATCGTTGTTGTTGTTTCATTTATTGCAATCAGATGTGCGCGAACTCGCACTCCATCAAGCGGTCCGGCAGCGCTCACTTTTTACGGACTTGCCGATAGCGATGTTTTCGACCCGATTATCACGCGTTACAAGTCTAACCATCCGGGCGTCACCATCAAATATAAGAAATTTAATGATCCGGTTGAGTTTGAAAATCTGCTTGTGAATGAGGTGGCCGAAGGTCAGGGGCCGGATATTTTCTATCTTCACAATACTTGGCTTCCAAGGCATATAAAAAAGCTTGTTCCGTTAAAATCAGATACATTTACACAGCAAAAATTCTCCGAAACTTATGTGAATGTAACTGCGGATGATTTTATTCAGCCCGATCCGGCCGATGGTAATCGTAAAATTTACGCGCTGCCATTATATGTAGACACACTGGCTCTTTATTACAACAAGTCAATTTACGAGAAGAAATTGCCGGAAAAAGGCAAACCGGCCAATAATTGGGATGCTTTAAAAGAAGATGCGTCCAAATTGAGAAAACAGACTCAAGATGGCGTTTTGGAAGAAGGTGAAATAGCGCTTGGCCGTGCCGACAACATTCGTTTAGCTGCGGATATTATTTATAACTTCTTTTTGCAAAGCGGCGTTGATTTTTACAACAAAGACTTTAAAAATGCGCAGTTCGCCGGTCCAGGACAAGAATCATTTGATTATTTCTTGAGCTTCTCCGATAAAAAGAACAAAAATTACAGTTGGAGTGCGGATATCGTGCCGTCCTCATCGCCATTAAAGGAAGTCGAAGCATTCTTGGCCGGAAAAGTTTCCGCGATTTTGGCTTATTCCGATCTTTATCCTGCGCTGGAGACTCATCTTAAGAATGTAAAAAGCCGAAACCCGTCGGTTATAAGTTTGAGTGACATTGCAGTTATGCCCGTACCCCAAATTGCGACTAACGAGGCTGATTACAAAGTGTTGGCTGATTATTATGGTTTGGCTGTTTCAAGAAATTCCAAAAATGCGCAAGCAGCGTGGGATTTTGTGCAGTTTGCAACCTCACAAGCTGAATCAAAAGCTTTCCATCAGAAGACCAAGCTGCCGGCCGCCCGCAGAGATTTGATAGAGGAACAGAAAAAAGAACCGATTACGGACGTTTTTGTGTCGCAAGTCGGTTATGCCGGGAGCTATCGGCTGTTTTCCGATGTTAAGTTCAGGAAGTTTATGAATGAGGCTGTGCAAAATGCTTTGAGTGGACAAACTTCAAGTCAAGCACTCGGTGCCGCTCAAGTAAAAATCAGTGATTTGCTGAAACTCGAAGCGCCAGCGGGGTTGTACCCGATGCCACCAATTAAGAAGTGACAAGTGAGTAGATCCTGAAACAAGTTCAGGATGAAATTTTCTGCGGTATGTTTTTTTGTCCTCGCAAGAATTCTTCGATGCTCATTTCGCGTTTGGATTCCGGCTGTACCTTGGTTGGCATTACCGCTCCTTTTTGAGTTCCTATAGCCAAAATCTTGTTTTCAAATACGGCAACTTCCCCCGAGCTATTTTTTTGTTCACCTACGGTGGCGGAAGTGATGATAATACGCTTGTTGTTCCATAAAATAGAACACTTTGGCCAAGTGCTGTAAGCCTTAATTTTTCTGATCATTTGCTCGGCAGTTTCATTGTAAGGATCCAGCATGCCATCTGTTTTTTCTATTCTTCTGCAATAAGTAGCTTCCTTTGGATTTTGCTCAATACTCTTACCGGTCTTAACGAAAGTTTCAATCACATTCCCCGTATGGAGGGCCGCCAGTTTAGACAATTTATGGGACAAACTATCGTAATTATCACCGTTATCTATATCTAATTCTTTTTTATCAATAATTGGGCCGGCATCCATTTTTCCGGTCATTTTAATCCAGGTTACGCCGGTTACTTTGTCGCCGTTCAAAAGACCGGCCTGAATGGGGGATGCCCCGCGATATTTTGGGAGCAAAGAACCGTGTATATTTATTGATCCGCGAGTTGGTATTTCAAGTAAATCTTTTGGAATGATTTCCCCATATGAAACGACCAATAATATATCCGGCTTTATTTGTGCAATTTTTTGCTTCAAGCCACTGATTGAATGAGGCTGTTGAATAAATAATTTGTTCATTAGTGCCGTCTGTTTTATTGGTGATGGCATCAGGTTAAGATTGCGCTTCGCCGGCTTATCTTCGCTTGTAACTACAAACTGTATTTCTATCTTATTATTTGCGGAAAGCGCCTCCAGAATAGGGGAGCCAAATTCACCGGTTCCGATAAAAATCACCTTTATTTTTTGCATATACATGTTAATCCTACTCGGTTTTAAGGGTAAATCTCCAAGGTATTTTATTGACAAACCTGTGGATTCTGCTACAATACTGGACTTTATGGAAATGAAAGACTTCCAACCGGCAATCTCCCTGATACAGAACGCCAAAAATGTGCTTATAGTTTCGCATAAGAGACCGGATGGGGACACATTGGGAGCATCTGTCGCGGTTCAATTGGCTTTGGCACAATTGGGCAAGAAATCCGTGCTCGCTTGTGTTGATGAAATTCCATCACGGCTTAGCTTCATTCCAAAGACGGAAAGTTTTGTTAAAGAGTTCAATTTAGAGGCTTTTGATTTGATAATAATAAATGATGCAGGCGCTCACCACATGACCGGTTTTCACGAAAAATACCCGGACTTTTTGTCCAAAAGAATTCCAATTATAAATATAGATCACCATCTTAGTAATGACGGATTTGGCACAATCAACCTGATAGATACGAATGCTTCCTGTGCCAGCATGATTGTGTGGAAGCTCATAAAGATGCTGCCTGTTCAGATTACAAAAGAAATGGCATTGGCGCTGCTTGCCGGCATTTATAACGATACGGGTGGGTTTATGCATGCCAACACAACGCAGGAATCTTTCGAGATTTCGGCCGAACTTTGTAAAACAGGTGTTAAGGTTACAGATGTTGTGCGTCCGCTTTTTAAACGGTCAACTTTACCTCAGCTTCGTTTGTGGGGCTTTGTTCTGGAAAATATGCACATAAACGATAACAAGGTGCTTTCTTCCGTGGTTTCAAAAGCCGATTTATATGAAATGGGGGCTCACAGCAGCGATACCGGAGGAATAATTGACTTAATGAATAATGTTGCCGGAGTTAAGTTCTCAATGCTTTTGGCCGAAGACGATGGCTTGGTTAAAGGTTCGATGAGGACGCAGCGCGATGACATCAATTTGGATGAAATAGCCGGTCAATTTGGCGGCGGAGGTCACAGAAAGGCCGCCGGATTCAGAATAAACGGCAGGTTGGAAAAGCAGGTCGTTTGGAAGGTTGTACAGGAATAACCTTTGGCAACCAAAATGGTTTAGGGATAAAATGTCCGCGTGAGTTACAAAAAATACATTTTTATTTTGCTTGCCATCACCATGGTCGGTTGGGCCTCTTTTATTTTGGTGATTTTTAAACTTGATCCGTGTACGGCGCCCGGGGAAATCACAATTTGCTATTCTGTTTCGACCCTTTCTTTAACGCTTTTCTTTTTAAGTGCCTTTTTTGCCTTGGTATCAACATTGACTTTGTTCGGATTCGGCATGCGTTTGTGGTTTAACAGCTATGAAATTTATATGGATCACCTGAGTGTTTCCATCCGCCAGGCGATTTTGTTGTCGTTGTGTATTTTGGGCTCCTTGGCACTGCTTTTATTGCACGCACTAACATGGTGGAGCGGATTGCTCCTGATTTTTATAGTTATTTTACTGGAATTGTATTTTACCCGTTACTGATTTGCCTGATAGGCCGGGTTTTGAAGCAAACGCAGTTTGTTGAACGGCCACAGCACAACCCACGCTTTGCCCTCTATTAAATTGATGGGAAGGAAGTGATTGTTTTTGTCGTCGCAATCGCGCAAACTCAAACCTTTAAAGCACGTACGCGAATCGCTGCTTTTTTTGCGATTATCTCCCAAAACGAAATATGTATCCTTTGGTACGTCATAGGTTGTTGCTCCCTGTGTGGGCATGGGAAAAGTTTGACCCCTGTTTGTATCGTTCAAATAATCTTCAGGCAGTTCCCAGCCGTTTTCATGTTCTTTATTGAAAACATAGACCTTACCATCCTGAATTTTTACGGTTTCACCCGGTAATCCAATGATGCGCTTGATATAAAAATCTTTTTCATTATGCGGAGGCCTGAAAACGATAATATCGCCTCTTTGGGGCGCGCCAAAGCGGTGTCCAAAAAACGGGTAATACATTGCCTTATTTACTATAAGATATTCTCCAAAACCATCTTGGCAATTTGTATTAATATTATTTAAGGTGTCGCACATCGAAGGCCCGTAAACTTGAAATGGCGATATCAAATAAGTGCGCACCGTATAAACAAGAAGTACAACAATAAATATATTAAGCAGCAGATCCGCCAGGAA
Source organism: Candidatus Peregrinibacteria bacterium (assembly GCA_016220145.1). GTDB lineage: Bacteria > Patescibacteriota > Gracilibacteria > UBA1369 > UM-FILTER-53-11 > JACRID01. The sequence goes on from JACRID010000050.1 coordinate 33,857, forward strand.
ATATATTGTGGGGTGTTTTGCCCGTAGTTTATCAATGGAATTCATTTTTTAACTTTTTCAGAATCTAATATGCGTGTTACACTTTACGGTAAGAATGATTCGCGATTTTTTTTTCCAGAGTTACCTTGGTGAAGGCGAGAAGATCCAGTTTGTGATCCACCGTCACATTTTTGTTGAGTTTAAGAGCTTTTTGAGAGTGTTCTTCTTCGGTATATTTTTGCCGCTTTTTGCGTGGTGGCTTTTTCCCGCAATCACCATCTTCGCAGTGGCATGGTTGGCAATAGGGGTCACTCGTTTTATCTATGAATACTTCGATTGGTACTATGACGTGTGGATAGTGACCGATGTAAGCATTATAGAGATAATGTGGGAAGGATTTCTTGAAAAAAGTTCCGCGAGGATAGAATATCACACTATTCAGGGTATTGGCTACGAAGTGAAAGGGGTGGCGGAGACAATGTTTAATTATGGCACAATTGTGTTGGAAAAATTTGCAGGGGGAGGTTCAACCTTCAGTGGAGCAGTAAATCCGAAGAAAAAGGCTGAAATGTTAACAAAGGCGCAAGAAAAATTTGTAACCAATAAGAGTTTTAGGGATCACAAAGCCCTTCAGGGCATTTTAACCGATCTTTTGCAGGCGCATGTTGTTAAGCATGGAGTGCCGGATATGGAGGAAGAAGAGGTTTCCGAAATTGAACAATAAAAATTATGGAATTAGGTATTTTTTTAGTTGCGGTTATTCTTTTGGGGGTTTTGGAAATTTTTTTGATATTAAAACGCCGCAAGAAGCTTTCTAAAAGCGATTATTCTTTGGTATGTAAAGAATGGGAATCTGTGAGCAAGAGAGTTGAATATGATGCCAGGCACTCTGTGCTTGAAGCGGATAAATTGGTGGATTTTGTATTAAAAAGGAAGGGATACGAAGGGCAAATGAGTGACAAATTAAGAAAAGCGGAAGGAATATTCTCTAATTCAAACGCTCTTTGGTCGGCACACAAGCTCAGAAATAAAATAGCCCATGAGGTTGGATTTGAAGTTTCCAAAGAAGATGCAAAGAGCGCCTTGTCTGCATTTAAGCAAGCACTATGGGATCTGGGCATAAGACTGTAAAACCATTGGTTTTAGGAGTGACAGGAGTTGTTGCGAGCGGCAAAAGTGTTTTTTGCGAATTTCTGGAAGAGCAACTTGGGTTTAATTGGATTAATGCGGATAAATTGGTGCATGAACTTTATCTGGCCGGCAATGAAGGATACAAAAAGATAAAGGAATATTTTGGAGGGAAGTTCGTTGGTGAAAAAGAGGTTAATCGCACCTTACTTAGGGAATTTGTGCTAAAAAATCCGGAAAAGTTAAGAACACTAAATGAGATCGTACATCCACTGGTCGAGGGGATGCTGAATAAAAAAGTTGTTCAATTAAGTGGCGTTAATAGAGGTAAAAGTAAGGTTTTGATTGTTGTAGAGGCTTTTTATCTTGAGCCAAATATGTTGGGGAAATTTATTGATCGCAAAGTTTTAATTGATGCGTCGGATGATGTGATTTTAAAAAGACTGAAGGCGCGCAATCTCCCTGAAGAACAGGGGCGTAGGCTCTTAAGTTTTCAAAGGAACATCTTGCCGAATAACGATGAGAGAATTGAGAATAACGGGACCTTGGAGGAATTCTTTGAGAAAACGGGAAAATGGGCTGGGAGTTTGCTACAATGAATCCGTATGGCATTTACGTTTGAATCGGTTATAGGGCTCGAAATTCACGCGCAGGTGAACACTAATACAAAGATGTTTTGTTCCTGCAGCAATGATTCTTTTGGGTTACAGCCAAATAAAAATGTTTGTCCGATATGCATGGGTTTTCCGGGCATGCTGCCGGTAATAAATAAGGAAGTTGTTAAAAAAGGTTTGGCCGCCGCACTCGCGCTTCATTGCGAAATCCCGGCATTTTCAAAATTCGATAGGAAAAATTATTTTTATCCGGATTTGCCGAAAGGTTTTCAGATTTCGCAGTACGACAAACCCGTTTCGCAAAACGGGCATGTGGATATTCTGATTAATGGTGAGAAGAGAAAGATTAGGGTTAATCGCCTGCATCTTGAAGATGATGCCGGCAAGTTGGTGCATGTAACTCGGAATCAGGCGAAGCTTGATGAAAGAAGTAATATAAAGGGGTGGACAACAGGTGATTACACTCTTTGTGACTACAATCGCAGCGGAAGCCCGCTTATGGAAATAGTTTCGGAACCTGACATGAGGTCCGTTGAGGAGGCGTCGGCTTATGCACAAGAAGTTCGTCGTATTTTGAAATACGTCGGTTCTTCAAAGTGCGATATGGAGAAGGGGATGATGAGGTTCGATATTAATGTTTCACTTAAAAAAAAGGGCCAAGAAGAGTTTGGAGTTAAAGCCGAAGTGAAAAATTTAAATTCTTTCCGCGCGCTGGAATTGGCTTTGGCATACGAAATTAAGAGACAGGAAGAGGTTTTGAATGAAGGAGGGAAGATTGCGCAAGAAACCCGCGGTTGGGATGATGAAAAAGGCGAAACCGTCTCTCAACGCAGCAAGGAAGAGGCCCATGATTACCGTTATTTCCCGGAGCCGGATTTGCCGCCGCTGACTTTTGAAAAAGCTGCAATTGAGAAGCTAAAATTACAGGTTAAGGAATTGCCTTTGGATAGAAAATTGCGATTTATGAAGAAACTTGGCCTTTCGGATGAAGATGCCGGCATTTTAATTGAAGAAAAAGATATGGCTGATTATTTTGAGATTGTTGTTGAAACTTCAAAAGACTCAAAGAAGGCCGTGTCTTTTATGAATACTATTTTGTTGAAGCACCTAAATAATGATGGAACTCCGCTTGCGGAGTGCAAAATCAAGCCTGAACAGCTTGGTAAACTTATAAAATTGGTGAATGACGGGGTGGTTTCCAATAACATGGCTAAAACGGATATATTTGAAGGAATGTATGCCAGTGGAAAGGATCCGGAGAAGGTGGTTGAGGAGAAAGGTCTAAAATTAGTGAGCGATACCGGCGCAATTGAAGGAATTTGTAAAAAAGTGCTTGAAGAAAACCCGGGACCTGTTGCTGATTTTAAGGGCGGCAAGCAGCAAGCGTTCGGTTTTCTTGTTGGACAAGCCATGAAAGCTTCCAAGGGGCAGGGGAATCCCAAAATCGTCAACGAAATTTTGAGAAAGTTGCTTTCGTGATGTATTATGATGGTATGTTATTAAACACAAACACCACTTTTTACATCGTTTTGACCGTTGCGATAGCCCTTCTCACGGTTTTCCTATCGGTGACTCTCATTTATGTAATTTTGATACTGCGCGACATTAACAAGGTAGTTGAAAAAGTGCGCGACACGGTGGATAGGATTAATACGTTTATTTTGAAGCCGGTAAGCCTGGCATCTTCCATTGTGGATCACATTCGCCCGCTTATTGAAACCGCCCTTGAGAGAAGGGAAGAGGCTCACCAAAAGAAGAAGCACTATTAGGCACTACCGCTTATGATCTGAGGACGTGCAGCGGAAATCTGATAACTGCGTTCCAGATTCTTTTTATGCGGGATGGCTCTTGAATCAGGCGATAAAGCCATTCCAGCCCGATTTTGTGCATCCAATTTGGAGCGCGTTTTTTGTGGCCGGATAGGAAATCAAAAGCTCCGCCAACTCCCATCGCGATTTTTACTGATTTTAATTCCGGAAGGTGTTTTGAAATCCAAAGTTCTTGAGCAGGGGAGCCGTACGCGACAAATAAAATTTCCGGCTGCGTTTCGGCTATTATGGCTTGAATTGCAGGGAAATCGTCGTCTGAGGCGGAACCTGAAAAAGTACCTACAACATTTACGCCTGCATATTTTGTCTCAAGGAATTTTTGAGCTTCCACCGCAACTCCATCCTTTGCACCAAGAAGGAAGATTGGAGTTTTGCTTTTTCTGCTGACGGCGCAAATTGATTCCATCAGATCCACGCCGGTTATGCGTTCAGGAAAGACTTTTTTGCATAATTTGGGATAAAACAACAAGCTAAGAAAACATAATTTTGCCTTTATCAGCTTGGATAAGCCAGAATTGTGTCTTGAGATTTTCTTGAAGGCAGAAGCCCACAAAATACCGATTCCATCAGGAATACTTAGCCATGCGCGATTTAAAATGGTATGAAATTGTTTGTTTTTAGAGGACTCCAAGAGCATTTCCGGATTTGGTGTAACGATTTGTTTGCCGCTTTCACCTTTTCTGAATTCCAAAAAATCCAAAATGCGGCGAAGCGCTTCGTCCTTTGTGCAAACGTCGAATTGTACGTCGAGGATTTTAACTTTTTTCATGGCAGGTGAATACGAGATTATATGGAGTGGAGTTTAGGGAAGACGAAGTTAAACCGGCTTTGCTGATAAGTTTTTTGAGTTCAGCTTTTGTGAAAGCATAATAAAAACGCTTTATTTCTTTTTCCGGACCCCAAGGAATAAATGAATGATGAGTTTTTTTATCAATATATTTCTTATACTTTTTTTGCCACAAATCCCAAACCGTCAGCATAAGCATTCCATTTTTTTTGAGGACGCGCTTCATTTCTTTTAAAGCTTTTAATTGCAGCGATTTTGTTGGCAGGTGATGCAAAACCGCGATGCACCAGACGGAATCAAAAGAAGCTTTTGGGAAGGGAAGTTTAAGAATATCGCCGTGGCAAAAAGTTAACTTTGGATGCTTTTTTTTAGCGATTTTTAAAAGTTCCTTATTGTTGTCGAGACCAACATATTTTATTGGCTCTTCCTTGAGAAAATCGGCCAATCTTCCATTCCCGCAGCCGGCATCCAATAATTTGTGGTTTTTTAGGAATTTACTGTTGGATTTTAAATCGGTCAAAAGTGCATCAAATTCCGGCCATTTCTTATTGCGAGTAGCATCAAATTCGGTGGCTATTTTGGAATATGAATCTTTGACGTTTTTAAGAAGGCGAGATGATTGCACGGATATATTGTATAGGGCTCTGAGTGGTAAAAACAGGCGAAACTATGTAACCTGTCCCATGCATTATATGTCCAATATCGGCGATTTAGTTCTTGGTGTTCTCAAAACTGGAGTCAAAACTCCCGGCCAGCTTCATAATGCCAAGATACAGTATGCTGAAAAGTTTAAGGTTTCGCCGCCGCCAAATTCGGAGATGGTGATTGCGTACCGCGAACTGGTGAAATCCGGCAAGATAAAGGCAAATAGTGACCTTGAGAGGTTGATTCGTAAGCGCTCGGTTCGCACGCTTTCGGGTGTTTCTCCGGTGGCGGTTTTGACAAAATCTTTTGGATGTCCGGGACAGTGTGTTTACTGTCCGACTGAGAAAAATGTGCCCAAAAGTTATTTGAGCAATGAGCCGGCGGTGATGCGTGCGATAAACAACAATTATGACCCTTATTTGCAGGTTAAACACCGTATTGAAACGCTGCACGATAATGGCCACCCGACCGATAAGGTTGAGCTGATCATAATGGGTGGAACTTGGTCGGCGCTGCCGAAAACTTATCAAAATTCTTTTGTGCGCGGGTGTTTGAATGCGATGAATGAAAAAAAATCGCGAAGTTTGGCGCAGGCGCAGAAAATAAACGAAACTGTGCAGCATCGGTGCGTTGCGATTACGCTCGAAACGCGTCCGGATTGGCTTAATGAAAAGGAAATTGTGAGGATGAGGAATCTTGGAGCGACGCGCATAGAAATCGGTGCTCAGAGCCTTTATGACGACGTTTTGGATTTGGTTAAGAGGGGGCACAAAACGGATGCGATAGTTCACGCGACGCAGTTGACGAAGGATGCCGGTTTTAAGCTTTCTTATCACATGATGCCGAATTTGCCGGGTTCAACCGTCGAGCGCGACATTGCAATGTTTAAGGAACTTTTTGAAAATCCGGTTTACCGTCCGGATATGTTAAAGGTTTATCCGTGCGTGGTGGTGCCTAATTCCGAGCTTTATAAGTGGTACAAAGATGGCAGGTATAAGCCATATACCGAAGATGAACTTTTGAGAATTATTTTGAAAATTAAACAGATGTTCCCGCGATATTTACGCGTTAGTCGTTTGATTCGCGATATTCCGGCAAACAGCATTGCGGCCGGAAGTAAGGTTTCAAACTTGCGCCAGGTTGCGCATGCGGAAATGTTGAAGCAGGGGATTGTGTGTCAGTGTATCAGGTGTCGCGAGATTCGCGGAGGCGTTATTAATCCCAAAAACATTGAGCTTAGTGTGATGGAATATGAAGCGTCGCAAGGGCAAGAAATCTTTTTGAGTTTTGATGATACGCACAGCGATAAGCTGTGCGCGTTACTTCGTCTTCGTTTTTCTTCCTACTCTTTGCAAGGCAAGCGTCATTTTATAAAAGAGCTTGAAGGCGCGGCGTTGCTGCGCGAACTTCACACTTATGGCGCGCAGGTTCCAATCTCGGAGCACGACGAATTAGTCAGCCAGCACATGGGATTTGGCAAAAAACTTGTGGCAAAGGCGGAAGAAATCGCCCGCCATCGCGGATACAAAAAAATGGCGGTAATCTCCGGCGTCGGCATTCGCGAATATTACCGAAAACTCGGCTACGAACTGGTCGGCACGTATATGGTTAAGGCAATTTAGGCGGCCTTTGCCGATGCCTCTTCCGGAGCCGTTTCAATTGAATCTCCAACAACTTCATTCCTAAAATCTTCAGATGTATCGACGGTTTGATCTTCGGTGAACGCCATATATGCCGGGACTCCGAGAGCGGTTCCAAGGCTTACTCTAAACGCCCATTTCCCGGCAACCTCAAGCGCGCGATAACCTTTGTAAGCTTTTGCGGCCGAAACAGCATCTTTTGCAGACTCTGTGGCCTTTGCTATTTTGGAAGCAGCTTTAACACCGCGTGCGGCTTTCAACCCTGTAAGTATTCCCTTACCGGCGAATCCTATACCAAAAACACACAATGCGTCCGTTGCCAAGCCGGCCACTCCAAACATGCTTGATATAGCCCTGTCTGTTACATCCAATTTCCGTCCGGTCAGTTGTTCTTTTCCTGCTATCGCCGAATAAAAATCAAGATATGTGCCTGCGAGTGGAACCATGCTTAAACCTGCTTGAGCATAAGCTTTATCTCTGCCGGTTTTTTCGTCGGTCAACATTTCTCCTCCAATTACCAATCCTGCGGCCATAACCACCAATTTCCCTTTTCTCAATAAAATCTTGGAAATTCCTCCTTCCGGTTTGCGATTTTCTTTAAATATTCTTCGGAAAAATCCTCTGAATGCTGCAACACCCTTATCTTTCACCTCCGGTTTTCCACCAACTCCCTTGAGAATGAGTTTGAATCTGTCGAACATTGAACCAAGTTTGCCTATCGCTCCGGCTTCCAAACGTGATCTTTCGGCTCCTATTTCCTGAATTTCTTTCAATAGGCGACCTTGTTCGGTTGTGTTTGCGCTTGCAATAGCGGCCTTTAACTCAACTTGTTTCTGATGCCATAATCTTTCCAGGTTTCTTTGCTGTTGGCGTATTGTAACTTCGAGTGCATCGAGTTGTTCAAAATGTTCTTGAGTGAGTCCTTCGGCGGCTATACCTTGAGAGCCGGCGTGTACATCATCTATGAGCTTCTGCATGCCTGTAAATAAACCGTCGGTTTCTTTTTTTAATTCGTCGATACCCGGGATAGACAGATTTGGCTTTCTTAACGCTGCAAGCCGTTCTTTTATCTTTTCCGGACGCAAAGTATCAACAGCTTTCCCGAATAAATAATTTGCATGTTCGTTTGTCATTTCGCTTGTTTTCAAAAACTTTCGATACGTAAACAACGCAAGTTTTAATCCGTGAGTCGCAGTAAGCGCCAGTAATTCCGTCCACCCCTCTCTCTCAAATATCTCATCATAATGAGCTTCGAGCACTTCTTTTGTTTGAATTAGATCCGCAAATCTCTTTTTCATATCCCCTTCATCGGTATTTTTTTGTAAACCTTCGATGTAGTATTTGTATGCTTTTGCATGTTCCGTTAAAAGCCTATCAAGATGTTTGCGCTGTTCTTCCATGGTTTTTATCTTTGCTTGTACCTTTTTACGTTCGGCCGGCTTTAAGTTCTTTGCCAAAAGATTGCGCAAAGCCTCGTCGCGGGATTCAACTTCTTCATTAAATTGTCTTATATCTGAAAATTTTATTTTTCTTACCAAGACTTTTTCGCGTTCAACAGCCATGCGTTTTGGACCTTCCGGCAAGCGATTTGCCAACGCGTCTCTTTCTTCATAAAAAGGTTTTTCAGTTCTAGCGTCCGGTTTTGCAAGGGCCGCCACGGTGGCGGCGGAAGCTAATCCTGCTGCTGCCGGTGCAGCTCCAGTAGCTGTTCTGCCTGCTGCATCGGTTGCTGATGCAGGTTTCTCTCCGGATAATGCCTTTAATACGTCATCGACAGTTGTTTCATCTCTAACTGCCATTACGGCGCGTACCTTGCTTTCATGATTTTTTAAGAAGCCGCGAACTGCAATTTGCTCCTTATTTTTCTGTTCGGAATCCAAAAAAAGTCCCGCAACCGGCTTTGCAATACCGGCCCATTCACCGATTGTTGAGCTAAATTCGTCTTTAATTTGTGCGGTCTTACCTATAAAATCCTCAAATTTTTCGTTTCTCATTTCAAATAGTGTTTTTGAGCTGACTTCTTTGCCCATTTCTTTACTTATTATCCCCGCCATTTTTGTGTGAAATTCCGCATTCTCATCAACTCCTTGCCACAAAACTTCCGCAGCCTCGCCGGGTTTGCCGTTTGCCAAAAGCATTAATGCCTTTGCGGCCCTGTTTTTATCCAAATCCACGCCGAATTTTGCTTTTACGAATTTTTGAAAACCGTCCGTTCCCAAAAGTTTCCCGAGTCCGAAAAAAGCCGCGATTGTTGCGCCGATCCCAAGTATCCATTTTAAAATCCCGCCTTTTTGTTCGGCCGGTTTTGCGGTTTCTCCGGCCGCGGCCGATGGGGTGGGGGAAACCTTTTCCTTAATCCATGAAAATAGCTTGTATAAGCCAAAAGCTCCCGCTGCGACTATAGCTGTTGCCGCTATCGGATGGTTTTTGCCAAATTCAACCGCCGTGCCTATAAAACCGTTTTTTGAAGATTCAGGCTTTTTATTTGGGGCTTGCAGTGGCCCGATTACAGGAGCTGAAGTCGGTAAGAAACTCTGTGCCGCCAGCGCCGTTACAACTTTGCTTCTTTCTCGCGCCGTCGCCACCAATTCTCCCCAATTATCCTTGAAGTATTCGGTTACCGGAGCATTCAGATGCCAAACCATTTGTTTTAGCTTTGAATAAGCCGCTGCATCCGCTCCGGAAAGTCCCTCCGGATGCGATTTATTTATGAATTTAGGCAAAATCGAAGCCGCATCTTTTGGATTTCCCAAACTTGCATTTGAAGCCAACTCCGGATATCTGGCAAATAAATCGGCCAGCATGAAAAAAACGACCGTTTCAAGGGCGTCAATGTTCTCTTTTTGTTTTTCAACCGAATCGGAGAAATTTACAGATGTTATTTTCCTCGAAGTTTCTGGATCCATGGGGCGTTCACTTGTTCTTTCGGCCAATCTGTTTAGTAAAACATCGGCTTCCCCCCTCATAGTTTTCCCTTTTACTTCCATTTCGCCGGCTTTCTTGCGTTCAGCAAGTGTTTCCGGGCTAATTTCCAGTGGCTTTTGCGTCCTGCCTTCAGGCATTACTTCAGGTGAAGATGTTTTATCGTCAGCCGGTGTTAATTTGTCTCCCATAGTTAACCTTAATTAAATCTGTAAATTATACCATATTATGATAGGGGAGGCAACTGGTATGTCATTCCCGACTTGATCGGGAATCTAGATCCCGCATCAAGTGCGGGATGACAATAGTAAGGTAGCATGCAATTTTAGATGAAAAATGTGGCGGGGGATAAATAGTCCGAAGATGTTCCGTACTTTGCACAATATATCTTGTGCAAAGCTAGGTAGAGGGTAAAAAGGGTGGCCACTGGCTAAGCAGGAGGTATTTTGGGCTTCTGTAAGCCATCCTATCCAAAACTCGCGTTTATACACGTTTTAATTCACAAGCCGACATTTGTATCGTCTTAATCGCCTATTTAACCCGTTTTTTGAACAAATTATTTATTCTACTAGTAGTCGATTGCTACATTTTGTTGTTCAAGGGTTTTCTCCTTCAATTTAGGATATTTCACCAATTCCGGGTCTTGCTCAATTATGTTCACCGCCGCTGCACGAGTTTCTTTAATTAATTCCGAGTTTCCCAGACTTGCCATTTTTAAATCAGGAATTCCGCTTTGAGCGGTTCCATAAACCTCGCCGGGTCCGCGCAACTGCAAATCAACGTCGGCCAATTTGAACCCGGAATTGTATTTTACCAGCGCATTTAATCTTTGTAATACTTGTGGAATTTGTAAAGTAGGGAAGAGGAAACAGTAAGATTGCTTTTGTCCCCTGCCCACGCGGCCTCTGAATTGATGCAGTTGAGCCAGCCCAAACCTTTCCGCGCCTTCAATCATCATAATCGTTGCGTTTGGCACGTCCACGCCGACTTCCACCACCGCCGTAGAGACCAGAATCTGGATTTTGCCCTTATTAAAGGCCTGCATGGCGGCATCTTTATCTTCCGGTTTCATGCGGCCGTGCAGAAGGCCTATTCTCAATTCAGGAAAAACCTCATTTTTGAGCCTTTCAAACTCGCTCACAGCCGCTTTTACCTGCAGTTCCTCAGATTCTTCTATCAGCGGAAAAATTATAAAAGCTTGACTCCCCTTTTCAATCTCATTTCTTATCCATTTGTAGGCCTCTGGTCGTTTATTTTCAGGCACAACGCGCGTAAGAATTTTTTGTCGGCCCGGCGGCATTTCATCAAGAATCGAAAGATCGTGGTCGCCATATAAAACCAGTGCCAAAGTTCGCGGAATCGGCGTTGCGGTAAGGTTTAAAACATGTGGACTTGCATGAGTTTTTAGTAATTCACGCTGGCGAACGCCAAACCTGTGCTGCTCGTCGATTATGGCTAGTCCAAGCCGTTTAAAGCTTATGCCTTCTTGTAAAAGCGCATGAGTTCCTATTACTAAACTGCATGCGCCATTCGCGAGGCCTTCAATAATAGATTTCTTCTCTTTTATTGATGTTGAACCGGTCATCAAAACTGGTTCAATTTTAAATTTGGCCAAAACTTTGGTTATTGTTTTCAAGTGCTGGCGAGCCAGAATCTCGGTTGGCGCAAGAAGGCAAACCTGCCAACCGGCCTTTATTGCGTGCAAAATTGCAGCCGCGGCAACCACGGTTTTTCCCGATCCGGTATCCCCTTCCAGCAGCCGCGACATCGGATAAGGCTCACCCAAATCTTTAATGATCTCATAAATTGCCTTCTTTTGCGCATTTGTGAGCGGCCATGGAAGCGATTGTGTAAAGGTTTTCATCAATTCCCAATCTGCCGGCATTTGTTTGTGTTCTTTTTTAGAAATTTTTCTCCACATGTACCGGCGGTGCAGAGCCGCCAGTTGAATCAAAAACAGTTCGTCGAACCCCAATCTGCGTTTCGCGTCATCCAAAGTTTTTTCGGTTTCAGGGAAGTGGACGTTGCGAATAGCTTTATTTAAAGGCATTAATAAGTGTTCCTTAATAATCTCAGCCGGCAGAAAATCCTCAAATTCATCCGCAAAATCCATCAATGGAAAAAGTTTCTCGCGTATCCATTTCGAGGAAATTTTGCCGAATACGCGCCCGTCAACGCCAATCTCAGTTTCATGGTAAATCGGCACAATTCTGGCGGTGTGTATTTGCTGATCTTTTATAAGTTCCACATTTGGGCTTTGCAAAAACAATCGTCCGCGCTTTTTATTATATTTTGCCTTTCCGGAGACAATAATTTCTTTACCTTGCACCAGCATTTTTGCAAGATACGGCTGATTAAACCAAACCGCCTCGATTGTACCACTTTCATCGCTTATCAAAGCCGTTGTTATTTCCATCCTGCGGCGCCACAAATTTCCACTTTTTATCGTAAGCAAACGTCCGCGAATTACATTTATTTCATCCAATTTTATGTCGATTATGCGGGTTACCTCGCGCTGGTCGGTATACCGCCACGGAAAATACGTCAAAATATCCGCCACGGTTTCTATCTTCATTTCTTTTAATCGTCGCAAATGCAAAGGCGTTGTCCGTATTACCTTAGATAAAGGTATATTCAATTGTGTCACAATTTTAGAGGTTCAATTACTTCGTGTGCAGATTCAGAAATTGACGCTTTCCCACCTTAATAAGACTGGATTTTGCCTTTAACGCAATTTTTACAAACGGATCTGTGATTTTTTTGCCGTCCATGCTGACTCCCCCGCCCTCAATCAATCTTTTGGCATCGCCCTTCGATTTTGCCATTCCCGAATCAAACAAAAGCTCGCAAATGCCATATTCCTTCTTTGGCATAACTTTTTCTTCAATCTCGGTCGGCTTATCGTGTTTCTGAAAAATCTTAATAAATTCCTTTTCGGCTCCCTTCGCAGCTTCCTTATCGTGGTACAAAGTGATAATTTCACGCGCAAGCCGCCTTTTCATGTCGCGCGGATTCTCGCCGGAAGCCATTGCCGCCTTTAGTTCAGCAACCTCTTTCATGGAAACATCCGTGCAAAGCTCAAAATACTGCAAAATCAATTCATCTTTTATGGACATCAACTTCCCGTATTGTTCATCAGGTGTGTCGGTGATATTAACCACATTATTATAGGTTTTTGCCATCTTGCGGCCATCGGTGCCCTCCAGCAATTTCACCGTCAACACGTGTTTTTCACGGTTATTCATCAATTTTTGAAGAGTTCTGCCGGCCAGCATGTTAAAAAGTTGGTCGCGTCCGCCAATTTCCAAATCCACATTCATGGCGACACTGTCATAGCCTTGCATCAGCGGGTATAAAAATTCATGCAGTCCAATAGGCTTGGATTGCGCAATCCTCTTTTGATACATGTCGCGCTCAATCATTTGCTGCACGGTGAATTTGTTTGCAAGCTCAATAATTTCCTTAAAAGTGAGCTTTGAAAGCCAATCTCCGTTGTACTTAAGCTCAATTTTTGAAAAATCCAAAATCTTGCTTGCCTGCTGTTTATAAGTCTTAAAGTTTTCTTCAATTTGTGCGGACGTCATCGGAGGACGAGGCGAATCTTTATCGGAAGTGTCGCCAATCAGCGCCGTAAAGCTTCCAATCAAAAAAATCACTTTATGTCCGAGTCTTTGAAAATCACGCAATTTGCGCAGAGCAATAGCGTGTCCAATGTGCAAACGCGCGCCAGTCGGATCGATTCCAAGATAAAGCGTGATCTTATCGCCGCAGCGCAATTTTGCCTCAAGTTCCTTGCGAACAATGACTTCTTCGGTTGCGCGGTCCAAAAGTTCTGAAACTGGGTCAAATGTCTTCATAAACCGACAATATCATATCTTAACAGGTTAAAGAACCCATATATTTTTGGAGCTTCACCATAATCCGTGAAGTAGAGGGTGTTTTTTTGGCATAACAAAAGGGGAAACTGGCAACCTGGAAGTTCAGAAAGGCATTGACAATAAAAACGGGGGTCAAAAAATTTTTTAGGAGAAAACCTATTAA
>JACRID010000049.1 GCA_016220145.1 Candidatus Peregrinibacteria bacterium
GCAAATACCGTCGTCGGATCCTGAATCCTGGGGTCCGTGGGTTTGGACGAAAAAACGATTAAGCGATATGTTGAATTTCAGGGTACCCAGGATTCAGGACAGCAGCTTAAGCTGCTGTAGGCGATGGTACCACGGGTTTACACGTGGGGATCCATTCATAGTTTTTTTTAGTTTCCTGATGACGTTTTTCTGCTCACGTTTGATTGCATATTCAATCCACCGTGATATAGTTCCGGATATTTTGTTTTTCATTGGAACCGTTTATGTAAAGGGTTTTCACATACATCATTTCAATTTTGGAATAATTTTGCTCGCAATTGCGGGCTTTATAAGCCTTGTGGATACCAAAAGAAGCCATATTCGCAAGATTGCGGTTCTTTATGGGGTTGGATTGGCTCTTATCCTGGATGAATTTGGAATGCTGGTGACTCTGAAAGACGTTTATTGGACAAGCAGAATCAACTACGATGCGGTGATGCTCATCGGAGTGATTATGCTGAATGTCGTGTATTTCGGCGGATTTTGGAAAATAATGGGACGCAAAATCAAAAAGCTGTTCGGTATAAGAAAAGAATTGGAAGGTTTAAAATAAGAGTTCGTCCGCGATTTTCCATACGTCACCCGCTCCCATGGTGATGACGACATCAAATTCTTTGGCGTGTTTTTTAAGGTATTCAGCCGTTTTTTCCAAACCGCCGCCATATATTGCATGAATTCCGTTTTGCTTTATTTCTTCAACCAATTTTTCCGGAGACACGGCGGATTTATCTTCAACGGAATCTCGCGCGTCAAAAATATTTGGGATGATCACAAAATCTGCATCCTTAAAAGCGGGTCCGAATTCCTTGAGTAAGTTTTTTGTTCGGTTATACTGGTGCGGCTGATAGACTACACATATTCTCTCGTTTTTATATTCTTCGCGAGCAGCCTGTAGAGTTGCTGCAATTTCGGCGGGATGGTGTCCATAGTCGTCTATTAAAACAGTGTGTCCAAGTTTTCCTTTCTTTTCAAACCTGCGATAGGCGCCTGAATAATTATTCAAACTTTTTAGAATTGCTTTTGGAGTGATTCCGAATTGAGAACAGATGGTAAAAGCGGCCAAGGCATTTGTTCTATTGTGTTGGCCTGGAATTTTAAGGTGCATTTCTCCCGCTTTTTCGCCGTTTTTATAAACATCATTACCTTCCAAATATGCATTTCCGCTCTTGGAAAAAGTCCCGTACCCAAACATGTTGTAGTTCGGAAATTTATTTTCGAGCAGGCGATGTTGGATATTATTTACATCTTCATCATCAAAACTGCCGAAGAAATAGCCGTCAGCGGGTAATTTAGCCGTAAATTCCTTAAACGCAGAAAGATAGTCCGCAAAATCTTTATAATAATCCAAATGGTCGGGATCAAGAGTATGCAAAACTATAACTTTTGGAGAGTAATTTAAAAATGCGCGGCGATATTCGCATGCTTCCAAAACCAGCAGTTTGCTCTTCCCCGTCCTGAAATTTTGGCCTCCCAGCTCTTTCAATTTGGTGCCGACTATTACCGTCGGATCAAATTCATTTTCAATCAAAACCTTGGAAATCATCGCCGTGATTGTGGACTTTCCATGTGTGCCGCAAATGGCTATGGTGAAATATTCGCGCGTCAGTTCGCCAACGGCCTGCGGATAAGTCAAAGTCGGAATTTTTAGGCGTTTTGCCTCCTTTAATTCCAAGTTTTTATCATCTATTGCGAGAGAATGAACCACCAAATCCGGCTTTGGAAACAAATTTGCCGGCCCGTGGCCTATGTGAACCTTAATCCCCTGTTTTCCCAAGTTTTGCGTTATCGGACTTTCTTCCTGATCGCTGCCGGAAATCGTCTTCCCGCGCGCGTGCATTATGCCAACCAAAGCGCTGACGCCAATCCCGCCAATTCCGATAAAGTGTATATGTTTCACAATACGATTGTAGTCCGATATAATCCTATAGTTAATAGATTATGTACTCCACGCAAATTTCCCGCAGCACCAAAATGATTCTTTCGGTCGAATTTATACTTTTGGCTTACATGTTTTATGTATTGAGCACTTCGCTTTATAAAAGCTACCAGATTGATAAGTTTATTAAGAGCGCCGAGGATGAGAACGCAAAAATGGAACGCGCAAACAGTTTGCTTTCCGAGGATTACGAATACTATAAATCCGATGCCTATAAGGAAAAAATCATAAAACAAAATCTTGGACTTATAAGACCCGGTGAAGAAGTTATTGTTCTGACAAAAGACGACAAGGTTGCGTTTTTAACTCCGGAAGAACAGGCGGTAAGACTAAACAAGGACCGCTATCAATCCACGAGCAACCCGAAAAAATGGTTTATCTTCTTCTTTGATAGGGATAGGTTTGCGATGTGATCTGGTGTTTAACGCCAGTCTTTTCACATATGGAACATACGCCGACTAAAGTTGATGTGATTAATGTAGCTGGTTTGCTTATGAATGGAGAAAATGACGGAATTGAATCTGCGCTTCGTATGCGGTTAGCACCCCGCTACATGCGAACTATTGCTCCTACTCCCCTGCGGTCCGCGCACGAACATCCGCTCCACGCGGTAGAAAGAGCCTCTGCGATGATTGAGAAGTGCACGGCTGAAATCGAAGATTAATTTGGGGCGCCACATATACTCATCATCGGACGATCGTACGGGGCATTTATCGCTCTGCTTACCGCGATCCGAATGGAATTTAAGAATATACTCAAAGTTATTCTTGTTGAGGGGCCGCTGCATCCTTATATTACGGTGCGCCCACCTCCTCTTCTACCGCCACTAATGCTCTGCGGTGTTCATTATGAATCACGCCCGAAACTTGCCGGGACGGCTGTTCATGAACTTGTTAAGCTTGGTATGGGCGAACGCGTCACGGCGGTGCAAGGCGGATGCGAGGATGATGTAGTACCCATCGCCGCACAGGTGCTCCCGCATAACCACGCCGGTCGTGTAGTCACGCTACCTGAGCACGCAGTGGGTCTCGCAACCGGACTCAAAAAAGCGCTCCCGCAGGGATACCGCAATCACTTATTTTGGAGTGAAGCAAAGATGAACTTGGTCACCGATGTTGTCCTGTGGGAAGCTGCAGATATATAGAGGGAGAACGAAGCGCAATTCCGCTTTGCGGAATTGCGTGGTGTCAGGGGCCGGGCTTGAACCGGCGACCTTGGGCTTATGAGTCCCACGCTCTAACCAACTGAGCTACCCTGACATGAGGACTAACGGAAAACTGCTATTTTTAAAGGAAATCTGCGTTCGCCTCTGCGGCAAGCCATTGTCTTCCATGACAGTGAGCGCCAGTGGCTTGCCGCAGGGCTCACTTGATTTCTGGTTGCGGGGGGTGGATTCGAACCACCGGCCTCAAGGTTATGAGCCTTGCGAGCTGCCTCTGCTCCACCCCGCATGCGGATTTTATCTTAAAAAGCCATAAAAGTAAAAACGGTTACGGATTTGACCGAAGAGGTGAAATCTATATTTTTTTATTATCCAGATACCTCTGCAGTATTATCTGCGCGGAAATGGCGTCTCTAAAGTCTTTATTTCGGCCGCGATCGCCCCTGAAAGGTATTTTGGCCAACGCCTCATCTGTGGAGCCGAATTCATCGACGTATTCAATTGGCAGCATTAAGTTGCACGCCAGGTTTTCGCCAAATTTTCTAATGCGCTTTGCATTTCCGCCTTCCTCGTTTTCGGCATCAAGCGGCAAGCCTATAATTATTTTACAAATCCCCTCTTCTCTCACGATCTTTTTCAGGTCTTCTACAAATTTCGCAGTTGGCGTTTTTGCGATCACAGTGCGTGGAAACGCAAAACCATTAGCCTCGTCAGCAACGGCATAACCGACGCGTTTAGTACCGATATCTAGGGCAAGAAGCTTCCCCATAATTATTTCTTTGGAGCCACCTCGACCGGTATTTCCACCTCAACGCCTTCGCCCAAATGAAGTTTAACCGAATGATTTCCGACAGCTTTAATTGCAGTTCCGACTATTACAGCCGTGGCCGGTACTTCAATATTCAATTGTTCTTTTATCGCCTTAACGACGTCAATCGCTTTTACTCCTCCATACAAAGTACCTTTGGCCGTCACCTTCTTCTCAAGGCGCACTTTTGCGCCTTCCAAACGGCGCTTTGTCTCCTTCAACTGAGTCTTTAAATTCTCCTTTTCAATCAACATATGCTTGCGGCGCTCTTCCCATTCTTTCAAAATCGGCTCGGTCGCCAAAACCGCCTTTTTTCTCGGCAAAAGGAAGTTTCTATAAAAACCGCTTTTGACATTTTTTACATCGCCGCGAGTGGCAACGCCCTGTACATTGTCTGTGAATATTACTTTCATATAATTGGATATTAATATTTAAAGATTTGGAAATGATAAGTGAGTAAGAACGGAGAGCCTGTCGCTGTGAAAATCCAGAGAGTTAACGGTGAACGGTTGCACGCGCTTGTCGATAACATACGCATATACCGGAGTCGAAACAAATATCACCGGCACTTCATCCTCAATCACCTTCGAAAGCTCGATTAGAAGTTTTTCCTTATCCTTCGAATCCTTTTCTTTGCGAATTGCTTCGGTTAGGCCATCGGTTCTGAAGCTCTTAAAATTGGAGAAGTTCAGACCGGAACCTTGTCCTTCAGTCGCAATTTGGCTTGAGTGAAAGAGCGGATAGACGTCGCGATTATAGCCTAAACTCTGTTTTATGAGAAGGACATCATAGCGGCGTTCGCTGACAAGGTCTACAAAGGTTTCGCTGTTGGAACTGATTATGTTTATCTGAACGCCAAGGGTTTGCCACTGGTTGCGCAGGTTTTCAACGACTGTTTTGGGTATTTTGGGTGTCGCCAACAGGTTAAGAGATACCTTTTCCCCCTTATTGTTTATCCTGAAGCCCTCCGGGCCTATCTTTAGGCCAAGATCATCCAGTGCCTTGGCCGCCGCTCCCTGGTTTCCGGCAAAACCGGCCTCCTTGCCGTGATCCGCTAAATCCAGGCCGTCGATGCGCTTTTCACCGACCATTACCAGTGCTTCTTTATTCAATCCTAATGCCAATGCTTGGCGAACTTTTTTATCTTTCAGGAAGAGGTTTGAACTGTTTAAATAAACCGCCGTGAATTGATTTAAGGTGTAATGATAAATGGCGAAACGGTCATCCTTGGAAAATTCTTGAAAAGCGGGGCTGGTAATGCCAAGCTTACCCGCAGAATGCAGCGCCGATTTATGTTCCATTAAAGATTGTTCATCAGGGAAAGTGAAAAAACGCATGCGTTCGATAGTGGGTTTTGTGCTCATGCCGTAGTATTGGGGAAATGCCAGCAGATCGATGTAATCGCCTTCTTCGTTTAAATTTAAACCTGTCACTTTATATGGTCCGCTGCCGATAGGTCTTTGTCCAAAATTTGTTTTGTCCAAACTCGCGATCGGAACATCTTTCAACACGTGTTTCGGCAAAATCCCGAGAGTTAAATAAGAAATAAAATATGAATTTGGCTTAGTCAGGGTAAAAGTCACCGTATTTTGAGAGGTTTTATTTACCGTCACTCCTTCGAAAGTGGTTTTCAATAATGGATTTCTAAAACCGGGATCTTGTATTACATCTTTAAAAGTAAAAAGAATATCTTCCGCGGTTACAGGTTCGCCGTCGTGCCAAACCGCATCCGTGCGCAGATTTAGGGTATATATAAGTCCATTTGAGGTTTTTTCAAAACTGGTCGCCAAATTCGGAAAGAAATTTTTTACAATCGGGTCATATCTCATCAAACCGGAGAAAATAAGACCTGTTAGATCGCGATCCGTGTCGTTATAATCCGCAAAAAGAGGATTTAAATCCTGTATGTGGCCGATAATTCCTTCCGCAAAGACGCCCTTTTCAGAGTGGACGGGGAATTTAATCTTGGAAATTAAGAGCTCGCCGATTGAAAATAAAAAAACGAGCGCCAAAACGCCAACTATAATTTTTTCCCTTCGCGGCATCGAAGAAAAAAGCGATAGTACTTTTGGAGCGGATGTCATTTAACGAATATGAAAGCCAGTGAAGTAAGGATGAACAGAGCGGATAGAATGACCGTGCCAACGAAAAGCACCCTGTCTATTCCTCGTTTGCTTTTGAAAAATTCGCCTCCGCCGCCAAAAGTGGCGGAAAGTCCGACGCCTTTTTCTTGCATCAGAATAACGCCAACCAGCAACACTGAAACAACTACTTGGAAAATCGTAAGAAATTGACGCATATATTGATTATTTGAAAATTAAATGTGAAACCCAGTTGATGACTCCGAATGCGAAGCCAGCGATAAAATACGTCTTTATGGACGTTATGTCCATACTTACGTTGGAGATGTTGAGGACATCGAGGGACTGTTCAAACAGCCAAAAGATGACGCCGTTAAGGAGTATCAAGGAAAGCCCCATTGTTATGAGGTGAACTGGAAAGGTTAGTATTTTTATAATCGGTTTAATGATGGTGTTCAGCACCCCCACCACCGCTCCGCCAACAACAAAAAATAAGATCCCGCCGGTATAGGTGATGCCGGACACGAAATAGATAACGCCGTAAAGGGCGAGTCCGTTTAGAATGATGCCGAGAAGAAGTCTTCTGATCACGGCGAGATTATAACACAAAATTTACTGCTTTCTCACGCCGAGCTTAACCTTATTTCCGTCGACTTCGGTCTCATCTTCCGCGTCCCATTCAAAATCCCCTCCTTCCTGCAATTCGATGGCCAAGGTTTCGCGTTCAATGTAGTCGGCAAATTTGGTGACGGCGTCCATAATCGGTTTTGGGCCGGATATGCAAACGTAAATTCGGTCGGAAATGCCGTAGTTGGCCTTTTTACGCAGTTCTTGCAAATAGCGGATGATGTCGCGCACAGCGCCTTCTTCGATTAATTCCCGGGTGACTTTTGTGTCCAAGCTGACCAAAATGCCGTTTTCGCTTTCTATGTCGAAGCCTTCGTTGCCTTTATAGCCGATCTTAACTTCATCTTGGGAAAGCACATAGACGGGTTTGCCTGTTTTAGGGAAGTGAACGCTGCCGTCTTTTTGGACGGAGTAATTTCCTTCTCGAGCTAAGGCCAAAACTTTTTGGGTTTCGCCGCCAAGTCGCGGGCCTATTTTGCGTGAATCAACGCTAACCGACAGCGTTGCGATTTTGCCTTCGGTTTCAAATTGAATATTTTTCACGTTCAATTCTTCCAAAATTACATCGCGATATTCATTTACCAATTTTTGAGATACATTTTTCGGAAGGGCCAGCAAAAGTTTGGCAAGCGGTTGGCGAACTTTGATGTTTTTCTTTGCGCGTATGCTTAGTGCCAGAGAAACTATCATTCGGATCGTGCGGATTTCTTCATTCAAACCGCTTTTTATCAATTTTTTATTGGCTTTTGGCCAATCTTCAAGATGCACGGAACGATTGCCGGTTAAATTCTTATACATCGTTTCCGCCACGTTTGGCATGAAAGGTGCCAGCACCAAACTCAAAATTGAAAGGACTTCGTAAAGAGTTCTATAAGCCATATTTTTGTCATCATCGCTTTCGCTTTTCCAGAATCTGCGGCGGCTTCTGCGCACGTACCAGTTTGAAAGATTGTCCACGAATTCGAGGAGCGGACGCGTTGCCTTTGTAAGATTATATTCATCCATGTTCTTTGTGATTTCCTGAGTGAGTGAGTGCAATTCGGAAAGTATCCATTCGTCCAGCTTACTGCCTTTCTTTCCTCCATCGCCTCTCCTTTCAGGCGTCCAGCCGTCGATATTCGCGTATGTAACAAAGAAGCTGTAAGTATTCCAAAGCGTGAGCGTGAATTTTTTCACAATCTCTTCGACGTGTTTTTCGGAAAATCTCACGTCTTCCGCCATTGGCGCCGTTGATGTGTACAAAAAAAGTCGGGTTGAATCTATGCCGTGGGTTTCAAAAAGCATGTTTGGATCAGGATAATTCTTTTTGCGTTTTGAAAGTTTTTCGCCGTCGGCGGCAAGCAAAATCCCGTTAACAATGACGTTTTTAAAGGCCGGCTTGTCGAAAAGAATTGTTGAAAGGACATGCAGTGTGTAAAACCAGCCGCGAGTTTGGTCCACGCCTTCGGCAATAAAATTCGCAGGGAAATTATCCTCAAACTCTTTTTTGTTTTCAAACGGATAATGAAGCTGCGCGTATGGCATTGAACCGCTTTCAAACCAGCAATCCAAAACTTCCGGTATGCGTTGCATGGATTTGCCGCATTTTTCGCATTCAAATTTGATGTCGTCTATATATGGCTTGTGCAGGTCCAATCTGCCATCGCGAATAGGCAGTTTGCCGGCTTTATATTCATACATTCCGGCAAGCTCCGGTTTGAATTTAAATGTTTCTTCGGTTGATAGACGGTCAAAATATTTGGCGATTGCGCGGATAACGTCGCCATGAGTGACCAGCATTATATTTTTGCCGGCGTATTTTTGATTCAAATTATTTACGAATTCGAGCACGCGAATTTCCATCTCTTTAAATGATTCACCCGCCTCAACTTTCTTGGAATAAAGTTCTTCATAATCTTCAAAAGATTTTAGGTACGAATCGGTGCTTTTGCCGTCAAATACGCCCATATTATGTTCACGCAGGCGTTCGTCCACTGCTATTTCTACGCCAAGTTGTTTTGCCAGAATTTCAGCCGTTTCCAATGCGCGAGGAAATGGCGAACAGAAAATCATGTCTATTTTCTTGTCCTTATTTTTTTTGGCCGACTTCTCGGCTTGCTCCTTACCGACCTGTGTTAAATGGCGAACATTATCCAAACTTGAATTGAGTGTGCCGGCTTTGTTTTGCTCAGCTTCACCGTGCCTAAATACAAAGAAATTGTTGCTGCCGGTGGAACTTTCTCTCAAATCTTTTAGCGAGCCGATACATTTTTGATTTCCGCATTCGCACTCCCAAATCGGCATAGGACAGCCCCAAAAACGATTTCTGGAAACGTTCCAATCGCGTGCGCCTTCCAGCCATTTTCCAAAACGGCCTTCTTGAATGTGGTCCGGAACCCAATGAATTTTCTTGTTGTTCTTCAAAAGCTTGTCTTTTACGTCGGTTACTTTTATGAACCACGCTTTTGTTGAGTAATTAAGCAGCGGCGTGTCGCATCTCCAGCAATGAGGATAGCTGTGCTTGAAATTTTCAAACGCAAAAAGTTTTCCTTCTTTATCAAGGTGATCTTTTATATTTTGGTCCTGGCCTTTTACGAATTTGCCGACCCACGGAGTAACTTCGGAAGTGAAAGTCCCGTCTTTATTGACGTGGCAAATCGGCTCGACTTTTTCGCGTTGGCCGACTTTCAAGTCATCTTCACCGAAAGCAGGAGCAATGTGAACGACGCCGGTACCATCTTCAACTGTCACGAAATCCGCTAGAACTACGCGATAGCAATCTTTTCGCGGATAGAATGGGAATAGTGGTTCGTAGTGGGCGCCTTCTAAATCCTTGGCCTTAACTTCTTTTAGAATTGTGTGCGGCTTATCTTTAAATACAGCTTCCAATCGCGACTTGGTCAAAATATATTTCTTGTCGTCCGACTCAACTTCCACATACTTAATATCTTTATTTAAAGCCAAAAACATATTCCCCGGCAGCGTCCACGGCGTCGTTGTCCAAGCCAAAACGTAAGCGCCTTTATATTCGCCCTCCGTCAATTTAAATTTCAAATAAACCGAAATGTCGGTCACGTCTTTATATCCCAGCGTCACTTCAAAATTCGAAAGAGGAGTCTCGCATCGCGGGCATATGTGCATGCTCTTGTAGCCCTGATAAACCAAATTTTTATTCCATATTTCTTTGAAAACCCACCAAATCGACTCCATGTATTCATTTTCAAGAGTTGCGTAACTGTGGCCAAAATCCACCCATCTCCCGATGCGTTTTAAAAGTTTTTCCCATTCAGTCGTGTAGCGAAAAACGCTTTTACGGCACTCTGCATTAAACTTTGAAACGCCCATTTTCTCTATGTCCTTGCGACCCGTCAGCTTCAACTCTTTTTCTATTTCGTATTCCACCGGCAAACCGTGGCAATCCCAACCGTTAACGCGCGGCACATAATATCCGCGCATAGTCCAATATCGAGTTACGACATCCTTGAGCGCATTCGCCAAAATGTGGCCGTAGTGAGGCAATCCGTTTGCAAACGGCGGCCCGTCAAAGAACACGTATTTTGGCTTACCTTTCCTGTTTTTCACTGATTCGGTAAAAATATTTTCACGTTCCCAAAAATCGAGCATCTCGTGCTCCACCTTCGACATCGGGGTTTTGGAATCAACCGGTTTGAAGTATGATTTTGCCATAAAAAAATCCTTGTTAAGTTATTACTACAAGGATCCTCTCGGATGGTACCACCTTGCTTCCCTTCCCTAGGCCGAGCCGCAGCGAGGCCAATTAATTTTAAGGTCAGGCGCTCTTTACGTTGGTGTCGCGGGCTGCCGCGTGAGGTTCTAATGCCCATTTGATTGGGTTTCTTCCTCAGGTTCCACTCCGTCGCGCAGAGTAAGGGTGATGGCCCTTTCTTACGGAACAAGGATATATTACTAATTTATAAGGCTTTTGTCCAGTGCCAAATTTTTTTGAAATTGGGGCCACGTAGTGACGCAGCCCCATTGTTCACCTCCTCTGGTATTTCTGCTCGCACTAACGTGTGCGTACCGATCTGGTACAACGCGTTGTGCATGCGTTGTTACTGCTTGTGGAGGGAGACCAGCCCCCGCCACACCCCATTGCCTGCACACCAGCGCAGGGAATGAATCCTACTATCAATCGTTGAGGGCAGAATTCATTCCCGCACTTTGTGAATGGAAAACGGCCAAAGAAATGAACAGAACTCTTGGAGTCCGTCGCGTACTTTTTGAGTCGCAAAAGACAAAGTCAGAGTTCGTCCCAGATATAAATCAATATTTACTTTATGTCAAACTGTCTGTGTTGTTTTTTGCGGGATATTACGATTCATATTTTTGTGTTTTCTGCTTTTTGCTATCTCTAGAAATTCTGGATCCATCGCAATTCGGCTTTCTTGCGGCAAAATTTGTCCCTGATATTTTGAAGTTTTCTTTTTGGAATAAGAAACTTCGGCATGTGATGACATTGGTTCAAACGCAAGTTGGCACACGCGCATTCTGGGATAAAGAGCCACCGGCATGCGATTTATATTGGTGATTTCCAGAGTGATGGTGCCCTCAAAACCCGCATCAATAAAGCCTGCGGTTGAATGAATGATGATTCCGAGCCGTCCTAATGAACTTCGTCCTTCCACACGCGCCACCAAATTATCGGCAATTTTAATTTTTTCCATTGTTACTCCAAGCACAAATTCGCCGGGCTGAACTATAAAAGCTTCCCCGGCTTCCACTTCAACCAACTTTGTCACGTTTTCAAAACTCTCCTTATCGAGCGGATCCAAAATCGCCTTTTTGCTGTGATCGTATATCTTAAAAAAATGCCCAAGGCGCAAATCCAAAGAGGAGGCGTTTATGTTGGCGATATGCCCGGAATCCGGAGACTCAACAACAATCTCTCCACTGGCAATTTTAGCTTTAATATCTGTGTCGGAAAGTATCATGTACTAAATCCGGAGTTTGTAAGAGTCGACTAACTTGCCGGCCAAGCCAGTATAGGTCGCCGGCGTAAGCTCCAGCAATCTCTTTTTGTCTTCGGCGTTGATTTTGAGTTGTTTAATAAACGTTCGTATTTCGCTTTCCATTAATTTTTTGCCACGGCTCAAGGTTTTTAACCTTTCATAGGCGCCGGGCACCTTATATTTGCGCAAAATCGTTTGTATCGCCTCCGTTAAAACTTCCCAATTTTCATCCAAATCTTTTTGCAGACGTTTTTCATTAATTTCCAGCTTAGCCAAACCTGCCAGCAAATTCTTGTAAGCCAGAACGCTGTAACCGAAGGCCACGCCGACATTTCTTAAAACGGTGGAATCGGTTAAGTCGCGCTGCATTCTTGAAAGCGGAAGTTTTTCCGCCATGTGCCTGGAAACCGCATTGGCAAGCCCCAAATTCCCTTCTGAATTTTCAAAATCAATCGGATTCACTTTGTGCGGCATAGTCGAAGACCCAATCTCACCTTCCTTCAATCTTTGCTTAAAATATCCCATTGAAATGTAAGTCCAAATGTCGCGGTCTAGATCAATCAAAATCGTGTTTATGCGAGCAAGCGCGTCAAATTGTTCGGCAAGAGTATCGTGTGGTTCTATCTGAGTTGTCACCGTATTCGGTTTCAATCCAAGATAAGTGACGAATCTGTGAGAAACGCCGATCCAGTCAACCTTTGGATAAGCGATTGCGTGCGCGTTAAAATTCCCGACCGCTCCGCTGAATTTGCCCGGTTGAGAAATCTTTTTAAACGAATCAAATTGGCGTTCAAGTCGTGAGACAACATTCAAAAATTCTTTGCCAACGGTCGTCGGACTTGCAGGCTGCCCATGAGTGTGAGCCAGCATAGGTACATTTTTATACTTCTTTGCCATCGCAAAAATTTCAATAATCACGCCGCTCAAAAGTGGCATGAATTCTTTCGTGTCAAAATCCTTTAAAAGCAGGCCATAAGCCAAATTGTTGATGTCTTCCGAAGTGCAGCCGAAGTGAATAAACTCGGCCATCACATCCAGTTTTGGATACGCCTCAAGGTGCTCTTTTATAAAATATTCCACAGCTTTCACGTCGTGGTTCGTCTTTTTTTCGATGTCCTTCACGCGCTTTGCATCCATCACTTCAAACCCCGTGGAAAGTTCGCGCAGCACCTTTAACTCCGCTTTATTAAGCTCACGCGTGCCTTCCAATTTCACTTCATTGCAAAGGAAAATAAACCACTCAAGTTCAACAAGAAGCCGGTAGCGAATTAGCGCGTACTCGGAGAAATATGTTTCGAGCTGTTTTATTTTTTCCCTATACCTACCGTCCAGAGGCGAAATGCTGAGAAGTGGGTCTGTCATAAGGTAATTACAGGATACAGAAAACCGCAGTGTTTCTCAAGTCTTGTTTACTGATCTTTCACCATATTTGATTTAAGTTAATGGATAGGGGAAGCTGGGAAGTATGTGGGGAAGGCCAAAAACGCCTTTTAAAGAGAAGAAAATCGCGTTCCAGGTTTGCGTATGTTTCATCGTAGAAATCGATTAGTGC